>CANMBE010000007.1 GCA_947495975.1 Ignavibacteria bacterium | reverse complement strand
CAAAAGTTTCCCCGGGCTACCTCTTTCAGAATCTGATTGTCTACCGTCAGATCCGATACGGCTCTTCGCAATCGTCGGTTCTCGGCCTCAAGATCTTTCAGCTTCTTTACCTGCTCTAGACCTACACCGCCGTAGATCTTACGCCATCGGTAATACGTGGCTTCCGTGATCTTTTGATCTCTGCAAAAGGCGTCTATGGTACCGCCTTTGGACACAACAACCTCGGCTGCTCGCAACATGCCGATGATCTGCTCTTCCGTGTGATGTTTCCGTCCCATACCGAGCTCCTTTCGACTACCAAACTATCATTTCTGTTGGTAGTATTTTTGGGGAGCAGGTCAGTAACGCTTAAGAAACTTAACAAAGGCAAAACTGTCGGTGAGTGTAATGGTCCTCATACGACTTGCATACTCTGTGGCCATTAACACTTGATTGTTACCTATGCTTCGATTAATTCTGATAGTTCTTGTTTGCATCACCTCTTGGCAACTTCCAGTAAGAAGCCAAGAGGTGATGGAGGCTGTGTCGAATGCAGGGGTACATGCCACAGAAGTGTATGGACGAATATTCAACGTCAGTGGGCGTATAATATTTGTGGGTAGAACGGGAGTTTGGCAGATGTCTGGCATCGAAACCACTTGGGTTCAGCAATACCGACCGACGTCAGGTACAGTGATTGTTACTACATCGCTAGGGATCGCTGAAACAGTGTTGCTTATGGATTCAAAACAGAACATTTGGCGATTGAACTTAGATGGAGTTGTCGATTTTCTTCAACACATATCGTTTTCAGTAGACTCATATCAGATTTGTGAGTCCTCTGACGGTTTGATGGTGGTCGGAAGCAACAAGATACTTGGAACAATTCAAAGTGATCTTCTTGGTTCATCTGGACAGAAAGAGATTCTGACATTCGCTCCACCCCTTCGAAATGTTAATATTCATTCTCTTGAGTATAACCTTCATTGCAAGAACTTTATACTGACAATAAGTGGTCAAGATGTCAGCGCACCCTTTGAAACAAGATATCAACGCTTCAGTTTTGTTGATTCAACTTGGGTTCAAATAGAAGACTCAGTACATAAGCAATCTTCATCAATTGATCAGCTTGGGAAAACATTTGTTCTCAGTAACAACAAGCTATCACTGACACTTGAATGCCCGCCGGCGATACAAGGTGAACCAGTACTGTCTGCCTTAAAAGCAAACGCATTATCAAGGCTAACAGACTCCACTTTTGGATTGTATCAAACTTACAATGCTCCGAACACAGGTTCACCGATATACGTTTTTGATTCGAAGGGTCTGCGAATTGTAGACAGTACAATTGTTGCTCCTGCCGAAGTGTTGTTCGAAGTAGTTTCCTACGAGGGCCTTGTCCTTGCGCTTTGTCAAGATCGAATTCTGGCATACCGCGACGATAGGCTCGAAGCCACGATACCTTGGCCTTCAAGCAAAACGCCGGCCATCTTCAACCACGCGGTGGGTGACCATGTAACTGCAACCATGTTTGGATCAGGCCAATTGGCTCCGCACGTTCTAACACTTTCGAGTGGTGAATGGAAGCCGTTGTTTAGCATTGGCGTGGATACAACGCAAATTGTTGTGGTTGACGGTGCATGCCAATTCAAGAACATCACGTACATGTGGGAGGCAGAAAACCTGTATGTGTCTGCTGGACAAGACTCAATGGGACAATACTTCAAGTTAATAACAGCACCAAGAAGAGTCAATCACGTTCGGCCGATCTCTGAGGGTCAAGCTCTTGTCTTATTGGAAATCAACTATCGTGACACAGTAACTCCAGGCTGGTATTCGTTTTCTTCATCTACTGCATTGCTTACAGAGTACCCTGATAATTGGCCTCGTGACGTGAACGTTCTACCAATTGTTGCGTCAACATTTGACGAATCGACAGGAACTATTACTGCAGGAACGCTAACGTATTGGCTTGACGGTAGAACAGACACCTCGCAGTATCCTATCTATGGAGTGCTACAACGGAGAGCTCAAGAATCTGAGTGGAAGATGGTTAATGATGAGCTATCACTCTCTTTGAGATGCTATTCGCTCAAGCAGAGCAAGCATGGCGTTTTGTACATGTTGGCAGGTTATTCTGAAGGTACGTTGACATACCCACGTCCAAGCTTGTATTCGTCAACCGATATGGGTCTCAATTGGATCAGGTCATCAACCCCTTTACCATTTGACCTAAGCAAAGACGTGCGACTTAGTGTGACGGACAACGGAGTATTTGTTCATGAGAAGAGTTGTTATCGGGTGTTGAGTAATGGCGAAGAGTTCAATCGAGTAGAGTTCTCCGTTGGAGACATTGGAGAAGTGTTCAATCTACTAGACGGATTGGATTCGACAAAGATGATAATGGCAACATCGACTGGCGTGTATACCGTGACACCGTCAACCACGGGCGTAGGCACTGCAGGCGATGTGGAAGACTATGCATCGATAGCTGGCAACTGCGTGACAGTGTTTTCCAGAACGATCAGTGGAGATTTCAATATTGCATTGTTTTCGTCGACAGGAAAGACTATTCACGTTGAACACATTCATGTCGATCAAGGAAGCGCATTTAGTTTCTATCTGCCTTCGGAGTTGTCCACAGGAGTCTATATTCTGGTGGCTGGAAAACAGGCGTTTGTTTTGAGAAATCTGTAAGGCCTTCAAATTTGAGACAGCCGAGCGCTTAGAAGAATGGCAAACCACATGGTCCGGTGGTCTGTTGCGGGCGAAGTCCCCAGCAACCACCTACTTTCAACTGTATCATCAAGAACGATCCTCTTCAAGCGCGATAGCATGCTATCGCGCGGACCTCTCGCAACATCAATTCGGCACTGCTCGCATAACGTGCACGATGTACATGCTCGGGTGCATACGGTATTGCAGATACTGCAGTGAGGGAGTCAGCTCTCTTTATCACCTTTGAAGTTCCATCCATCGGTAAGGGCATAGCTACAGGCGATGGAGAACAGTATCGTAATGAATCCGGCGAAATAGATCAAGAGACCAGAAAGGATTGACGATGATTCATTCACTTCTTCTCTCCTTTTAGCAGTTTCAAATAGATACCAAACCCTAGTATGCTTGGAACCCAGATACCGATAAATATCGCTTCGTTTGCATCTCCGTTATAGAATAGCACCTCTGAGTAAATCAAAGAGAGCAAAGCGGAGACAAAGAGCAGTTTATCCGCTAGAGTAAAGTTCTTATACATGATAGAGACTTAATTGCTTCTTACTCGTATGGCTTTTCAGAATACGCCCCGTTTTTTACCGTGGGGTCTGGACTCCACACATCCTAAAATATCACAATAATGGGAGTTCCGCACATAGTGACCAGCATACGTTGATGTGGGATGTCAGCGGCACGTCATGAAACTCAAATAATCGCTTACGGGGCGAACAAAAAGGTATGTCCGAGCAATCGGACATACCTTTTTTTAGATTCTTTGTTTATACAAAAACAAGCCTGCGCTTGTCTTATGAGGATTTTCCCTCGGCAATAGATGCCTGATTGTATGGCGTAACGAGTTTCTTGAGCGCGCCTGCAGCCTTGCGAGCCGCCGCAGCATCCTTCTTCTTGGTGGAATTGTGCGCAGTTGTAAAGTCCTGCATAAGCTTCACCATCTCGTCATAGATCTCGTGCTTTGTCATAAATGCCCTTTTACAAATCGTTTGTGTATCCAATACCGTTATCAACGAGCAATATTACCAATCCGAGTTACAACTACAAGCGTTCGGACGCAATGTATATCACCTTTTTCTGCGCAACGGCCCTGGCAACAACAAAAACAGGCATGCAGCTGCCAGTTTCTGAGATTCACTATACAACTGGAACACCGGTGACTTTCCGTTTGGGATTTGCGCTTGCATTCTACGGTAGAATTAACGAATAAATTTTGGATGCATAAGATTCTCAATACTAAAGATCTCATTGATCTTGTCATCATCAAGGAGCCCCGTAGCACGAGCAATGTCAATAACTGACCCACCAGTTTCAAATGCTTCCTTGGCAATAGCTGCAGTTGCTTCGTAACCAAGAATCGGATTGAGCGCAGTAACGATGCCAATGGAATTCATCACCATGTTACGCGCGTGTTCTGCGTTAGCCGTGATGCCATCAATGCAAAGCTCTCGCAGAGTTGTGGAGGCACGAGTTAATGTTTCGATTGACTGAAAGAGACAATACGCCAGCACAGGTTCCATAACGTTGAGTTGGAGCTGTCCTGCTTCCGCCGCAAACGTCACCGTTACATCATTACCAATGACCAAGTAACAGACCTGATTCACAACCTCTGGGATAACAGGGTTAACCTTACCTGGCATAATGCTAGAGCCCGGCTGCATTGGCGGGAGGTTGATTTCATTAAACCCACAGCGGGGACCAGATGAAAGGAGTCGCAAATCATTACAGATCTTTGACAGCTTTACTGCCACACGTTTTAAAACGCCGCTCACTTGAACATAGGCGCCCGTGTCCCATGTTGCCTCAATGAGGTTGTGTGACAACATCACAGGCACGCCAGTGATATCTGCAAGATACTTTACAGCCAAAGCTGGGTAGCCCTCAGGGGCGTTTATACTTGTACCAATAGCTGTTGCGCCAAGATTTACTTCAGTGATCAGTGCACGTGCCTCTTCGAGGCGACGTACGTCTTCGCCAATGTTTACCGCAAACGATTCAAACTCTTGACCAAGCGTCATTGGCACCGCATCTTGCAACTGCGTACGCCCCATCTTGATTACATCCTTGAACTCTGCACCTTTGCGAGCAAATGATTGTTGCAACGCTGCAAGAGCTGCAATAAGTTTTCCGATTTCAGCGTAGAGGCTTAGGCGAAACGCCGTTGGGTATGCATCGTTTGTACTCTGCGAAAGATTGACGTGATCATTTGGATGAACAACATCATACATGCCCTTGGGCTTACCAAGGTATTCCAAGGCCACGTTTGCAATTACTTCGTTCGCATTCATGTTAGTGGAAGTACCCGCTCCACCTTGAATCACATCAACAACGAACTGATCGTGGAAGTGTCCTGCAATGATTGCGTCACAGGCCTGACATATAGCGTTAGCGATCATGGGGTCAATCACACCTAAGTCGCGATTAGCAAGCGCAGCGGCCTTTTTTACATACCCCAATGCCGCAATAAATGATGTAGCAAGACCAATTGGGATTCCCGTGATATGGAAGTTTTCCACACCACGCAGCGTCTGCACGCCATAATAGACGTTGTCGGGAATCTCGCGCTCACCAAGAAAATCATGTTCAACACGCATCATGACACCTTCAGTTTTTCAGAATAGACTGGCAAACATGCCATCACATCTATTCTGTGAATCTTATCCGGAATGACATTCTTAGAGTCATCACCCTTATTATCCTGAAACATGCCACAGTCAACAAGTATGGTTGAGTGCTGCGTCTCAACAAGATACGCGCAGCCAGCAACCTCACCGGCAGCCCCATACGGAGTAAATGTGATCATGAAGACAAAGGTACGGGGTTACCCTCAATACGTCCCTCAACGAGTCTCCGTTTTCTCGCTTCGCTTGGAGTGACATTCGTTATCCATCCGCGAGGGGGCGCGATGGCGTACTATTGCGCATCCGTATCTTGCAGAGATGCAACAAGAATCAACCGATGCGAAAAAAGTAGATTATCGGCTGCTGAGAAGGCTCATTGCCTTCCTCACGCCATACAGACCGCAGCTAGGTGGGGCCGTTGTGCTAACGCTCGTATCGTCGGCGCTTGGCCCCCTGCGTCCCTATCTCACGAGGATTGCCGTTGACGATCACATCATGAAGAACGACTTTCAGGGATTGCTCTTTTTTGTTGCTGTGATTGTGTCATTGCTCTTTCTTCAGGGGGCTATGCAGTATGGTCTCTCCCTTCTGATGACGTGGGTTGGGCAGCGCGTGTTGCTAGACATTCGGAACACACTATACCGTCATGTTGAGCGGCTTGCTCTGCGTTTCTATGATACAACACCTGTTGGAAGGATTGTAACACGTGTTACAAGCGACGTTGAGGTGCTCAATGAGCTCTTCTCATCTGGCGTTGTGCTTATGATTTCAGATGTGATGGTGATTGTGTGGATTCTCTACTTCATGTGGAGCACATCCCATGAATTGACGTTGCTTACAATCACGATTCTGCCATTCCTTCTTATAGGATCTTTCATCTTTCGTGGAAAGGTTAGAGTCATCTATAGTCTCGTTCGACGGCAAGTGGCCCGCATGAATGCTTTCATGAATGAGTTTGTGACGGGAATTGGAGTAGTACAGCTATTCCGACAAGAAGAGCGTATGGAGAAGCAGTTTGCTGAGATCAACAAGGAACACCGCGTACTACAAGACAAGACAATCTTTCTCTACGCCGCGTTCTTTCCGTTGGTAGAGTTTTTTAGTGCTGTTGCGTTGTCAATCATTGTTTGGTACGCCGCGGGCAACATACTCTCTGGTGTGATGACAATTGGTATGCTCATTGCATTTACACAGTTCACGGAAATGTTCTTTCGTCCCATTCGAGATCTGACGGAAAAGTACAACACATTGCAATCAAGTGTGGTTGCTTCTGAACGCATATTCTCTCTGCTCGATACAGATATGACGGTGCCCGACGCGCCTCGTGCAACTTCCTTCGACACGCTTCAACGCAGCATTGAATTCCACAACGTAGACTTCAGCTACGATGGCACCACACCAGTGCTTCGCGGTGTTTCATTTAAAGTTAACAAGGGCGAAACAGTAGCTCTTGTAGGAGCCACAGGCGCGGGCAAGAGCTCAATCATCAATCTCTTAAGTAGATTTTATGAGTTTCAAGGGGGCGATATAGTCATCGACGGACTGAGCATTCGCGATATACGTCAGAGCGATCTGCGCAAACACATTGCTGTTGTGCTTCAGGATGTTTTTCTGTTCTCGCGCTCCGTATCTGACAATATTACGTTGGGTCGCCCGGAGATCTCACAAGCAGACGTTGAGGCTGCAGCTCGCGCACTCGGTGCTGATAGCTTCATTCAGAAGTTGTCAAGTGGATACGATACAAATGTACGTGAGCGGGGAGCAGTGTTGAGTGTTGGCCAGAAGCAGTTAATTTCATTCTGCCGTGCGCTGGTCACAGATCCAGATATTCTCATCCTTGATGAGGCTACGTCGAGTATTGACACTGAGACGGAACACATCATCGAGCGCTCTATCTCAACACTCCTTCGGGGTCGCACATCAATCGTTATAGCCCACCGACTATCTACGATTCAGCGTGCTGATCGAATCATCGTTCTCCATCACGGCGAGATTGCAGAAATGGGAACACACCAAGAGCTGTTAAAACTTGACGCGCTATATGCGAAGCTGTACAAACTTCAGTTTGCAGCTCACGCTTCGGTCCACACACCCATGTCATAGAATTTTGCTCTTCTCTCTTTGACAAGTGTTTCCCCAGAGAGCTTGCAAAGTGCATCAAGCTCTTCTGTGAGTGTTTCGACCATTGTTTGAAACATTGCAACTGGGTCTCGGTGTGCACCACCTACTGGCTCGGGCACAATACGATCGATAACCTTTACTTTGATGAGATCCGTTGCGCCAAGACGAAGTGCTTCGGCAGCTTGCTCTTTATAGTCCCATGAGCGCCATAAGATGGATGAGCAGCTTTCAGGAGCAATCACTGAGTACCATGCGTTCTCTAGCATGAGCACTCGATTACCTATACCAATGCCAAGCGCGCCGCCTGAAGCTCCCTCACCAATGACGACAATAACGATGGGCGTTTTCAATTGCGACATCAATTTGAGATTACGCGCAATTGCTTCGGCTTGTCCTCTCTCCTCTGCTTCAAGGCCTGGAAATGCTCCAGGAGTATCGAGCAGACAGATGACTGGTAGCCCAAACTTCTCCGCTGTCTCAAATAGGCGATATGCCTTGCGGTACCCTTCTGGGTTTGGCATACCGAAATTCCGATACAGATTGGACTTTGTATCTCGTCCTTTTTGATGCCCCACAACCATGACGTGGCGGCCATTCAGTGTAGCCAAACCAGCAACAATCGCAGGGTCATCACGGTAAGCACGATCTCCGTGCAGCTCAATGAAGTCAGTAAAGCAATGCGTTATATAGTCTAACGTATAGGGGCGATCCGGATGCCTCGCAATCTGAACTCTCTGCCAACGCGTAAGATTGCGATAGATTTCTGAACGCAAGATTTCAATCTGTCGTTCAAGGTCATCGATCTGCGGTTGAATATCGAGCGTGTCGGCAAGCGCCTTCATCTCCTCAATTTTACTTTCAAGCTCAACGATCGGTTTTTCAAATTCGAGGGTAGTGGTACTAGCCACGGTTGCGCCGTAAGATGTGTTTCAGAAATATCTCAACGTCAAGTGCTATCGTGTAAGAGTCCACATAATAATCGTTGAGATGCATAATTGTCTGTGGAGAAAGTGCACCTGGGTTACTAATCTGTACAAGACCCGTGAGGCCGGTTTTACCCGATGTGCGATGCTTTCCATCCGGAAAAAGCCCAACAATACTTCGACTGCCCAAGAATACATCTATCCACTGACGAAGACCGTCCCTGCCAGAAGACAAAGCTATCACAGGAAGACCCAAGGTCAAAACAATGATGGAAATGCCAATGTCAACTGAGCGCTTCACAAAGCGATTGCGAAAGCGCATAAGCGGTGGGATAGCTACTGTTGGCTCGATGCCAGCAACATCATTAATGATGCGGGCTGTAACAATGTCATCGTATTCAGTGGCCATGTGAAACCGGACTCGAAAGGTCGAAGACGCAATCATGAGATCCATGGCTCGCTCACGACTAACGCTTGCATCGGTGAGCACCACCTCTTGTGCATTTGTTACACCAAGAATTCGAGAGAGGTAACTCATGTCGCCCACAACCGGGATACCACAAAATCGATCAACTGTAAAGGGGCTTGTTGCAACCACTCCTACAATTTCAGCGTGACGATGCTCTGCCCTTTGCAGTTCTTCGATCATGCGCGCTGTATGCTCATTGATTCCAATAAGTAGAATCCGTTTCTTTCTCGCATTGCGAGGCATATCGAAAAAAGAAAGACCTGCACGAGTAATGGCAAACAGTATGGCGCTAAATCCGATCGTCATTAAGACAACACCACGACTGAATGCAAATTCTTTAAAGAAATACGTAAGCGATGACAACACAAAGAACGTAAAGAGCAGACCAACGATACTTCTGCGCACTGTAGGTCGGTACTCAACGTATTCTCCAACAGCAATCAAAGAGAGAGTGAGAACACCTGAGACCACAACCTGCACTACCGGGTACGCGTAGGCAGGAAATCCAAATGGGCCATCAAAACGCAAAGCGGTGGCAACCAACAACGCAATGTTGATACAAATAATGTCGGCAACCCAGGTTGCAATCTCTACTCTCTTTCTTAGCGTCCTCGCTAACAGGCCTCGAAACACAATGCCTAGCTTGAGCAGAGTTATAAAAATAAAAGAACTACCAAAGTGCTTTCGTGCGAATATCTCCATTGCGTCGTAGAAGACACGAATCTCGTTTATGGAGCTACGCTTGGTACTCTCGCCCTTGTAGTGGACAATGCTCGTAGTGTGCACGTACATAACCTTGAGACCTAACGTTTGAATTCTATAACAGAGGTCAACGTCTTCGCCATACATGAAATATGCAGGATCGAATCCTTCTAGTGTGCGCAATACTTCTGGGCGAGAGATCATGAAGGCACCAATCAATGCATCAACTTCATACGTTGCATCGATGGGCAAATAGGTGAGGTTGTAACGCGCAAATAGTGGCGACGTTGGAAAGAGCGACTGCAGTCCAAAGAGTTTACAGAAAGACACCCACGGCGTAGGTAGCCCCCTACGGCATGCTACTTGAAATGAACCATCTGGGTTTAACACTTTACAGCCAGCAATGCCTACGTCAGGACGTTCATCCATGAATCGCACCATCGTGGCTAATGTATCCTGACCAACTATTGTGTCAGGATTAAGAAAGAGCACATACCGGCCGCGACACTCTGTGAGCCCCCTATTGTTGCCCCTACCGAAGCCTACATTCTCCTGCAACGAGATCCATGTAACATGAGGAAACATTGGTGTTAGATCTGCAACAGAACTGTCTTGTGAATTGTTGTCCACAACAATAATCTCAACATCTATGCCTGAGTTCGAAGCTTCAAGAGAGCGCAAGCACTGCAAGAGGTAGTCTTTCACATTATAATTCACGATCAGAACACTTACGTCTGGTCGTGATACATCAGTTGTAGCCTCTTGATTCATATCCTTAATATTTTCCGAAAGAGAATATCGTAGCGAGTTTTAACTTCCATACAAGGAAGGCAGCTTCATACACAATGTTCTTGCTCATTTTTGAAACACCACTCACGCGATCCGTAAATATGATTGGTATCTCTTTCATCCGAACATCGAGACGCCAGGTCTTGTAATTCATCTCGATTTGAAATGCATAACCGTTTGAACGAATTTTTGCAAGATCAATTCGCTTCAGCACGTCGGCGCGAAAACACTTAAAGCCCCCTGTAGCATCGGCTACAGGCATGCCTGTAATGACTCGTGTATAGATGTTCGCAAACCAACTTAAGAGCAGCCTGCTCATGGGCCAGTTGATGACGTTTACTCCCTGCACGTATCGAGATCCGATAATCAGATCGAAGTCCTGAATCTCATCTAGAAACCGTAGCAAATCTTTTGGATCATGCGAGAAGTCAGCATCCATCTGCATAATAATGTCATACCCCTTTTCAAGCGCGTATGCAAACCCTGCACAATACGCAGTACCCAGGCCGAGTTTGCCACTGCGCTCCACGATATGGATGCGTGTGTCAACAGCCATGCGCTCACGAACAAGGCGTGCAGTGCCGTCGGGAGATCCATCATCTATCACAAGGATGTCTGTTGCCGGCACAAGGGCATGCACGGCATCAATCATGCGAATAATGTTTTCGCTCTCGTTGAACGTGGGTATGCAGATAATAGATTTCATGCTTGGCCGTGTCCTCTGAGCATGACAAAAATTGTGCGAACCATAATTTCTAGATCAAGTTTGAATGACATATTCTCAATGTAGAAAAAATCATAACGGAGTCGTTGCTTGATTTCTTCCAATGATTCGGGATTAGACCGCGCCTTTACCTGCCACCAACCTGTAACGCCTGGACGCACTTTGAGTCTACGCCTGTAGTATGGCAACATCTCCGTGAACTTCTCAACGTAGTATGGCTGCTCTGGGCGAGGACCAACGAGTGACATTTCGCCCTTAAGCACATTCCATAACTGTGGTATCTCGTCGAGATGTGTCTTGCGCACAAACCTACCAACAGGTGTTACGCGAGGATCGTTTTGATCTGTCCACGTTGGCCCTCTCTGATCGTCTACATACATAGATCGGAATTTTGCCATCTGAAAGATGTGGCCGTACCTACCAACGCGGTCTTGCACAAAGAACAGAGGCCCTTTAGAGGTAGCCTTTACTGCTATTGCAGTGAGCACCCATACGGGCATACCAACCACAAGTGCAATCAAGCTCACAAGAATATCAAGTGCGCGTTTGGCAAACTCTTCCCATGGCTGCATGAGTTCGGGACTCACCTCGATCAGGGGCGAACCATAGATCTGCTGAGTACGAGCTTGACCAGAGAATATCTCGTATAGATCAGGGACAATTTTTACTAAACAACCTTCATCGGCAGCTTGTGCTGTTACCTGCAACAATGCATCGTGATCATTGTGATCCATCGTTACAAGAACTTCCCTGGGACGGAGTGTTTGCATCACATACTGCACATTCTTCATGTCACCCAATACTTGTGCGTTAAGCCCTGCTATTGGTGAATCCGTCTTGTCAACTACAATCACTCCTAGCACATCATATCCCCAGGCAGGTTCGTTGTGCAAGTCAACAATCAATTCGCGAAGGCGTGCAACGGACCCCACGAGTACTGTTGAAATCTTGATGATGCCATGTTCTCGCAATCGTCGCTGGAGTTGCCTTGCTGCTAGCCTGCCGATGCAAACCAACGCGCAAAGAACAAGCCAATACACCACAAAGACAAAACGAGGATTACTTTGATATTCTGTTGAGCTTGTAACAAAGATTGACAAGAAGATTACTGCCGAACCAAAAAACGTATGCCGTATTACTGTAAAGAATTCATCAAACGGCGATCGTATGTAGAAGTCGCGATAAAGTCCGCCCAACCAAAACACAACACTCCAATACGCGCAAGACATTAACGCAATAATGACGTGGTCTTCAATTGTAAAACTGCGTAGGTCTGTCAACACAAATGCTCTAAGGAGCTGATACACCGCAAAGCTTAGTGTAAAGGCAAGAAGATCAAAATACATCTGCATCAGCCGCGGACGAACAAGGATGCCATAACGCAACGATGGCGTTGTAGACGCCTGAGTTGAGATGGGATTTGATGATTGTTCAATGAGCGTTGACATGTTTTTTCTACAAAGATCTCCGAAGTAAACCATTGACAAAACGAATATCAGAGCGTACAAGAAGCCCCATTGCAACAGAAGCAACAAGGGCAGCCGTAACCGACCCAACGATTGCCACCCATGCTTGAACATGAGATGACAACCACGTTGTTGCTACCATGCCCATGATAATCACCACGCAGATCCGAACAACAAGCAACAAATCTAGGTGTTCACCTACGATACGCCGCAATACAACAAAACAAATTCCAGCTCCTGCAGTGACTGTTGCAAGCCGAGCAAGCACTGCACCGTATGAATTCAGGATTGGGATAAGGGCAAAGCCAAACACTACAGTGAAAGTCAGGAGACCAACTGCCAGCCACATATTATAGCGCTGCTGACCCATTGTTATTGCGAGCTCTTGGGAGAACACTACTATGGCTACAAATGGTGCTGTCCAAAGAAACCAAAAGAATTGTATGTACTCTGCTGAATATCTACCGTTACTCACCATTTGAATAAACACTGGAATGCAAGGTCCGGCAACGCAGACGATCACCACGGTAAAGACCACTAACAATCGCACAATTGTCAGAACAATATCTCTCCGTCTTGCTACTTCTGTTATGCCAAGCCGGGCAATTTCTGGCATCACTGCAAGCGAAACAGCTTGAGGTAGAATAACAAGGAAAGGTCCAATTGATGTATAAACCGCACTCAATACTCCAAGATCTCGCTTTGTGCCATACCATTCAAGCAGGAATGTATCGAGCGCGATGTGTAGACCCACTAATGCTACAGCAGAAATCACGGGAACGGACTCTCGCACGAGTGTTTTGATCTCACCCCACTTTACGAATGAAGGCCGAATGAATCTACCTCGGTCTAGCAACACGAGAATAGTAAATCCTGGAATTGCAGAGAGAGCATACGCTGCGATTACTGTGAATGGCGTAAGCTGCGCACGGAATACATAAATCAAGGCCGTGAACAACAGCGCGTCAACCACACCGAGAATGCTAATGACGTGGAATCGAGATGAAGTACGATACGGGGCTTCTGCTGCATACCGAAGCATGGTGGTGCGAGCTGCAATCAGCAAGTACAAAGACCAAATCACAACGTCTACAACTGCATAACCAGCGGCCAGTGCATACCCAGCACTTGCTGTAGTTGCAACAATCCACATAACAAGTCGAAAGGCAATTGCGGAGGAGATTATCTGAGGTGCGCGGTCTGGATGCTGAACAACCCGACGAATGATAATGCCATTCATACCAAAATCGACGATGATTCCAACGATGAGATCCGTCATCCTGCGCTCAAAAGCCAGCGTGCCATTTTCTTCTTTTGTCAACGTAGACAAAATGATTCTCTGCGCAAGAAAAACGAGCACCAAGATTAAACCCTGCGTTCCAAGAATCCACGCGCTGCCAGTAAGCACACGTTTTGCAATCGATGATTGAGGAGAAGTGCTCACATCTAACTCGATACAGGAGAGTCAGGCACCCATTGAGCGGGTTTCTGATTCGTGAATACCTTCAGCACACCATATGCCATTGCACTCGTCATGACAAACGCGTACAAGAACGTCTTTGCGACAGGAATATGAACTTTGAGTAGATGACCGAGATAGCCAACAGACACCATGAATGCAATAGACATTAATCCGAGTGTCAGTGGAATAAACATCTCTGGGCTCGAGTATGTGAACAACACTCCAGCCACAATACTAAGAGCGAACAGCGGACTTGCCCACCGCAGAACTCTATGTGACAATAAGAAGAATGCAACGGACCCTGCTCTTGGGTGCAACAAATGTTTGAAACAGAGCAATGTCTGAATTCCTACAGACGTTCCGCGGGCAACGCGATGAAATTCAGCATTCAGATTTGTTCCTCTCACACTGGATACGATTGCGTTAGGCGACATCCGCACGCGCTTTTTGGATTCAATAACTTTTAAAAGCGGGAACCAGTCGTCGGCAACACGATCATTCACAAGCTGACGAACATATTCTCTTCTGACCACATACAACGACCCACAAGATGTTACGGTAGAACTATGATCAGACTCAGCAAGATTCAAGCGATGTTCACGCGTGCGGTAACTCACCTCATCTTCGAGTGTCTTCAGCTTATGGTTACCATCCAACACCATTGAGTGTGCAATGGAAGCTCCATTTTCTGGGTCTCTCAAGTCTTGAAAAAGTATGGCAAGACTACCAGGGTCTAGAATACTATCAGCATCGCAATAGACTACTACCTCACCTTGTGCATGTTCAATCAAAGCATTCAACGTCCTATTTTTTCCACCACGAGAAAAACGACGAACAACAATTCGTTCATCAATCTGCTCGGCAATATTGGCTGTGTTATCAGTAGATCCATCGTCACCTACATGTATTTCCACGCGCACATTTAGAGGGATTGCTGCAATAACTGAACGGAGACACTGCTCAATGAGCTCTTGCTCGTTATAGGCCGCAATGAGTATTGACGCAGACGTTGTCTCTGGCACCAGTGGTGCGCTCTGTGTTCGTTGCGGGCGGAAAAATATCCGAACAACAAATGGATAAAGCACGTGTACATACACGAGTGCGAAGAAGCAAACGAAGACTAGCGCACACGCACCATCGACGAGTGGCATGCGTTTGCTATCTCAATATCGAGATCATCGTTGCCGTTAGGGCAACGATACTCGTAATAATACCAGCAATGATGGCATAGGTCTGGAGCTCTGTTCCAACGGGAATATCTGGCGGCCTAGGAACATAGATCTCATCACCGGGTTCTACAAACACAGCGTTATCATGCTCCACCCAAACCCTGGAGCGGCCCTTAATAATGCGTGCGCGCCCAGTCTGTGCGCCTGTGGCATAGCCGCCTGCATGCTGCACATACCAGTCGAGATGTTTCTTTGAAGAAAACGATACATAACCAGGACGCGCTACCTGTCCATAAACATAGATGCGATCTGGTGTTTGTTGAATCACCACAATGTCGCCAGGGAACAAAGCAATATTTTCCGACGAATTGGAATCTCGCATGGCTACTTGCATGTCACACGAAACATACGGAAGTCTATAGCGCTGGTCTATCTGATACCTGGTGGTATCCTCGAGCTTCAGATCCGAATATTGGAAAGTGCGAAATGCATCGTCGCGCTGTTGTGACATTGTAGACGAACCGTGCTCTGGACGAACAACGTACGACAATCCCAAAGATGCTCCCGGCAATACTCCACCAACACTTGCCAACACAGAATTCAGCTTTGTTACGCCAGGAACAATAACGACAGCACCAGGTAGGACAACTTCTCCATAAACCTGAATCACACCTTGTGCCTGTGCGGCAACATTTTCGGCCTTACGCTCAACGATGACACTACTTCCCGGCTCTAGTTCTACGTCTTCTCCAACAACGTGAAAATTACCATCTACAGTAATCGGTTGCTTGCCGCTGCCCGTAGATTGTACGAGAACAATTCGAGAAATATCTGCATCATCAGTAGGCCCTGCTGCCGCTGCCAACAAGAGCGAAACTCTATCGCCCTTTTTATATGCAAGCGTCGTTGGCGACATTACCGAACCGGATATCGACACTGTTTGTAATGTTCGATCCTCAAATGGTACGGTGATTTCGTCTCCTTCTCGAACGTGCGGATCAAGATAGGAGAATCCAGGTAGGCGAGACTTCGGAAGGTCTGCGGTGTGTGAGCCGATGCGGTGACGAATAGAGATATTTCGCATGGCATACGGCCCAAGCATTTCTCCAGAGGATCGAGTGAGCTCTTGCGCCTTTGTAGAACTCGTATTTACACCACCAGACTTTTCCATAACCCCTGCGCCACCATCTTTGCTCAGCAACCATGGTTGACGCGTAAGCGAAACAAAGGTTGAAACTCGCATCGAGGCAGGAACGGCATACGTGCCTTGAAACGTTACGTTGCCTCGAAGGGTGACGTATACAATTCGAGTTCTACGTAATGTCAAATAGAGTTCTACATTCGTTGAACGCAACTTCATTATCACGTTTAGCGTGTCTCTTAGACGCTGCAACGTCATTCCCGCAACACTGAGAACACCCGAGCGCTCCATCATGATCGTGTTTTCGGGGGTTACAACTACTAATTTCTCCGAAAAGTCTAGCCCCGTAGTCTGATATGCCAATACGTCGCCAGGCCCTAGGTAATACACTGAAGGGTCTACAACATCATCAGTTGGCAATTGAGCTGTTGAAAGGAGAGAGGAGCTACTTCCTAAGCTGCGGCTTGAGGCGCCCATCCTATCAAGATCATACGAGCTCCCACCACCCTGCGCTGCGGCATGGAGTGGAACCAGGAGAACGATAAGGTACGTGAGGGTGCTACGTACAAAGCAGGGAGATCGGTGCATCCGAACTCTAAACAGTGGTATAAGAGACTTGCCGACGCTGCAAAGTTACGAATAGTGTGATGTGATAATCGAAGCAATACGTTCTGAGGCATGACCATCCCAAAGAGGAGGTATTTGCCCCCTGTGCATTTCGCCCAAATGTATACGATTCACTGCTCCGAGTATTCCAGTCTTCGTTGGCTCAACCAGGACGTTCGTTCCAATCTCAACGGTTACAGGGCGCTCTGTTGTAGTCCGAGCTGTGATGCATGGCACGCCAAGAGCTGTTGTCTCTTCTTGAATACCACCCGAGTCAGTTAAAACAAACGAGGCTGACCTCATAAGCGCTAAAAAGTCCACATATCCCATAGGGTCCACCATGAGAATGCCTTCTGGAATCTCCATAGCTAGAGTGGCGAGACTCTTTCTCGTCCGAGGATGAACGGGAAAAACGAGCGGCTGAGTTATTGCAACTGTTGTCAAGACATCAATCAGCATCCGCAGTTGTTCAGGGTCATCAACGTTGCTTGGACGGTGCATTGTTACCAACGCATACTTCCCTTGCTTCAATACAAGGTCATGCACGATTGTGCTCTTGACTGCTTTTGGCAATGCATAATGAAGGGAATCAATCATCGTATTGCCAACAAAGTGCATACGATGATCAGCAACACCTTCATTACGCAGATGCTTCATGCCACTTTCTTCGGTCACAAAGAGTTCATCAACAATTGCATCTGTTGCCATTCGGTTGATCTCTTCCGGCATCGATCTATCGCCCGACCGCAGTCCAGCTTCTACATGAGCCGTTGGTATCCCCAGCTTAACGCTTACCAACGCACAAGCAATGGTGCTGTTAACGTCCCCTACCACAATCACGTAATCGGGTTTGGCTTCCATACACACCTGCGCAAAGCCAGTCATGACGCGTGCTGTTTGCTCTGCATGAGATCCACTACCAACTCCTAAGAACCACGATGGATGGGGCATATCTAAGTCGCTGAAGAAGGCGTCAGACATAGCGGCATCATAGTGTTGTCCGGTGTGCACAATGTGGTGTTCCCACGTTTCAGCATACTGGGCAAATGCACGATGAATTGGTGCTACCTTCATAAAGTTGGGGCGGGCCCCAACTACGGACAGGATGCGCTTCACTTTCCATCTCCAAGCAGGACAACATTCTTGCGATGACCACGTACGTCTCTTGTTGCATTGCGTGTGTCTATCACCACTTTTGAATATTTCACAATCATATCAACATCAAAAGCCGAGTGATCGGTTGTGATCACAACTACGTCGTGCTTCTTTATGAATGCAGGCGTAAGTGCTGATCGAGATGTCATACGTTTTCCGTGAACTTCAACCGACGGGATAAAAGGATCGAAATAACTGACGTGCTCAATTCCGTCTTCTATCAAGAGCTCTGCAACCTTCAACGCTGGTGAGTGTCGCAAGTCATCAACGTCCTTTTTAAATGCCATGCCTAGCAGCAGAACTCGGGCATTCTTAAGTGTCACGGGCTGCTTGGCAATCTCGCGTTCAATCATTGCACGCACATAGAACGGCATCGACTCATTAACTTCTGCTGCAAGTGTAATGAAGTTGGTAACAAAGTCTACTTCTCGTGCTGCCCACGCTAAATAGTACGGGTCAATCAGAATACAATGACCACCAATGCCAGGACCAGGATAAAATGGCATAAAACCAAATGGCTTTGTTTTGGCTGCGTCTACTACCTCCCAAATATTAATGCCGAGACGATCACACAACTGAGCCAACTCGTTTACAAGGGCAATGTTTACGCTTCGGAAAATGTTCTCAAGCAACTTTTCCATTTCGGCTACCGCAGGCGTACTCACTGGCACAACCTCATCAATAATGCGCCTGTTAACGGCAATTGCAAGGTCTGTGCAGGCACTGGTGACGCCCCCTACCACAACAGGGGTATTCTTTGTCGTCCACGTGCGATTACCCGGATCAATACGTTCTGGAGAAAATGCAAGAAAATATTCTCTGCCACATTCAAGCTTCGCAGTATCAAGAATAGGCTTCACATATTTCTCGGTTGTACCAGGGAATGTTGTGCTCTTCAGAATGATGAGCTGACCCTTTCGCAGGTGCTCTGCTACACCTTTTGTTGCATGAACAACGTGCGATATGTCGGGATCCTTATTCGGAGTAAATGGGGTTGGTACACAAATGAAAACCACATCGCAATGTTTGGATTCGGAAAAGTCCGTTGTGGCTGTTAGAAGTTTTGTCTTCTTAACAACATCTCTGATCTCTGTATCGTTGAGATCTTGGATATAGTTCTTCCCTGCCTGCAGACTCTTCACCTTCTCGGTACTCACGTCAATACCAATGGTTCGGATTCCGCTTTTGGCAAATTCGAGGGCAAGGGGCAAACCAACGTACCCAAGTCCAACAATGCCCACGGTCATGGAACCATCGAGGATGCTTGCCATGAGTTTTTGTTCGGGCTTACTAACGTTTGCACGTGGACGACCGACACGACGGAGCGCCATTTGTTAATCCTTAGAGTGACGTGTTGTAATGTGATTCATAAAACCGACGGTATTCTCCACTGCGTACATGAGAGCACCATTCTGGATGATCCTCATACCATGCAATTGTCTGCCGAAGTCCGTCTTCAAAGGTACATGATGGCATCCATCCTAATTCCTGTTGCGCTTTGCGAGAGTCTATGGAGTAGCGACGATCGTGCGCCTTCCTGTCAGCCACATACTCAATCAGAGACTCATCGCGCTTTGTGAGCCTTAAAATCTCATGCACCACATGCATATTTACACGCTCTGCGAATCCACCCAGGTTATAGATCTCACCAGACGTACCTGCCTCTAGAGCAAGCAGGAGACCCCTGCAATGATCATCCACATGGAGCCAATCGCGCACCTGTTTGCCATCCCCATAAATAGGCATAGCCCTCTGTTCGATTGCGTTGAGGGTCATCAGTGGAATGAATTTTTCTGGAAACTGAAATGGGCCGTAATTGTTAGAACAGCGTGTGATGACGGCATTAATGCCATGTGTTCGTACAAACGACGTTACAAGCAAATCGCTTGCAGCCTTTGACGCAGCGTAGGGCGATGTTGGGTCCAGCGGTGTAGACTCCGTAAACGGTGCATCCTCTGCCCCCAACGTACCATACACCTCGTCTGTTGATACGTGCAAGAATCGCGAAATGCCGCATGACCGAGACGCTTCGAGCAACTCTAGTGTACCACGTACATTTGTCTCGATGAAGGGGGCTGCTGAGTCGATCGATCTATCAACATGCGATTCAGCAGCAAGATGTATAACTGAATCAACCTTATGATGCTCCAAGGTGCTGCGTACAAGGTCTCTGTCAAGAATATTCCCATGAACAAATGAGACCAGCGAGCCATTGATGCAACCATCGAGATTCTCAAGGTTGCCCGCATATGTAAGAGCATCAAACACAACTACGCGATAGCGACCTTCATGCGCTATCATGCGCACAAGGTTGCTACCAATAAATCCTGCACCGCCGGTAACAAGAAGCGTAGTCACAGCTGATTCCGTTCGAAGAGGTCGTAATTACTAAAGTCCGCAAAAGCCACAGCCAAAGCACTTTCCGAGGTTTGTTGCCAATTGTAGTGCGAAAAGCAGGTCAAATTACGTTAATTCTCGTTGACCGCTCTACCTATGAGTCGCATCACACTTGCGGCTAGTGACGGCAGTGTGTCAGAATACGTGTACAGACGTGTATGGGCTGGCAATACGTCAACCCCATACGGGCTGCCACAAGCTACAATCAGTATTTTTTTGTCTGCCGCTATCTGTTGAATGATCTGTGGAATCCGCGACATGTCTGCAAGCTCGCCTTTAAAAGCAACCGCTTTTCCAAAGAAGACAAAAATCACAAGCTGCGCATCAACGATGCCTTCATGTAATGAAAGGAGGTCTTCATCAGTGATAGATGTGTCTACAAATCCAAAATCCACATCGATCTCTGTACCTCGAGCAAGAGACTGAAACCACGTTGTTGCAATGTCCGTTTCAGATTCATCAATGACAGCAAATGCTGCAACCTGTGTAAACTGAGTTATCGGTAGCACGTTGAGTTGACCTTCAACACAAATAGCTGCATCAGCGGCTTTAAGCGCAATCATCGCATGTGCAGATTGATCAACTACATTGCGGTCTCGGGTAAGGGGCTTAGCATCAGTCAACCGCGAGCGAACACCAACAAACGCACGTGCTTCATCGAGGCGAGATTCTGATGCCACCAGGCGCTCATCTGTAATCGTACCTTTTTCGATTGCAGCTTTGATAGCATCGATTGCCTCATGCGGATTGTTGGGCATGAGCACAACGTCTACCCCCGCATGAATCGCAAGCAGAGCAGCATCCCCACTTGACCAAACCTCGGATATGCTCTTCATATCCATTGCGTCTGTTGTGATAAGCCCCGTAAAATTCCATGACTCACGAATGAGACCAGTAACGATCGATCGTGAAAGCGAAGCGGGAAACTTTGGATCAAGAAATGGGACAAGAATGTGCGCAACCATGATTGATCGAACGCCCGCATCGATGCAAGCCTTGAATGGGGCAAACTCTCTCGCTACAGCAACCTCTGGTGCTACATCGATTCTTGGAACCGACATATGCGAGTCAACCTGCGTATCGCCATGCCCTGGTGCGTGTTTTGCGCATGCGATGACATACCTCTGCTGCGTGCCGCGCACGTAGGCGGCGGCATGCGCTGAGACAACTTCTGCGGATTCGCCAAAACTTCGTGTGTTGATTATTGGGTTCTTTGGGTTTGAATTGATATCAGCCACGGGCGCCCAATTCCAGTGAACACCAATAGCGCGCGCTTCATCTGCGATACATGTTGCTACGAGCTCCGTGATTCCTGGGATTGTCTTACCCAAGGCCATTGCGCGAGGGAATGCTATGCCGTCCGTGAGGCGCATCGGCAGTCCGTGCTCATAATCGGCAGCAATGAGCAGGCTCCTACCGCCCCGTCTTTGAAGGTCCTCGATCATCAAGGCGGTCTCTTCTAGGCCTCCGAGGAAGACACCCACGCCCCCTACCCCTCTATCGATGAGCCGAGAGATCTCGTCGCGGTACAAAGGTTCCGCCCAGTGGGCAGCATCAGCGCGGATCATGATGAGTCCCGCGGCACGTCGTTCAGGTGAAGCCATGGAGCTAAATTACGGTCAAATAGCGCCCTGTGGGCTGTAGCAGGTTCATTGGTGTAACGTCAATACGAATGGAGAACGTAAAAAGGGCTGATTATGGCGACGGGGATATCACACAGACAGCGGATGACGATGGAGTATTAACCGGCGTCGGTTGCAAAGACAACGGAGTCACCATCAAACTCCTTGATGAGTGCTCGGTATGAATCTGGAATACGCTCAGGCTTATGTGATGCCGGGTTTAGATGCACCAACACGCTGTCTGCAATTGCGAGAATGGCTCCATTTTCTTGCCGGATAACATGTTCAAATCCAAAGGACGAGTTCTTGACGAAAGAAACTCGTGTGAACACCGTATATGCATCATCGAATTGTGCAGCATCGGCATATTCAATGGACGTCTTTACAACAACAAAGCGATGTTTTGTGACGAAGGATGCCCGGTCAATCGGCACGCCTATATCTCGGAAGTATTCTATTCGCGCTGCTTCAAGCCAATAGAGATAGACAGCGTTATGGACAATCCCCTGCCTGTCTACGTCATACGAACGCACACGACTATGCAGCCGATGATGGAAGGTACCGTGACCATCAATAGACACCGGTCCATGGCCTACTGTTGCTTCTTCTTTGTCTGACGTGCGCATGAAGATCCATCACAATCGTTGATGCAAAAATCAAAGATAGGAAGGGGGCTCTGCAGTCTCAACGGAATCGTAGAACTTCTGCTATGATTTCCACAGCTTTTGCTCCATCGTCTGCGCTCACTTGATGATAAAACACCGCACGCATTGTTCCTGGCTTAATGGGGGCAATACGGAGCCCCTTATCATTACATGCTGCTACAAACTCAGCATCAGTCATCGATGGTATGCGAAAGGCAACCACGTTCGTCTGTACACGTAAAAGATCTATCTCAAGCCCAGGCAGTAGTGCAATTGATTCTGCAAAAACACGCGCGTTTGTGTGATCAATGGCAATCTTAGGCAGGTTCACGTCAAGAGCATAGAGGCCAGCAGCAGCTAATATTCCCACTTGACGCATTCCCCCACCTAACATCTTGCGCCAGCGTCTGGCACGCTCTATCATTTCGCGAGTTCCAAGTATGAGAGAGCCCACTGGTGCGCCAAGCCCCTTACTTAAACACACACTCATTGTATCGAAGAGAATGCCGTATTGAGAAGCAATCGTATCTGTGGCCACCATTGCATTCCAAATGCGCGCACCATCACAATGAATCGGGATACCAGCGTGATTGGCAATCTCTCGCAGATTCTCTAAGTAGCTCATGGAGAGTACCGTACCACCATGCCGGTTATGCGTATTCTCTACAGAGATCAACGCTGTGCGCGGATAATAATATGCCGATGGGCGTATGGCTTCGAGTACATCTTCCAACACCATAGAGCCCTTATCTGAAGGGACCCCATGAATCTGCGCGCGCGCAATGACGCTTGTTGCTGCATTTTCATAGTGAAAGATATGCGCATTGCTCTCTGCTATGATCTCCTCACCTGTTGTAGCGTGTAATGCAATACAGATTTGGTTGCCCTGCGTACCACTAGGTACAAAAAGCGCCGCCTCTTTGCCAAACATTGCAGCAACTCGCTCTTGCAATTCCAATACAGTAGGGTCTTCGGAATACACATCATCGCCAACACGCGCTGAGGCCATGGCCGCTCTCATGTCGTCATCTGGAGTAGTTAGGGTATCACTACGAAGGTCAATCATTGCTTTACTGTCCGAGTTCGATGTAAAGAAGCACAAGTCCGTAAACTTAGCGAATGGAAAATGAAGATGGCAGAAGAGAAGAGTTACGAGTGTATTGAGTTAACTAATAAACCCATGAACTAATTAACTTACTCGCATGACCCATCCATCTACTCATCCAGCTCGTTCTGCACGTGGCGTGCTAGCATCAGACGTGCCCCAGCCGTTCTTGTCTTGGGGTATACTTATGAAGCACCAGGCAGAAACTCAATTAGAGAAGCCCTGGATGATCTACATGGATGAGCGAGACAATCGCTCCACGTGGTCGTATAGCGTTTTTATTGATGTGGCTCAACGCTGTGCATCGCTGCTCAAGAGCCATGGAATTACGCGGGGGGATCGAGTTCTTGTTGCGGGCCACAATCATCCCGATACGGTGGTTGCCTACTTTGCATGCTGGCTGCTTGGTGCATGTGCGGTACCACTGAATATGACTGAGGATAATGCACGTCTCTCATACATCGCCTCACATTGTGGAGCTCGGTTAGTGTTATGCAGAAGTGAATATCGATCTCGCTTAGATGTTGCCACAAGCAACGTTGATGTACACATCATTGATGTTGATACTGATAACAACGACCCTGCGTTTTATAACCACGTTCGTGCCTTCGCGCCGCATGAGTGGCCGAGCGAAACAACCGATATGCGCTGGGATGATTGTCTCATTGTCTATACCAGTGGCACCACAGGCAACCCAAAGGGCGTTGTACTCAATCAACAGAATTTGTTTGCCGACGGCATGGACATAGCTCAGTGGCACGGTATTACTCACGAACAACGTATGATGTGTGTTCTTCCGATTCATCATGTAAACGGAATCATTGTTACACTTGTGGCTCCATTTACGGCAGGTGGCTCCGTTGTTCTACATCGCAAGTTTTCGACACATCGATTCTTTTCATCGATCATCAACAAGGAGGTTCACGTAGTGAGCGTTGTGCCTACCATGCTTGCATTGTTGTTGGAGGCTGGCGCAGACGGCGCAAAACTTCTTGAGTCACAGTTTCGACATATCATTTGTGGTGCTGGCCCCCTTACCTGTGAATTAGCGGAGAGATTTGAGACCGCATATGGTGTGCCGGTCATCCACGGATATGGACTTTCAGAAACAACATGTTATTCGTGCTTCCTGCCTACTGACCTCAGCGCCACGGAACATCACTCGTGGATGCAAGACCATGGCTTTCCCTCTATCGGTGTTGCCATTCCGTGTAATGAGATGGAAATTCACAATGATCAAGGGGCGCCTGTGCCCGATGGAGAGCGGGGCGAAATTGTCATTCGCGGCGCAAACGTGATGAGTGGCTATGATGCCAGTGAACGTGCTAATGCCGAAGCATTTGCCTTTGGATGGTTTAGATCAGGCGATGAAGGATTTCGTGTTCTCGACGAAAAGGGCCGGCACTTCTACTTTATCACCGGGAGACTCAAAGAGCTCATTATCCGCGGAGGCGTGAACCTCGCACCATTAGAAATTGACGAGGTTATTAATCGTGCTCCGGGTGTGAAGGCCGGCATATGTGTTGGATTTGAAAACAACATGTACGGCGAAGAAGTTGGAGCGCTTATCGTACCGAATGATGGCTATTCAGATGTTGCCGCGATCTTGGCGTTCTGCCGATCAAACCTACCCTTTCACAAGTCGCCCAAGGTGATTGTCTTTACTGATGCTTTGCCCGTTACATCAACAGGGAAATATCAACGCAACAAAGTAAAACACCTCTTCTCTGAGTGGACGAATAGTCAATTCAGGAAATAAGCATTCGCCTACTACTTTACTGATTGCGCTTTAATGCCCGGACGAGGCATGTAGAACTGTGTTCGCTGACACTCAACGAGCTTCGGTACTTTCATGTTTGGTTCAAAAATTTCTTGAACCACGTATCCATTTGTGATCACAAGAAGTGTTGATGGTGCATCAGTGATTGTCGGACTCGTATACGCCAACTCATCAATCATGTCTTTTGTGAGAGCGGCTGTATCTGTTGCAGTGTAGAAGTGGAATAAGAATCGACGTTTTTTTGAAACATCCGACGATGTATGTATTGTGCTGTTCTGAATTACTTCATTGGCTACGAGCACGGACTTGATCGAGTCATATGCCTCAACCTGAATGAAGTGGACAGAGGCCAACTCATTGCCTTTTACGTCTGTAAATCCATCGGTCTCGATGTAATATCCATCAAGTGATGACGCCTGAAAACGATACCACATATAGAAGGCGCCCACTCCAACTCCGATTCCCAATAGAACTGCAAAAACCCATTTTGTTGTGTTCGACGATCTAGGTGGTATGATCATGGTATAACATTGGAAAAGTCTGACAAACCAACAATGGAAATAAGTGCCGTGAGCACCCACATCGTTATTGCGAAACTAAGTGGTATAGAGATGTTATCGTCAATCCGCAATCGGGTAGATGCAGCCTCCGTCACTCCTCCAACCACGCTGGCTATAGAACCAGCAACGATAAATGTCCACGGCGTGTCGTAGATACCTGCATACGTTAAAACAACAATCATGGCCGTGGTTATGAATGTGATTGTACCCACGAAGCTTTTGTCAAGGAATGCCCTTTCACCATACGCTCTTCCAATCAAGGCTGCAAACGTATCACTCACGATCAACACAGTAAAGGCCGTAACGCCAATAATGGTAGGAAACACTCCGAATGACATTGATGCTGCAATGAGCACCCATGATGCCCCTGTAAGATAGAATCGATCCTCTCGCAGCTCATGTTTTCGCAGTAGTGGGCCAACAACAGCTAACAAGACCCTACGTGTTGAGGCGTTGTAATGCATGAGCATGTCTAGCGTAATCGACACTGCAGTCATCGCCAAAACAATGGCAAGCCCCAATACATGGTCAAGCTGTAAATAGATTATGGGTATAAGTAGCGAGGCCAGGTGAATGCCCTTTCGCGCTACTTCGCTAGAATATGTGATCTGGGCTTTGTTGCCTGTCATAACTTTGCATGTTCCTTCACTGCCAATGTCAACTATGAACTCCTTCAGCCTGAGAGCATGTGCCAAGATCAACCTTGGACTTGAAGTCCTCGATAGACGCCCGGATGGTTTTCATAACATCCAGTCAATCTTTCTTGCGGTAGACCTGCACGACACTCTCGAAATTTCTGAGTCTGACGCTCCTGAGGTCATCTGCATCCCTCCAGTAACTGCCAACGCAACCGATAACCTCGTCAGCAAAGCCATTGCACTCTATACTACCATGTTTCCGCAAGAGATCAGAACCGCAAAGATAACAGTCCACAAACGCATCCCTACCGGCGGAGGTTTAGGAGGGGGCTCGAGTGACGCAGCAGCTGCACTTCTCGGAATGGCTTTACTGAATGGACACCACATTTCGGATTCTACCCGCGCCCGCCTGAAACCTCTTGCAGAGCAATTGGGTTCAGATGTGCCGTTTTTCTTACGTGCTGGTATTGCACTCGTTGAAGGTAGGGGCGAGAGTATTACTCCGCTGCACATAGACCTTCCGTGGGTAGTGCTTCTTATCTGCCCAGGCATCAAAATCGATACATCGCAGGCGTATTCCACATTGGGGATTACACGTGGAGAGTTAAAAGGTGAATTAGTGGAAAGCTTAACTCAAGTCCTTGATAATAAAGGCTATTTGCGCGATCTCTTTATAAACAATTTTGAGCCTACAGTCTTTGTTCAACATCCTTTGCTTGCAACGATTAAGCATGATCTATATGAACAATCTGCCGTTTATGCTTCGATGAGCGGAAGTGGATCCACAGTGTATGGGTTATTCACAAATGTGGACAACGCTGAGAAAGCACGGTCGGCCTTCAGCTCCATGGACACGTATATTTGCCATCCCGTAAACGCTTCTT
Source organism: Ignavibacteria bacterium (assembly GCA_947495975.1). Lineage (GTDB taxonomy): Bacteria > Bacteroidota > Ignavibacteria > Kapaibacteriales > Kapaibacteriaceae > UBA10438. The sequence continues at coordinate 100,075 of CANMBE010000007.1, read as the reverse complement.
TCTTGCGCCCATGAACATTCTCCTTGCTGCTGCCGAAGTAACTCCGTTTGCCAAGGTTGGTGGACTTGCTGACATGACGGGTGCACTTCCAAAAGCATGGGCAGAAGAAGGCCATAATGTTATTGTCATCCTGCCTTTGTATGGCACGATTGACGTAGAGAAACATGGCATTGTTAAAACTGATATGCTTGTTGACGTACCGTTTGGTTCATGGACAGAGTGTGCAGAAGTGTGGCACGGCATGCTACCAGGAACGTCAATTCCGGTGTACTTCTTGCGATCAAGCGATTATTATGATCGTCCAGGTATCTATGGATATCATGAAGGGTTTGAAGACAACGATCGTAGATTCATATTTCTAAGCAGAGCAGTTTTCGAAGTAGCACGCGCTTTGGATTTCCGCCCCGACGTGATACATGCACATGACTATCACACGGCACCGTGCATGCCGATGTTAAAGGTACACTATCATCACGATGAATTTTTTCGTCATACGACCGGTGTGTTCACAATTCACAACATGGCTTATCAAGGCATGTATGATCCGCAGCGCGCAATGGAATTCTGTGGCTTCCCTGCGAAAGAATTTTATACAGGTAGTTGGTACGAGCAAGATGGAATATTCAACGCTATGAAAGCAGGCATCTTGTTTGCCGACAAGATTACCACGGTCAGCCCTACGTATGCGCAAGAGATTCGCTGGACGCCCGAGGGCATGGGCTTACAGGGGGCTTTGCAGTCCCGCGGCGGAGACGTGATTGGCATACTTAACGGCATTGACTCTTCTGTATGGAGCCCCTTACACGATGAGCATATTGCCGCGCCATACAGTGCAGACACGCTCAAAAAAAAGGACATCAACAAACGGGCGCTTCTCAAAGAAGTAGGCGTTTCACCGGCGGAGATCAAGCGCGACCTGCCAGTAGTGGGAATGGTCACGCGCCTCACTGAGCAAAAGGGCATTTCGCTGTTAATGTCGTCTATAGAAGCCTTTGTTGCGGCGGACCGAATACGGCTTGTCATCTTAGGGAGCGGTGAAACAAAATTTGAAGACTATCTCCTCAACCTGGCCTATCGTTATCCACATCATGTTCGAGTTGGCACAGGGTACAATGAGCCCCTTTCGCATCGAATTCAAGCAGGCTCAGACTATTACCTCATGCCTTCTCGGTTTGAACCGTGTGGCTTGACGCAAATGTTTGCTTTGGCATATGGCACTATTCCCATCGTTCGGTCCGTGGGCGGTCTGTCAGATACCGTTCAAGAGTACGACCCAATATCGTTTACGAACAATGGCGTTCGCTTTCACCGGTATACGGGCGATGCATTAACGCACGCCATGGACTCTGCCTTGCGATTCTATAAGAAAGAACCACATTGGACGCACATTCGGCGTAATGCAATGGCGTGCGACAATACTATCGCTGCCACCGCGAGACGCTACGTCGAAGTGTTCGGTTGGGCTCAGGAGTCTCAGCGATAAATCCCTTGGCATAACTCACTACGAATTCCATGCCCATTGTTCCAGGGAATAGATCTAGCGGAGTTACGCGCTGAATGCCATACCCAGCTGACTTCCATTCTTTTGTGCTGCGATAAATTTCATCTGGACCGCAGAAGATCTCAACAACGGCGCGAGGCTGAAGTCCTTCGGCAGTTGCAGCGATAAGTCCTTCAGAAGTGCCTGCTCGTGGTGGGTCCAAGATCACAACGTTTGAAGCTGCTGCTGGATCTTTGCGCGACATTTTCAGAATCGTACTAACAACGGTTTTCATGTCATCCCCACTTCGCAAGATCTGCCGAATGGCTGTTACCTGTCCGCCTGCTCGTCTAATCGTATATCGCGCATTGTCAACTGTTGCCTCTTCACCATCAATGGCAACGATACGCTGCGCGTCCTTTGCCATTGCAGCGCCAAACAGCCCATAGCCACAATAAACGTCATAGAGTGTATCATCCGTTGTTACCCCAGCGTGCGCGCGCACAGTGTCAACAAGTGCCTGCGTCATTGCAAGATTCACTTGTGTAAATGAGAACACACCTACCTGGTAATTCACATCACCAACTTTTTGCATCCAAGCTGAAGAACCATACAACTTCTTTGCGCCAACGCCAGTGGCTGGTCTTTCCAGATCAAGGTAGTACCTGCTACCTTTAGGGTCATGAAAGATCCATGCATGCATCACGTTAGGATGCGCTTTTTGAACCCGTTCGGCCATTGTCCGCAGAGACCGCACAACACGCGCATCTAAACCTCGTACGTTTATGATAAACGCAAACTCTTCATATGTCCCACGGAGGATAACGTGATTAACAGCTCCAGAAACCATTGGCGTTAGACCGTCGAGCAGTTTCTCAATCGTGGCATAGATCTCTGCATGAGCTGCAGGTTCTAAGGGGCTTGCACCATATGCATCACTCCCATCACCATGCAGAAGTCTGACTTGCCCCCTGCCAAACTCAACCCGCCGGCGTGTGGTTGTGCGATACGCACGAGGCATCGGAGCTGGTACAATGTCATCAACAATCGATGCTGGGATGCGCAGTGCATCGATAAATTTTTTGAGACCTGCCTTCTTCACAGAAAGCTCTTCGCCATATGGAATGCGAGCAAAGGGTTCCACGGCTTCGCCAACAACCAATCTATGGTCATGTGCGGCTTCGCGAAAAGATGTATCGAGCGAGATCATTGGACCTTTACTACTGCAAGTGATGTGTCGTATGTGAGATTGGCATTGTCCGAGAATTCTCGGAGTTCGACGTGAATTGATGTGAGGATTTGCGTGAGCGGGAGTAACAATCGTGCCAAGACGTTGAATGCGGTTTGCACATTCGCCATCAATAATTCTACAGGCAAACCCTTTGATAGAACACATGCAAACCGTCCATTAGACGGACGTAACACGCATAAGCACAACACCTTAAGCCGCCCCATCACACTAAGAAGGGCAGCATTGAGAATTGGTTTAGCCGGGTCATATTCAGCCGCTCGCGTCGAAAGATCGAAGAGTGACGCAAGGTGTAAGGCTGACCGTGCCGAAACCTGAGAAAAAGAACCTGCCTCTGTCATGAAACAAATATACGGGGGCTTCCCTCAGCGCAACGGAAAACCCGTAGTTTTGGCAGCCCACTCTGCTTGCACTCAGGACGTCATGAAACATTGCGCCGTTGTTATCTGGAGTTTGTTGTTCTTCGTTGTTGCCACTGCGTCCGTGTTTCCCCAAGGGGTAACCACGGGGTCAGTCACGGGCACTGTTAGTAGTGAGGCGCTACTTGTTGGTGCCACCATCAAGATTATCTCCGCAACTACGGGGGCTGTTTACGGAACCTACTCCAAGAGCAAAGGCCGCTACCTCATTAAAGGCGTCCGACCTGGTACCTACACGCTCGTAGCCACCTTTGTTAGATACCGCCCTGATACTACAAGGGACGTGAGTGTAGACGTGGGCGATGCAACTACGGTTAATGTTCGTCTCTCCATATCCTCTTCGAATCAAAAAGAAGTTGTGGTTACAGCAGAGAAAGATGCCTCGTTCGATGCGAGTAGAACGGGCTCTGGGTCCGTGATTGATGAAACTGCAATCAGTGCTGCGCCAACAATCAATCGAAGCATAAGCGACATCGCGCGCATGAATCCATACGCAAACCAAACTCAGACCGCCGGAAGTGATGGGCTGCAAGGGCTCAGCATCATGGGCGTGAATTCTCGCTTCAATAATTTTCAGATCGACGGCGCTGTTGCAAATGATGTTTTTGCGCTTGGTGCTGCCGGCACGGCAGGCTCGCAGGCAAACTCGAACTTCCTATCGCTTGATGCGATCGAGCGTATCCGTGTGAATGTTTCGCCATACGATATTCGTCAAAGCGGCTTTACAGGTGGCCTTATTAACGCCATAACGCGCGGTGGCACAAACGACCTTCACGGGTCAGTCTTTTTCTTTGGTCGCAACCAAGATCTTGTTGGGCCTAGTCCAGATGCAGCACGGCGCCCCTTTGAAAACTTCTATGACTATCAGTTTGGTGGACGTGTGGGGGGACCTATCGTTAAGGACAAGCTTCTCTTTCATATTACCGCCGAGGGTAGGCTCCGCTCAACACCAATCGAAGTTGCCCTCGATGATCCATCTGCCCTGAACAACTTTCCTGTGAGTTCTGGCGAGCTTGACCGAATCAAGGCCATTACACTTTCTAAATATGGTTATGATGCAGGTCAGTACGGTACTACGAACACGAAGAACAACACGATAAATATAATTGCGCGGTTAGATTATAATGTAGACGAACAAAACAAAATACAGTTCCGACACAACTTCACCTATGGCATTCAAGACCGAAACTTGCTTCGAAACAACGTAAACTATAGTCTCACGAGCCGAATGAATACGTTTGAGAGTATGAACAATCAAGCGGTTCTACAATGGAATAGTGTCTTCTCACAAGAGCTCACAAATGAGCTTCGTGTGTCTTTCACTCAAACAAATGATGCTAGAATTCTCCCAGCAGATGGCAATGGGAATGCAATTCCATTCCCAGAAGTGCGCATCCAAGTAGGATCTGGAACAAACGTTATTCTTGGCCCTGAGCGCAGCTCACAAGCCAATGCTCTGGATCAAACAATAGTTGCCTTAACGGATGACCTTACGTGGTTTCTTGGAGATCACACTCTTACTGCCGGAACGCACAATGAATTTTCGCGATTCAACAATCTCTTCATTCAAGACTATTACGGTAGCTATCAGTTTTCGTCAGTTGATGAATATGAAGCTGGCCGAGCAAATTATTACCGTGTGAGTTATGCCAATGGAAGTGTAACAGGTGGCAATCAAACTCCACGAGCAGCATGGAACATGATTCAGCTTGGCGTATACGTGCAAGATGAATGGCAAGTGCAAGAGGACCTGCGTCTAACAGGAGGTCTGCGCATTGACGCACCATTCTTCCTGTCCACGCCGTTTGAGAATCCCGCATTTGCTCAGGCCTTTCCTGGGAGGTCAACAAGCGAAGTGCCATCGGGTACATTGCTGTTCTCGCCTCGCGTTGGCTTCAACTACGATGTATCAGGCAACAAAACGTGGCAGATTCGTGGTGGAACTGGTGTATTCACTGGCCGGGTTGCAGGCGTATGGCTATCCAATCAATATTCAAACACCGGCGTGGATCTGTTTCGTGCTGAACTCGGTGGCAATAATCTTTCTAATGCGATTTCATATAACGGTGTGCCTGTGCAGTGGGATCTACGTGTACCTGCGCCACGTCCGGGTGATACGGGATATCCTGGAAGCCCCATAAACACATCGGCAATAAACATCACCGATAAAGATTTCAAAATGCCTCAGGTTTGGCGTTCCACGCTTGCAACAGATATCCGACTGATGAAGGGCATTGTCTTTACACTCGAAGGCATGTACGGTAGGTTTCTCAACCAGGTTGACTACACGAACATGAATCTGACACGGTCTAACCTCACCTTTGTCAGAAATGGCGATACAAGTGTTGGCGTGTCCCCGCTCGATGGTCGTCCACTTTATGCAGGGGGCTCTGCAGATTCATTGGCCAACAAGCGATTCACACAAGTGATACTTATGAGAAGCAGATCAGAAGGTCAGCAATACAGTATCTCAGGTCAACTCAAGATTGACGAATCAAACGGCATCATTCCCGGCCTTAGTGCGATGTTGCAGTACACGTATGGTAGAACACAAGACCTCAACTCTTCAACTGCAGCAACTGCATCGTCGCAGTGGACCAGCACTGATGTGATTGATCCAAACAATGCTACTGTTGGAATTTCAAACTTTGATTTTCTTCATCGCGTGTCAGTGAGTGGATCGTATCGCATTACGTGGAGCAAAGGACTGTGGACTTCGTTCGGCCTCTTCTACTCTGGAAATTCTGGGCGTCCGTATTCGATGTCGTATGCGCAGGACTATAACGGAGACAACGCCATTGGTGGAAACGATCTTGTCTACATTCCACGTAATGAAGATCTTAACACCAAGATTGTGATTCCAGCGCCTACTGACAATACAGACCTGCGGTCTCCTGATCAGATATGGTCGCAGATCATGTCTCTCATTGACGCCAATCCGGTACTCAAAGAATACCAAGGTAGGGTCCTGCCCCGCAATGCTCTTCGCGAGCCATGGATCAATCAACTCGATCTAAAAATTCAGCAGGAATTCCCCGCCTTCTCTACACATAGCGTGCAATTCACGCTCGACATACAAAACGTACTGAACCTGCTTAACGCCGATTGGGGATTACAGCGTTATGTTGACTTTCAAAGTTCCAATCTGTTCGGGCTTGTGTTGGATAATAATGGCAAACCATTCGATACTCAAGGCAGGCTCCGCATGACCTATGTAGAGCCCGTTACGAATAACAAGCCCGGCGTATACAACACGGACAACTTCTACTCACGCTGGCGTATGCAACTTGGCATGCGCTACACCTTCTAAGGGGCTACACAGATGAAACTATGCCGCCTCATGAGAATCATTGCTCCCCTTTTATTGGTGTACGGGTGTGACACAGGAGTTTTATCATTTCCGACGCCCGAACAAGCCGGTGTGCGCATTGTAAACGTTACGCAGAATCTGCCAGTCCTACGCATCACAATTGACAGTGCTACCGTGCTTGATGAAAACCGTGGCGAGTCCTCTGACTATTCAATGGTAGCGGCGGGCAGACCAGTTACATTTACTATTGGCACAATAAACGAGATCCTCCGTGACAATTTGCGTTACACTCTAGGCGGCGGAGGGAGAGTAATACTTTTTGTCCGCGGAGACACCACAAGTCTGGTTGAGTTTCGTCGCGAAATTCAAGACACCGTACTTCCACAAAATTCTACCTCGTCTGTCATTCGTTTCACACACATGGCAGAATCTGTTGACAAAGGATACTTCCTTGAAGTATGGGTTACTGGAGGATCGCGACTACTGCCTGAAGAATTCGAGCCTGGGTTTAGTTCCGTCACATACACAGGCATTCTACCCGGAACGTATTCCTTTGAGATCCGCGAAGGTGGAACAGCAAACGTTCTTGCAACACTACCAAACGTCAAAATCGATGCGGCACGCTCATACATGCTCTACACGCATGATGCAGAGCCTCCTAGCATTGACATCATCACATTGAAGATTTTTTAGAACACTTTTTTATTGGCTATCATCATGAACGTTCGATTCTGCACTCTTGCATTACTCGTTGCATTTTATTCAACGAGTCTACTTGCACAAAACCCAATTTCTATTGCTGATGCTAAGCGGCAAGAGTTTGGCACACTCGTATCAAAGATTGCTGGTCGGGTTACCTCTTCTACCCAACTTTCGAACGTTACCTACCTACAAGACAAAACAGGTGGAATTGCAATTTTCAATGAGAGCATGCGCAATGCGGTACGCATTGGCGATTCAGTCGTTGTTGAAAGTGGCAAGCTTGCAGAGTTCGGTGGGAGCACTGGCGCTCCTGGTACGGGGCTCACACAGCTTGATGGCAATGACCTACGTTTTACGGTGATTCCAACGGCTCGAGTAGAGCCAATTGCAAAGAACCTTTCTATTCCTCTCATCGGCGAGGGCGTTGAGGCGCAACTTGTGAAAACGCGGCGTTTACGTTTTATTGAGACCGGCAAGTTTCAAGCGAATACGAGTTTTAATGCCCTCGACAATCTTGGCAATGACATCGTAATTCGAATAGACCGGTCATGTGAAATCGGAACAAATTCACTCGATATTCCAACAGATGAGGTAGACATTATCGGTGTTGTGAGTCAGTTCCGTGGTGCGTACCAGATATTGCCACGTCTAGCACAAGATATCGGGCTTCCCCCAATCGAACTAGACACAGTGAGTAAGAATCGTACACTCGACCTTACCACGTGGAATCTTGAATGGTTTGGATGGGCTGACTCAACACGTGGGCCAACGAACAAGAACTTGCAGCGCACTCGTATTCGTCAGGTGATGGATAGCGTACGCGCAGACATATACGCATTGCAAGAAATTGTAACAGACGATGCACTGCGCCTGTTAAGTGATTCAATTCAAGGATCGTATTCGCGTTTCTTCGCAAATGACATCACATCAGAGCAGAAGCTTGCCTTTATCTACAATACGCAAACCATTACGCCTGTATCAACAGGCCTCGCCGTGAATGGCGGAGCACAGGCATGGGCGAACGGACGCTTCCCGTTTCGCATGACATTTGACGCGCGCATAGGCACATCTACGAAACGCGTCATTGTATTCAATCTCCATGCTAAGGCAACCGATTCTGCTACCGCCGTGGTTGATTACAATCGTCGCAAAACAGATGCTGAGACATTTCACGCATACCTCCGCGATTTTTATGCCGATAGTAACGTTATTGTGATAGGTGACTTCAACGATAGGATGCTTGGTACAAACGTTGACTCACTCCTACCATCATGTTATCTATCATTTGTAAACGATATACAGAACTGGCTTGCAACAACTGCCCCACTCGAAAAGGACGGGCTTTCATCATATGTTGGATTTAACCGCTCATTCTTGGATCACATCATTATCTCCAATGAACTTGTAGATGAGCACTATCGCACCTACGTGGAATCACCAGAGCGATATATGCCATCATATTCTAGCACGGTTTCTGACCACCGTCCGGTAACAATGCGACTTGCAATTGACGGAGAGGTGTCTGTAGATGAAGAATCAACACCCTCTACATTCGTGCGAGTATCACCCAATCCAATGTCCACCAGCGGTATGGCGGAGATCATTGTAGACCAAAGCGGCATGCTTCGTGTGGATCTGATTGACAACACAGGTCAGTCAACAACTTTATTGAACGAGACTGTTGCTCCATCTGTTCGAGTAGTGATACTTCCTGTAACTGCATTATCAAGTGGGAGCTATCATTTGATGGTATGGCTCAATGGCACTTTCTCATCAATACCTGTCAGGATCTACAAATAGTTGCCTTGTATGGGGCACCTGGTTGTAACCTTCTTTACCTGATGTTGTTGATATGGCGAACAGAAACACAAGGGGTCCGTCTTGAATATTCGATGTTTAGCCATTGTCGTGGCTTTCATAGCCATTTCATGCCATCTATATGGCCAGACAAACCGAGGCACCAAGATGATCTCGGAAGGCCGACGGTATGTGGTAGCCTTCCCTCAGGTCTGGGCATCTCCCTCAGAGCCGCCCCTTCCTCAACCGATGATGTTACTGCTGACGTCGCGATACTTTACAAGAGTTCGGATCACAACTGCAGCCACTAACACAGATGTGCCGCGAATAGACCAAGTGCACTCGATAGTTCCTGGGGTTGTTCTCATGGTATCTGTCTCTACAGCCTACATGAACGTTGATTCGGAGTCGCGAAGAGGTTACGGCATCAGTATTACAGGTGACACACCGTTCTCCGTTGCAACACAACAGGCATGGCAAGGCAATGGGGAGACGGCGCAACATCTGCCGACTGACTCTTGGGGCACATCATATTACTCCATGAACTTTTATCAGGACCGATTCGGTACCGAAGCTAGATACGAGCACCGTCCGGCACAAATCCTCGTTATTGCAGGATCTGACAGCTCTGTGGTAACGTATCGTCCAACGGCTGAAACAGAGGGCGGCATTGATGCCCAATCTGTTTTGAAGGGGGCTTCTCAGACCGTCACACTCATGCGCGGCGAGACGTTTTTGATTAAGTCAAAGATCGATCCCTTGAAGTTTCGTGATAGCTCAACGGATCTTTCTGCGACCTATATAACATCAACAAAGCCAATCGGCGTGATATCTGGGCACACAAAGGGTGCCATAGCACGCATGCCAGACTTCTTGCCTCCCTCCGGCCCATTTGTTCTAGATCTTCACTTCGTGCGCAATAACGTGCACGATGTGATGTATCCAACAACGCTCGCTGGAACGGCCTTTGTTACAGTCCCTTTGCTGTATAATCAAAGCCGAATTGTGGGTCAATCGTCGCCTACTAATGGCATCGAAGATGATCGCGGGGATGTGATTCGTTTCATTGCACTTGAGAACAACACACTAGTGCAAAAACGTCGCGTTGATGGTCCTGGAAATACGAATGTCTTCACGCTTCAAAAGGGAGAATCTCGGATCGTACCGTCGCAGGAATCTGCTGCGTATTGGATTACAAGTGCACCTGTATTGGTTGGACAATATGGCAAGTCCTACGCAAAGTTCTGGGCGGAAGAAATCAAAGCAGGAGGCCTGGTCAACGACCAAACACAAGCCTTTCCAAATATTGAAGCCGGTATGCCGATGTTGCAGATGGTTCCATCTACAAATAGGTGGATCACGCATGCAACATTTTCATCGCCAGAAGGAATGGACGCCTTTTTGAATGTCGTATTCAAGATGAGCGAATCCTCATCTATTCTCATAGATGGCAAGCCCCTTCAAACTGCTTATGGCCGAGCGATACGGACACTTAACGGAACTGAGTATGCATACGTCCGCACTCAACAGGCTGCTGGCAATCACACCATCGAATCTCTCTCCGATAGCGTGCGATGGATGGCATGGAATTACGCATCGCTAGACGGTCTGCAGCTAGGACGAGCCTATGGCACTGCAGTTGGGATCGATCTCACAACGCCGTGTTCTGGTGACTCGCTCTATGACAGCGCTGAAGCAGAAGGCTGCGATTATACAAAGGTCACATCGTGGGTTACTTCTTCGGGATGTGGGTCCATCCGAATGATCCACGCCTTAGATCTCAACAATGCACGACTTATCATCGATGAAGGTTTCCGCGATGGTGATACTCTTGGGGTCTATAGAGTCAAGATTTTAGACCCAAAGAAAACAGCCACCGCAACAGTGCGAACTGTAAGTAGTTCAGGTGATTACATCGATCGCGTAGTACACTTCTTTCCTGATACCGTTCTGGCATCCAAATCCAAGCATGATTTTGGTAGACAGCCGAGTCTTGTAACGGTGACAGACACGCTTACGATTACTCATTCACTTGCCGACAGCTCAGTTGTGATCACGCAAGTGTCAATGGCGCATAATCAACCCGAATTCTTGGTCAGTGGCGTTTCTCTTCCGTTCCTTTTGAGTCCAGGCAAGAGCATGAAGGTGCTTGTTTCGTGCAGGCTATTGTCTGAGGTATCTGTGATAGACACCCTGGTTGTCCGCACGAACTGTGCCGACTGGAAGCTCACAGAGTATAGAGTCCGTTCAATTGGCGACACCACTACCTCCGTCAGCGGCGAAACAGAAACTCCAGGACTGTCCTTCTCAGTGACTCCTCAGCCAATAACGGGTGAGGCCGTGCTTCTGCTTTCAACAATTGAGCGTGGGGCGTGTTCTATTGAATACGTTGATGCTGCCGGGAGAGTAGTAGCATCTCAGAGTGAACATGTGGATAGCTCACCCCAGCCTATATCATTGACGCCAACGGCCCTACCATCTGGTGCGTACACCATACGTGTTAGGTGCAACGAGCGTCAGGCCTCAACTCGAATAATCGTTACGAGGTAGACCACGAACAACATTGGCAATCAACGCTATTGCAGCCGTCTCGGCACGTAGTCGGTTGTTACCTACTGCCCAACGCAGCGTTCGTGGGTCTTCATTGAGTATCTGCTTCTCACGATCAGAAAAATCGCCTTCTGGCCCAACAACAACGCAGACATCGGCGCCTATATCTGATGGAGTGGACCCATTTTCATCACCCACGATAGTACATGTTGCCCACGGGAAATCATCAATCGACACCGGAGCGGCAATCTCCGGTAGCCACGCAACTCCACACTGGGTAATTGCGGCTATGGCCTTGGCAACCAGACGCGCGTTGCTTGTACGATGATGTTGTGCCCGCTCTGCAAGCAGAGGCACAAATGTGGTCATACCAAGCTCTGTGGCCTTTTCTAGGGCAAACTCAAATCTGTCTCGGCTGTCGAGGACCGACATCACAAGGGTAAGGGCAATCGGCTTAGGGCGTTCTTCTCGTTCACCCAGCCTAAGTGTCACCTGAGAGCCTAGCCGCTCAATCGTGCACGCAGCAACAAGACCCTTACCATTGAGCACTCTCACCTGTTCGCCATCACGTAGGCGCAGCGCAGCAATATGCCGCAGTGCGTCAGAATCAAGTGGCGCGGTTTCATTTGTTGCCACGCAGCTTTCAATGTAGATATGATCCATGGTATTTCTCGAAGTGAAACTCAGCCTTGACACCGAACATGCGTATTTTTAAGTTGTTCTCAACCATCAGTGGGACTATGACTACAGACTATACGTGTATCGAGACCTACATGGCTCAGCCAGGCGTAGGTGCTATTACATTAAACAGACCTGCAGTGCTCAACGCGTTGAGCCTGCAAACAATGACCGAGCTGGTGCAGGCATTTGAGTCCTTCGATGCCGATCCAAGCGTGCGCTGCATTGTTATTCACGGAAGTGATCGTGCTTTTGCTGCCGGTGCAGACATCACGGAGATGTCTGATGCAACAACTGTGAATATGCTTGAACGAGATCAATTTGCTCGGTGGGATCGCATTCGCACGTGCAAGACTCCAGTGATTGCTGCTGTGAGTGGTTTTGCACTTGGAGGAGGATGCGAGTTAGCAATGCTTGCCGATATGATCGTTGCCAGCGATACAGCACAATTTGGTCAGCCCGAAATAAACATTGGCGTTATGCCTGGTGCAGGCGGCACGCAGCGTCTGACTCGGGCCGTCGGCAAAGCCCTTGCAATGGAGATTGTACTGACGGGCCGAAGCATCTCTGCGCAGCAAGCATTTCAGGCTGGACTTGTTAACCGCGTTGTTCCCGTAGAGTTCTATTTGCAAGAAGCATTTGCCCTTGCAGGCGATGTGGCGTCCAAGGCGCCCCTTGCAACGAAACTTGCAAAGGAATCTGTGCTGAAGGCGTTTTCAACAACGCTTGAAGGCGGACTTGAACTGGAGCGTAAAAACTTCTACATGCTCTTCGCAACCGAAGATCAAAAAGAGGGTATGGCCGCCTTTGTGGAAAAGCGCAAACCTGAATGGAAAGGAAAGTGAACGCATGACCTTTGAAACAATCTTGTATACGGTTGAAAACGGCATTGGAACGATTACGCTCAATCGGCCAGACTCCTTTAACGCTGCCAACGAGCAGTTAACGACAGATTTATACACAGCGCTTGTTGACGCACAGAGCAATGCGAACGTGCGCTGCGTTGTGCTAACCGGTGCTGGCAAGGCGTTTTGCTCTGGTCAAGACCTGAAGGATGCTCCAAAATCTGGTGATAAGCGAGACCTAAACGATTCCATCAAACGCAGATACAATCCGATCATTCGCCTCATGCGCGAAATGCCCAAGCCAATCATTTGCGGCATCAATGGTGTTGCAGCGGGCGCAGGATTGTCAATTGCTCTTGCATGCGATGTGCGAGTCATGAGCTCCTCTGCGCGACTTGTAGAGGCCTTCATTGGCATTGCCTTATTGCCAGACTCTGGTGCAACGTGGTTCTATCCGCGGATGTTGGGATATGCCAAAGCATTTGAGTTTGCTACTCTCAACAAGCCTATCACTGCAGAACAAGCACTAGACCTTGGTATGGTGAACTCGGTAGTGCATCCAAAAGCATTTTCTGCTGCACTCACCTCAGTAGCAACTCAATACGCATCCGGTCCAACACAGAGCTACGGATTTGTGAAATTTCTTCTGCAAAAGGGGCTCCATGCCCCACTTGATGAAATGCTTGATCTTGAAGCTGAATATCAGCAGCGTGCAGGTGATTCATCTGATTACACTGAAGGTGTTGCAGCCTTTATTGAAAAGCGCTCACCAAAGTTTACCGGACAATAAGCCCCTTATACCATGACACTCCAAAAACCGACATTGTTTGAGCAGATCCGCGAAGAAGATCGTGCCTCGGCGGCCGCTGGCGGTTTGGTTACGTCTAGGGTACTTCGGATTGTTATCATCGTTGCTGCTACGTTGTCTTTGATGGCCTTTCTCCCTGGTCGTCTTGGTGACACACAGCGAACAGCATTTGACCGATCGCGCATTGGTACAAGTTGGACCGAAGAGTCGGTGATTGCCGATTATCCATTCCCAGTAGAGAGAAGTGCTGATTCTCTGGCCCGCAACAGAGAAATTGCACAGCGCACAACTCCCGCTACAGTGAGGCGCAAGATAGGTGCCGTGGCGCTTTCCAATGCAATACTTCAAGCAGAAGTTGAACGCGCGCCAGAGCCTGCTAAAGCAGTGCTGTCCGTGCGTGGGAAGAACGCTCTTCGCGATGTATACCAGACGGAGATTGTTGATAGAGACAATGCGCAATTACCAGGCGATGTTGTTGTTGAGTTGTTGCCATCGGCTGAAGAACGTATCATTCCGATGACTACGATACGCGACTCTGTTGATGTTGCTCTTGCTTTTGAATCAATGTTTTCTGATTTGAGTGAGGACCTGCGGCAGAACGTTACAAGAATTCTGAGAGCTGCACTTGTACCAACACTACGCCTTGATGATCGCGCATGGACAATTGCACGCACAGAAGCTGCACAAAATGTTGCAATAACTGCTGAAATCGTTCAGCGTGGTGACGTTATCGTTCGTAAAGGGCAACGTGTTGACGGCACCATTCTTGAACGTCTTGCTGCCTATCGATATGGGGAATATCTGCGGTCAACATCGCAGTTTTCTTTTCTCGTTGTTATTGGTGCGTTCGGCCATGCACTGTTTCTCATAAGCATGGTTGCACTGTATTTGTACTATGTGCGGCGCTCTTCATTTCAGCGCAACGGCCAACTAGCAAGCCTGCTTTCTATGCCCGTTTTATCAGCCGGATTTGGTTGGGTTACCATTGCTCTGCCAACGGCACTGCCGCTCGAATACGTTATCATCGTGCCGGGTCTAGCTATGCTCACCTCCATCTTGTACGATGTGAGAACGGCCATTGTCGTAACGCTCGCGTGCTCATTATCCGTTGCAGCGGCAAGAGGTAATGACCACGTGATTGCTGTTGTTCTCATTGCTGGTGGAGCAATGGCTGCCTATTCAGCCACGAATCTGCATGCTCGTACACAGATTTTTACGTCGATATTGTCTATCCTCATCGGTCTTGTGGTGGTTACACTATCAATTGAACTTGAGCGGGATACACCGGCACTTGCTCTCATTCTGAAACTCGGCGCATCGGCTGCGAACGCAGTGATCTCACCACTGCTTGCATTTGCAGTGATTCTTGTTATGGAGCGCACGCTGAACCTGGCAACTGATCTACGCCTTGAAGAGTTTGACGACATCAATCATCCTTTGCTCAAGAAGCTCAACGAGCGGGCACCTGGCACATATCAGCACACAATGGCCGTGGTAAGACTTAGCGAATCGGCCGCTGCAGCCATTGGCGCCAACGCACTCCTTGCACGCGTAGGTGCGCTGTATCATGACATTGGCAAGCTCGAGAAGTCGGAATACTTCATTGAGAATCAGATTGATATCGATAACAAGCACGATAGACTCTCACCAAAGAAGAGTGCTGCTATTATCCGTCAACACGTGCAAGATGGAATAGAACTTGCGCGAGAGTATAAACTTCCTGATCGTATTTGGAAGTTCGTGCCAATGCATCATGGCACCGTGCTCATCAGACATTTTTATGCGAAGGCAATCGATGAGGCTTTTGAAAAGGAGGTCCTGATTGATGAGCAAGACTTTCGGTATCCGGGTCCAAAACCAGACAGCAAAGAAACGGCTGTTGTTATGCTCGCAGATGCTGTTGAAGCGCTCTCTCGATTACTTGACACCTCTCAACGCGATCAGATTGAGCGTGCTGTGCATCAGATCATTCTCGACAGAACGTCCGATGGACAACTGAGTAATACGCCCCTTACATTGAATGACCTTGATGTAATCAAAGAGTCGTTTATTAAAAGTCTCCTTGGATCTTCGCATCAACGAGTTCGTTACAAGGACACGCGCGAGACCCCAGAGTTGCCACAGCCGTGATGGATCTGCCACAATCGATCAATCGCGACATTCAACAGTTTCTGCAATCTGTGAGATTTGAAAAGGGGCTTGCCGAAACAACGCTCTCTGCATACGAACATGATATTCGTATGTATGCTCAGTATCTCGACAGTCAGGCCATAGCCTCGTTCTCCGATGCAACGCTTGCTCAGGGTAGAGATTTTTTTGAAACCCTGGCTGCTGCCGGACTGAGTGCTACGAGCCGCTCTCGTTACCTATCGTCGATCAAACATCTGCATCGGTATTTGCTTGGATCAACAAAGATTACAAAAGACTTTACCGAGGCGATGGAACTGCCTCGTTCAAAGCGGCTGCTGCCAGACTGTCTATCAGTTGAACAAATGCGCGCACTACTCGAGGCATTTGACGCTGGCGATGCGTATTCACTTCGTAATCGCGCTATGCTCGAATCGATGTATGCATGCGGATTGAGAGTGAGTGAGCTCACTGGACTTCGGCAACGAGATATAATTGCAGATGGTGAACTTGTGCGCGTCTTTGGCAAGGGATCAAAGGAGCGCATAGTTCCAATAGGCGATGAAGCTCTCGCATGGATCGCTCTGTATCAGAGCACTGCACGGGCAAGTCTTATCCGCTCGGCTGATACTGATGACGTGCTGTTTCTCTCTTCTCGCGGAAAGCAGCTTTCGCGCATGACCGTTTGGAATGTTATTCAAGACGCCAGTGTAAAAGCAAACATTGAGCAACATGTTCATCCACATATGTTCAGGCATTCTTTTGCAACACACTTACTTGAAGGGGGCGCAGACCTACGCGCTGTGCAAGAAATGTTGGGTCACGCCGATATTGCCACAACTCAGATCTACACACACATAGATCGTGATTACGTTAAAGAAATGCATACCCTCTTTCATCCACGGTCAAAACAGCGACGATGAAAAGTATAGTGATGCCGTTGATTTTACTCATTCTTCAGTTCACCATGACTGTTGCGAGTGCGCAAGTAAAATGTGGAATCGATAATCTCATTGATACAGAATTCGCATTGCTGCGAGGGAAGAAAGTTGTTCTTGTCACTCATGCGGCTGCACGCACACAAAGGGGTACATCAACAGCAGAAGAGTTTCTTGCTCGTACCGATGTTACTACACTGCGACTCTTGGCACCAGAGCACGGATATTTTGGTGTGATTCCAGCAGGCAAAGCCGTTGCTGATGATACCGTGATGCATGTACCAGCAGTGTCATTATACGGGCCACTGCGCAGACCTGGTCGCTCCATGTTGTCAGGCGCGGATGTGGTTGTTGTAGACATGCAAGACATTGGCGTACGATCTTACACCTATGTGTCAACAATGATCGAAGTGATGGAGGCCTGTGCTCAATGGAGCGTACCATGCATGATACTTGATAGGCCAAACCCACTAGGCGGACATGTTGTTGATGGGAATTTGCCGGATGATACGCTTCGCTCATTCATTGGACGAATCCCCGTCCCATATGTGCATGGCTTTACCATGGGTGAACTAGCTACCATGGCCAATGGCGAAGGTTGGCTCTCAAAAGATTCACTTGGCATCTCCCGTGTGTGCTCACTCACCGTTATTCGCTGTAAGCGCTGGAAGAGAAACATGATATGGGAAGAAACCGGGCTTCGTTGGTACCCAACGTCTCCAAACATTCCCAGTATACATGCGGTGCGTGGATATGCGATTACGGGACTTCTTGGAGAGCTAGGGCCCTGCAGCATTGGAATGGGAACAGCAAGCCCCTTTACAGTGATAGGGTCGCCGGACTTTCCTCGTGATACTCTATTAGAAATTCACTGTCGCCGAAATGGCGTCAATGTTTCTCGCGCACGATTTCAACCGTCCTCCGCAAAATATGCGAACATCATTTGCGATGGATATTACGTCAGCATGGAGAGATCGTGGAAGCCTTACCAAGCAGCACTCGCGTTGTTGTGGCGCTTACGATTGCTACGTCCAGATTCTTTTCCTGATACATTGTTGCAAACGAAACACGGAAAGATGTTCGCAAAAGCGTGTGGATCTTCAGAGCTCGTAATTGCCATTGTAAAAGGAAAGCCCCTTGCTGAACTTGAGCGAATCGGCCGGCAAGGACTTGCGCTCTTCGTTGAGAAACGCAAGCGCTACTTGTTATATGACTAGCGAGGTCCGCGAAGAATCTTGGAGAGCTTTACCATCCCCACTCCTAGGCCAAGCCGTCTGGTAAGCGGATCAACACCGTCATAGAATACGTGGTCTTTGCCTACCACCATACCTGCCGATCCCCCGCCATCAAGATTCATTGCGTCATAACAACCAAGGAGCGCCATGATCTGTGCGGTTTGCTGAAGTGTTGCTCCGTGCGTGCCATCCTCAGGCCTGTCCGGCCGAATAGCGGCGAGGACAATTCGATTGCCACTTCGATCAACTCCCAGCGCAGTGCGAGCTAGGTTGTCCTGGATAAACCTACGTCCTGTGCTGCCTTCCATTTTTGCCTCATGCTTGGCTACGCCATTTCGCACAAGCCGTGGTGTTCCACAAACTGCATTCATAAACCGTGTTGCATTGTGTTTGCTTGTTGAATACGTCAGCGTAAGGGTGTCGCCAAGTCGTGGCCAATTCCCATTGAGCGCCGCCCGCGAAAACGAAACCACTGCGCCGCGTAACGGCATTTTCACTGTGCCCGTGTCTACGCTTAAGACCTGGCATGGAAACGGAACATTCACCGATGGTGAACGCAAGTATCGCACACAAACCTTCACCATTGGATATTCTACATTTACCTCTCGTTGAGCTCGGGCAATCTCATTCTTCAATAGTTCAGTTGTAAAGGCGAGCTCAGTGGAATCACTCTCCTGAAATACAGAATCTTTTACAGCTTCATGAAAAGCGTTCTCAATTTCTTTTGAGCTCACATGAGGAATTGCATCACCACCGTATGAATTGTAGACTACCACACCGGTATCGCTACGTCTGTTTACTGATGACAATTGATATGATCTGCCGCCAACTTTTGCTGTTCCCGACAATGCAATTGTATCGATGAATACTTTGTTTTGCACATCAATGAATACACTCGTCCAATGCTTATATGGGTTGAATTCAACAACTTCTCCATCTATCACACACGGACCGATCATCGTATTTCTTACGGCTCGCCAAAAATTCCCGTTCACCACTCCATACATTTCGTTGTCACTTGTGGAATCATAGCGTAGAGCCATATCACCCAATCGCTCGAGACCCACCGCATGATCTTCACCCTTAATGAGCCTAAGAGCATTACCAGGGATTGTGCGATCCATTGACAGGACGTGGACAATTACTGCTCGCGACCCGTTGGACCGATACTGCAGATAGCGAATACCAGGTCCAAGTTCTCTTTCGTGCAGAACCGTGAGCGCTGTGATCGGAGCAATCCGTACGCGAACGTTCCTCCGCTTACGGCTCTTCTTTCTACTCGCGCCTCGGGACTTTGAACTGCCCTTTTTTCGTACCGTCTGCGTGGTCTTCTTTTTTGGCTTTTGGCGAGCCCCCTCCAAATCAACTGGACAAAAGCCAATGAATGTGGCGAGAATCACAAGCAGAATTGATCGGATGTGAGGTATCAACGATATGGGACGCAACGATGGCATGGTGTGGCAAATATTAGGACGGAAGGGGCCAGCCCGCAACCTTAGTTATACACAAGGACACTTTACTAATATTGAAGAAGTTTCCGCAGTGGCGGATCAGTTGTAGATTCGCATCTATGAATGACACCGTGATCATGACGAAAGAAGACGGCGTAGCTGTCCTCACACTAAACCGACCTGACAAGCTCAATGCTCTAAATTCTGAGCTCTTAGAAGCTTTAGAAAGCTGCATGCAAGACATTCAGGCAGATGCGGCCACGCGCGTTGTGGTGATAACTGGAAGTGGCGCAAAGGCATTTGCCGCAGGAGCAGATATCAGTGAGCTCCATCAGCAGGACGGGTATTCTGCCCGGCTATTTGCAGAGCGCGGACAGCGTGTTTTTAACGCAATTGAGCGGTTGGGCAAACCAACAATCGCCGCTGTCAATGGTTTTGCCTTGGGTGGCGGTTGTGAGCTGGCGATGGCTTGTCATATGCGCTTTGCTTCAGAAACAGCACGCTTTGGTCAACCAGAGATAAACCTAGGAATCATTCCTGGCTATGGCGGCACGCAGCGTCTCCCTCGGTTGGTTGGCGCGGCAAAGGCGCTAGAAATTATTCTAGGGGGCGAAATGATCAATGCCGAAGAAGCTTTACGCATCGGCTTGCTCAATCGTATATACCCAGCAGAAGAGCTTGTAGCGTCCACCATGAGCTTTGCCACGATGTTGGCTGCTAAGGCGCCTTTAGCTCTTGCTGCCTGCCACGAAGCCGTGCAGTGCGCAATGGATATGTCGCTCTTGGAGGGTCAGTTCGTCGAAGCCAGCATTTTTGCTCGGACATGTGGATCTGCCGACTTCAAAGAAGGTACCGAAGCATTTGTACAAAAGCGGCAGCCTACGTTCAGAGGAGTTTGAGGTTGTGATGAGTCTTGCCGGCGTCTTGTATACGTTCGTTGCCATACCGGCGATTAATACCCTCTTGCCGATTCTCGCACTATTTAATCCAAAGATTAGGCGGAGGCGTGCCGAGGAGTCCACCGCGATGGAGTATATCGCTGGACTTCCAAAAAAACATACTCGCATCCTTTTCCATGCAGCATCAATGGGTGAATTGGAACAGTGTGTGCCCGTAATCCATGCCATCCATGAACTGCATCTCAACATAGAGATCATTGTGTCTTGCATGTCTCCTTCTGGATATTCCCATGCCTGCAATCTAGAAGAAGTTTTCGCAGCTGTGTATCTGCCAATAGATACTGTTGGAAATGCGCAACGATTCTTTGATGACCTAAACGTTGATGTTATGGTCATCAACCGATATGATGTGTGGCCAAATCATCTACGCGAGGCACAACGCAGGGACATCCCTGTACACCTTATCAATGCAACAATGCCGTCGATGGGGCAATATCGTTTCATTCGGGAGCGGGTCCGCGAATTGTACCAATCGTTGACAGCAATAACAGCCGTCGATTCTTCAGATGCAGCAACGCTGTCGTCATTTCTTGGGCGTCCAATTCCGTACCGCTCTGACACGAGAATTGATCGTGTGATTGAGCGCATCTCTCAGCCTGATGCACATCTTCAAACATTTAAACGGAACGATGTTGCCACAATCATTTTGGGCAGTTCATGGCCCCCTGATGAAGAATTAGTGTTTGTTGCACTTAGCTCGATGGCCAGCTCTCAGCTTCGCTTGATTGTAGTGCCGCATGAACCAACAGAAGCAGCAATCACAAAAATTGAACGCCAGATTTCTTGCACGCGCTTGTCAGAAGCCATCCCATCTACTGACGGCCATATTGTTGTTGATAGCATTGGTGCGCTACTATCACTGTATTCCATTGGTGACGCAGCGTTCGTAGGTGGTGGCTTTGGTGCGGGCGTGCATAGCATAACAGAACCAGCTGGGTTCGGTATTCCAATAGCCTGTGGACCCCACGTTGAGCGATCCCGCGAAGCACTTGCGCTTCGTGAGGAGGGGACTCTTTCTGTCCTTACTACAGTAGATGAGACCAAGGACTGGCTTCATGAAGTAGTCCTCAACAGCACGTCACGACAACTACGTGGAGAGCGTGCCCAAGCCTTCCTAGATTCTCACACCGGTTCATCCCGAGATTACGCGCGGGACATCATTGCAGGTCTCAACGTGAAATGATGATGCTGCGCACCTGTGGGTGGCTCATACTTCCGCTTGAGAATATGTATGTGCCATTGGGCCACGCTGATGTGTTGAACCGAACCCTATCTGACGCAACTGCCGATTCATCTATAATCTTGCCAAGTCCATTATAAACTCGAATCGTAGAGCCAGAACTGAGCATTTCACATTCAACAAATTCACCGGCAGGGTTTGGATACATTTCAAATGATGAACGATCTTCATCGAGCACATCAGTTGTTCTCGGTGGTGTGACTTTTAGGATGAATTGCTTTGTATCATCTGAGGTTATGAATACACTTCCGCCGGCACTCACGGCTAGTCCAACGGGTCTCGCCCAGCGAGAACCAATATTTGTTGTGTCTGTTATAAATCCAGTACAAAAATCACGCACGCTGTTTGCGATGGTGTCCTGATCATTGTCAAATGCAAGGAATACAATCTTTGCGCCACTTGGTGGATTACGATTCCACGAGCCACGCATGGCCATGAACGCTCCATATTGATGCTCAGGGCGAGCTCCGTTTTCAGTGAACACAATTGACATTGGCGCACAATGTGCATCTACAAGAGCCGCAGGAGCAGCCATTCGCTGTATCAGAGCAGTGTCAGCCTGAGTAATCGGGAGTAAATCACTGTAGTCACCTGTAAAAGGGTAGAAGCGGCGAAAATGATACGCAAAAGGATAGCCGTAAAAACCACCATCACGCACGATGTCTACCCATTCCGGTGGTACGTTATTCCCCTGATTGTCGCTTCCGTTGTTGTTTGCCCACAACTTGCCTGTGCGGGGATGGAGGGTCATGCCTACTGCGTTTCTCGTGCCCAGCGCGTAGACGCGCCTACCTGAACCGTCCATTTCATACTCTTCAATCAACCCTCTATTAGATTCACGATCTGCATTACCACGAGAACCGACACTGAGGAAGAGCTTCATACGAATCGTGTCTAGGACAAGCGTCCGTGTACGATGATTACCACCAATCTGATTTGGTTGAACCGCTTTGTCAATGATAATTTGGCGCTGATCATAGACATACTTTGAGAGATCAGTGCGCCAGAGTTTAACAACTCCTGATTCTTGACTGACGAACATCGTATCGCGCCAGAATCTTACGTCATGTCCGGTGCTAAAGCCCTGCGCGGCAACAATAGACGTGTCAGCAATTCCATCGCCGTCTGCGTCTGGCAGAGCAAGAATATTCCCACGATTCATGTTTGCAACGAACAATACAGAGTCTGGACCCCAGGACATGAACCGTCCCTTATCAAGTGCAGCACCGGCAAAGAACACACTCGCCGTCCAACCACGTGGAATTGAGACCTGATTGAGAGTTGGGCTAAGGGTAAGTGCTGAAAATTTAGAAGGTACCGAAATCGAATTCTGTACCAGGTCTCCACCATCCTTTGGTGTCCACGGAATCGTACCTGGTTCTTGGCCAAAGGCAATCAATGGCGCAATAAGTGTCGGTAACGTCAACAAACAAAGAAGAGCGTTCATTTCGATATCCTAAGAATACAAAAAGCCTCCCCTCGGACAAACCGAGAGGAGGCTGATGTTACTTCTCTTTTAAAGAGAACTATTTGATTACTGAGACTGACTGGAGTTCACTTGTGAACGGACCAGAAACAACACGGTAGAAGTAAGTACCGCTAGAGAGCGTAGTAAAGTCAATCGTCATCTCGTACGAACCGGCTGCAACCTTTTCGTTGAGAAGAGTTTGAATCTCATCACCCATGCTGTTATAGAGTACAATGCGCGTATCAGCACTTAGACCAATTGAATAGCTGATAATTCCAGAGTTCGCTACTGGGTTAGGACGCATTGGCGCAATCTGATACGGCACCGCTCCAAGAGACACAAGGCGAGTTGTAGTAGCACATGGGAGTGTTACTGTGATCTTGCCAGGAATGTCGCGGAACACTACGTAGTCTTGGCGCTCACCAGAGTTGTTAAAGTCTACGATGTATGTGTAGATGTTCAATGGTGAGACGAAGTTCCCACTCTTGCCCTTGTCGAGGAACGCATCAAACTTTACCTTGAACAATGGAACGTTAACATTACGGAGCGCAACTGGAGTTGCACGAAGATCAGCAATGTCGATCTCCAATGAGTTTGCTGCATCGTTAGGTGCGCCGAACTTATCAACCTTCAGCACTGTCCAACCATCAATCTGAGTACCAGCAGTTATGATGTCA
The DNA here is from genome assembly GCA_947495975.1 of Ignavibacteria bacterium. Taxonomy (GTDB): domain Bacteria; phylum Bacteroidota; class Ignavibacteria; order Kapaibacteriales; family Kapaibacteriaceae; genus UBA10438. The sequence continues at coordinate 76,142 of CANMBE010000007.1, read as the reverse complement.
CTTGGATTGCTGCGTGGTCTTACAAGCTTAGGATCGTAGCTAAGACGAACACGAAGCTCTGTAACACCAACTGCATCAAGTGCCTCAGGAATTGCGTTCAGTTCAACTGGGATGTCAATATTCTTACCAGCTTCAACATTGTAGTTATCCTTTATGAGATTCGTTGTCTCTAAGAATAAGCCATTACCAGAAACCGTAGCTACTTGCTTCTTCGTTGCATTACGATCATCTGTGAACTCTACATCTGCTGTGAACATGCCGGCGCGCCACATTACAACTTGTGCCTTGGCCTTCATTGTCCACTGATCAGCTGCATTCTGAAGGTTTGTCTGATTACCAGAAAGCTTCGTAACAAAGTCTGGAGTAAACGTAACCTTAACAACGCCTGTCTTGCCCGGAGCTACATCGATGAATTGTTCTTCGATTAAGAAGCGGCCAGCATCTGCGCCAGTTGGTTGACCAATGTTAAATCGAACCGTTTGGTTTTCTGTGTGCGTTACATTGATAACCAATGCTGTCGAATTATAAACATACTGATCGCCTGCATCACCAGTTACCGAGAAGTCTCCACCTTGAACACGAGCAGTGATATTGTAAGCAGGCTGGTATGTGGCTTGGCCAAGTGTACCAACATTGGTTGTGATGACGTATGGAGAAGAGAAATTGCCTGACATTGATGGGTCAAAGCGAACTTGTAGATCCATCGGTGCATCGCCTGGCCTAATGATCCAAGGATTTTGCGGAGTTGGCGCATTCAACATTTCAAACTTCGTTGCAACATCTGTGATTGTTATTCCGGTAATCACAACATCGTACGTACCAGCTTGGTTGCCTGATGTTGGGTTAGAAGCACCGAGATAATGCTCATTGAAGATTGGGATTGTTAGCACTTGAGCTGCATCACCAACATTCATTGTACCTGGGAAGTCGAGGTCAGCACCCTTCACTTGTGGCTGCCACGCAGTACCATTCAATGTAACTCTCACTTCCTTCACGTCACCGTTCTGCGCTGTTGCAGGGAAGAAGAGCTCGGCTTTGTAGTTGTTACGCTCTCCTGCACGGTTTGGAAGCTCCGTTGGAATGAAGGCAACCGTGATGTAACGTGATTGGTTGTTTCCGCCACCAACAAGCTGGATTGGGAATGAACCAGCATTACCATTGTCAACAATCACAAAGTTGGAAGCATCAACACCACGCAATTGTGGTGCTGCGTATGTCACAGGTTGATCACCGAGGTTTTCGAATGTGACTTTCTGTGTGTACTGCGCAATGCCTTGATTTGTTTGGATTACGTCAATGACGCGCTCTACCCATGGTGTTGCGTAGGCCGCAAGTTGTACGTCATTACCCTTACCGATTAATATTGCTATAGAGTCAACAACCGTTGCATTTGAGTAGAACGGTACGTCTACACGGTGAGGTACGCTAATAGCACCTTTAGGGCTGTATGTTACTTTGAACTCGTACTTCCCATTGGCTTGAATGGTTAGAGGGAAGGCAGTGCTAAGCGCTGAACCATCCATTGTAACTGGATCAAAGAAGTTTCCGGTGCCATCCAACAACGACTGTTGGTAACCTGTAAGTATAAGATTTACACGGCTTCCATTGCGGATTTCAACTACGCGCTCAATACCAGGTGAGCTTGCTGGAATTACACCCCAGTCAACATCACTCACGTAGATTTTAGGTTCTTCACCGCGTACACGAAGTTCAACTGTCTTCTGGTCATAGCAAGAAAGCTCAACAAGCACTGTATCTACAACAAGTGGTGCCGTTTGAATTGTAGCTGTCACTGTGATATCACGTGTTTCGGAAGGTCCAAGTTGGAATGGTCCAGTTGGGTTGCAAACAAACACCTGATCATGAGTGATCACGCTAATTTTACGAATGATGACCGGACGATCAGCCTTTTCATTCTTCAGTGTGAATGTCAGAGTTGTTGGAGTATTGAATGCGATTGTTCCGAAGTCAAGCTTTGCTGGCGTCCAGCTAATCTTGTCCGCTACGTATGTGTATGTCTTCTCAACAAACTTGCCAGAGCGTGAAACAACTTTAACAGTTGCTGTTGCATCCTTTGTCTTGTCGAGAACCTTTACTTGGAACGTAACATTCTTGTCTCCACTATTGAAACTCTCATCAACAGTGAGCTCGTAGTTGTTCAAATCTTCTGCATAAACAGCGAAGATCGAACCACATGATGTGTTTTCTGGGAGGATGTTGCCTCTACCTTCAACGTTGCCGCAGACAATTTCTTCTATTACTGCAAGTGAGTCATCACAAGGGATCGTCATGTCAACAGATACCGGTGTGCCATAAGCACGACCTTGCTGTAGACCATCCAAGGAACCATAGTTCCAAGCAACCCAACGGGCTGCTGGATCGGTTGACTCAACAACGTGGTCACCGCTTCCAACTGGTGTGCAGATATATGCGAACTCAGTACCCTTCAATAGGCGCATTGCACCACCAAAGACCGATGTGAGCGAGCGTCCGTCTACTTTGATCTTGCCAATTTCAGAAGCTTTGAATACGATATTGAAGAAGTTATCCATGCCTTCTGGAGCATAAAACGCTGCATATTCTACCCAGCGATCAACTGATGGAACATATTGGAGCATAGGCATACCCGACTCAACAGTTGGGTGTCCTTGAGCATCTTCTATATCCTTGCCACCTTGAGCGTTTGTTGGAGGTAGGATCTTTGCATATGACTTGCCATACTGACCCATAAGGATCGGCTTGTCTGATTCCCAATACGTTGCTACTTCTAGTGCTGTTTCAAGGCGAGTCTCACCCTTTTTGAGGGTGAACTTATTCATTAGGCCTGTACCATCTTGGCGCATTGCCTTAACTGTTGTTCCATCTTCTAGACCTACAACACGAACAACATCACCGCGGTCATCATCAATTCCAAATTCAATAGATGCTTGACCAACAACGCGCGTAGGTGTGTACTTGCACGGTGTTGTGACGAACCGCTTGCCCGACATTTCGAGAGGAAGCATAGCATCGTGAACGTTGTTACGTACGAAGTGAGCTTCTGCCGCAAAGTTTCCTGTTGGAGGAAGCACGTCTGGGTAGCGCATGATAGCAACCTTCACGTGACCCGAAACAACGCCTACTGGCTTGTTAGAACGGATCCATGTGCTCGTAAGGTCAGTTGTCCACTCTTTATTCTCTAGTTCATTAATCTTTGACTTGATAAGGAAGGTTTCGCCCTTTTCAAGTGTTACGGTCTGAGTTGCACCCTTCCGAACACTCGGCGCTTCAACGCCACCCTCAGTATCAACTGTTGGTGTGTATGAAACAACGGTGTTGTCTTTATCTGCAATGATGAGGATCTGTCCCGGACGATACTTATAGCCTGAGCTATTGCCGTAGCGATCCTGATAGAAGTTCATTGTGTAGTAGTTCTTTCCCCATCCTTCAACAGGAAGGTGACGAGCCATTTCGCCGTTACCTTGCCACGCTTGATAGGTTGTAACTGAGATTGGCTTCTTGGATGTAATCAAGATTCCGTATCCACGGCGTGCCTCAGACTCAGTGTTCATGTAGGCAGTTGAAATAGGTACCTTAAGTACCTTATTTGCTTCTACAGTGAATTCCTTATCCATCTTCGCTGCATCATTTATTCCGGCAGGAGTTTGAATACGAAAAGTTGTTTTTGTCTTCGAAGACACGAGCAGCTGCATAGGCTGCGGCATCGGCTTCTCAGTAGGGCTTGCCTGCACTTGAGGAAATGCTACCATGTAGCGGCGGCCTTCGGTGAGCACCATCGTGCCACGCTTCTCAGTAGTCTGTGCGTTGACAACACCAAGACCAGCTATAACCATCAAGAGGACGGCAATTGCTGTTTTCATTCTGTTAGAAACAAGTCTCATGGACTTACTCCAATTTGTAATAAGAAAGAGAATAGATGACAAGTTTGTGGCTACCCATTGCTAGCCTCTCTAAAATAGCAAAGAAATCAATGCTTCGGTTCCCACAAGTGACAGCTTTCTTTCAGGGTTAACCGCACAGTTTTCTTTACTCCAACAGTTAACAACATCAGGATGTTAAATAAGTTACAGGAGATGGTGAACAATTTTACGGTTGGATCATTCTACGTCTTATGACCTTATTTACCAAGGGCTCAAGGGTAAGAACAACGATCGCTAGAATTGCACCAACGAGAACATCAATCCCATAGTGATATCGCAGGTAAACCGTTGCTATTACAAGACTTCCACCAATAATTGCGAAGAACCATCTCAGTTGACTTCCATATCTGAAGGCTAAAACGATATTTGCCACAGTCATCATAGTATGTCCGCTAGGCATACAATCTCGGTTTACAATAATGGCAGGATTGGCGCTGCCCCAGGTAATTCCGCCCCCTGCATCGATGATTCCCCTGAGAATGTTGGTCAGGAAAAACCCGGGTAGGTCGAGGTTGACCGATGAATAGTCGTGGAGAGTAAAACGCGGACCAATTGCAGGCATTGCAAAATAGAGCAGGTGCGAAAAAAAGAACCCAAAAGCCATACAACGGGCAAACAGTTCCAGTTGTTTGAATTCGTTTCTTCTCCAAAGTTCCATCGCGTGAATAATCGGCATCAGATAAAAGAGGAAATAGCATATCTGAAAGTATTCAGTTAAGGCAGGAAATGAAAATTTTGAGATCCAAATCGTTGGATCAACACCAAAAATGAGTCTATCCACAAAAATCAGGGCGTCATCATATAGCTCTGGATGAACAACCGGCACAAGAAGGTGCGATTGATCATACATGAGGTAAATAACCGGGATGATGTAGAAATAGCGCAACATCATAAACACACGAAGTCCTGTCAGCGATTGCAGCAGAATTGTTGCAACGATTGTTGTAAGGATCAAAACATTCTGGAACAGGAGGCCGGAAGCCATCGGAATGTATGGATACAAGATCAGCGCAGTCAACGAATAGATGATCATGATCACAACCGTGTACACATCAAACGAAATGATGCTCCCACGAATCTTCAGATACAGCTCAAACACGTGAGCCCCCTGTCTGACTCAGAAGCTCAACGTAGATGCGAGCAAGAACCTCTGGAGCGAGTTCTTCTGCGCGCGTTTTTGACAGATTGTTACCGTGATACATGTCACGTGAACGCACATCAATTTCCATTCTCCGCGCCCAATCATTTAAGGCGTTTGTCATTACTTTCCGACGCATCGAGAATGCCGATCGAACAAATGACATAAAAGGGTCTGGATCTAGTCCCAAAGCGGGTATTTCTCGTAGGCGAAATCGGACAACTGAAGACGTTACGTCTGGTCGAGGAAAAAAAGATCCGGGCTGAACATGAAAGAGGATCTTAGCTTCGCTATACAGCCACGTTGCAACACTTAGCACTCCATATTCTTTTGTTCGCGGCTGTGCGACACATCGCTTTGCTACTTCACGCTGCATCATCATCACAACTCTTGAGGCCACAGGATGTTGATCAAACGCCCAAAAAAGCAAGTCGCTTGTAATGGAATATGGGATGTTGCCAATCACTGTTCGGTTCTCACGCACAACATTTGACCACTCACGTTGAATGTCAACAAGCAGCACGTCGCCCTCTCGTAGAGTGAGGCGTTTATCTCTGCTCCACGGCTGCTCTTGAAGGTGAGCTATAGATCGAGGGTCGAGGTCTACTGCTAGGATGTCAAGAGCTGGTGTGCGAAGAAGTCTCTGAGTAAGAACGCCAGTGCCAGGACCAATCTCGAGGACCACATCGCCCCCTACCAATTCAAGTGCATGCACGATCTTGTCGGCCGTCCGTGGGTCGGTGAGAAAGTTCTGACTGAATTGCTTACGAGGAGCAAATGTGCTCATCGCGATGTACTATCACAGAACGCTTTTGAAAAACGATCCCAGATTTCGTCAATCTGCTCAGACACTACCTTCACTTCGCCGATTACCGGCATGAAATTCGTATCGCCGTTCCATCGTGGCACCAAATGTATATGGAGATGATCTGGCACGCCTGCTCCAGCAGCAGCTCCGAGATTTCCGCCTAGGTTTACACCGTGAGGTCGCATTTCAGCTTGCAAGACTCGCAGTGCCACTTGAGTTACGTCCATGAGTTCGTGGGCTTGTGCCGTGGGAAGTACCCCCAAATTACCAGTGTGCTCCTTTGGCGCTATCAAGAGATGTCCGGCATTGTATGGATACCGGTTGAGTAAAACGATAGTAAACTCAAATCGCGCAACAACAAGGACGAGGCGTTGTTCTGCATCTGGAGCGGCAGCTTTGCAAAGGAAACAGCCTTCTGAAGATTGATCAGAAGCAATATATGCAGATCGCCAAGGTGACCAGAGCTGTTCCATCATGGGTCTGGGGGGGGGAAACGAAGATGCCCGCCGAAGCGGGCATCGATGGAATATTCAAATTGAGAATCGATTACAAAGCGAACCGAAGGTCAAATCCTGCCTGAAGCGCATTGATGCGAAGATTGTCCGATGCACTTACTTCTGTGATACCAAAGTTGTAATAAACGCACGGAACAAGCAGCAACCGACCGATTGGCATTTCATACTGTACGCCTGCCTTAACAGAAATACGGATGGCAGAACGATCCGGAATGTTGTCTCGGCCAGTAATAACAGTCCGACCGTTGTTTGTGTATTCACATGATGGGCAGAATAAAGGGTCGAATTGTCCATTAAGCGGTTCAATGAGGTTCATTTGCTGAACGCGCTCAGAATTCAATACTAATCCAACGGTAGGTCCAACAACAATTCCAAAATTGGAATTGAAAAGGTTGAGCTTGTAGATCAACTCAAAATCAAGGAGAGAATAGTTTATTTCCGCTGTGTGGTCAACAGAAGAGTTCACCACTTGGCCGTTACCGTCAAGCGAAGGAAGCTTATCTCCTGGCTCAACGTACGAGCCCGGCATAAACTCATACACTGCGCGAGCAATGATCGATGACTTTGAGTCTCGGGGCTTGCCTAATAGATATTCAAACGAGAGGCCAAAATAATATCCATTTCCTGTACCCTGGGTAAAGTCCGGGCATAATACATCATTAGCAACGGACTGGAATCCTGACGATTGAAGTGACCTATTAAATCCAACCACTGGCCCAACATACACGCGAGATGCGCTTTTCTCCGGTACAAGTGGATTTGATCGAGCTCCAAGCTCTTGCTGTGCGATCATGCTCCCTGAGGCTAAAAGGAAAGCCACACACATGAAGGTAAAGAGTCTCATCATAATTCTGCACCCTATTTGACGATGAATATCAGCCTATCTGCCACGCCGGTTTCATGTCTAAACATAAGACGATAGACACCGGATCCCCACCCAGAAGTTGAAAAGTTACAATGCTGGAGTCCCTTTTGCAAAGAGAATCGTTCATCGAGGATAAATCTTTGTCCACCGAGGGTCTCGCATTCGACACTCACAACCATGTCTTGGCTTGCTTCAAGGTCAATTTCAATTGTTTCGCTAGACGGCTGAGATCGAAGGATTGTCTGAACTATTGGGAGTGCGCCAAGCTTCACTACTCGGCTTGCAGTCCCACATGGCAAGACCTCTATGTTGGTTATGTGTGCCGGCGCAGGGTCAAAGCACGGGCTTGGATCCAATTCTGCTGCTATTGAGAATGGCTCTGGATTGGCCCAGAGGAATGTTCCTGGTAGGCTTACATCCAACGTCCACGCCCCACGAAGAGCTGTCTGTGGCTCACAGGTTATTACTTCTGACGTCTGAATAACCCTAACTGGCACAGAAATCCGTGGGCGGTCCGCGTCAGAAACAAATGCCACAACAGTACTTGTGTCTGCGACGGTGAATCTCTCGTTGCGAACGCGGACCGTTATTGTAGGCTGCACAGGCACATCCTGCATTGCAGCTAGCCCAGCTTGGATGTTGAGTACTGTTGGACCTGACACGTATGGCTGAGGGGCGCCAATCGTCAATGACGCAGTTGCTATTGGGATGGCAACGTTTACTGTGGCCTCTGAGGTGAGCACTGCCCTCGTAGTATCTACGAGCCGGACGGCAACAGTCCGAGATCCGGATCTATCGAAGATTAAAACCGTATCGATTTGCCAACTTGACTCTGCCTGCAAGGTTAACATGGCTCCAAAGGGCAAAAGATTGAATGTGCTGGCAGCCCCTTCCATTACGAGCGTATCGATTCGCATTGGTCCGCTGCCAATATTTACGATCCTCACCGTAACCGGAACGTTCGTGCATACTCCCACGTCAGCTGCAATGTTGAGTTGCAGTCGGAGATCTGCAACAGCTGGAAAAACGCCAATACCAAATATTTTAAACGACGATGTTTCAGGTTGTCCGCCCCTTCGTGCATTATGGTCAACATGCACAACACACTCATGCAGTCCTACACGCTGGGGCGTGAACTGCACGAGGTCTCGAAGGGAGTCAATAACCCCAAGTGAACGCAGGGAGGTTAACGAACCTGCGATAGTAAATGAAGCATCATCTGGACCGGTAACTCGCACATCAGAAATGGTAAGGGGCTCATTTCCACGGAATCTTCCAGTTTCTATATAATTCACCGTGCTGTCTTTTGTTGTGTTAACGATTACACTACCTAGGTCTATATCTCGCACGGAGACGTCAGGCAGTGTTCCAATTCCTCGAAGTGTAATATCAATGGGTTCGTGTCCAACCCAGTCAATCTCAATTGGAACTACGGAAGAAGAGACTTCTCTCTCCTGTGGCGTGTAGCGTAGGTCAATCTCAACTGAATCACGTGCGTTCAATCGAAGGCCTGCAACGAGTTGACCTTGAATACGAAATGTTGAATCCAGTGGCGCATTCTTGTATGTATTTGCAAGGCACCAACCATCTCCAGTGTTGGGCAGCACCAGCGTAGTGTCATTTATAGAACCAATACGCCTTCTGCCCCAATCAACATATAGCGGACGCAGACGAGGTCTAACTCCTACACCCGAATATATTGTTGTTACACCCAAAACAGGGATAGATTTCACGGTATCACTTCGTGTGAAACTCCCAGTAGTATCTGGACTAAAACACACGTTCACCCAGAGTGTATCGTTTGGCGCCAATAGCTTTGGCAATTGAAGAAGCGATGTATCAACAACAAATCTCATCTTGAGTTTTGAAAGCACCAATTCATCTACAGTAACCTCCGATGTACCATCATTCACTATTGGCACTTTGCCGCACGCCGTATCGCCAACACGCACAGTTCCAAGGTCAATCGGATCCGCACGCAACGAGGCTGTTGTCCTAGAGCGCACAGTTATCATTCGCAGCAACTTGCAGGGATATTCAATAATGAGGGAACCAAAGGCGTCGGTTGTATCTGCCGATGGGAGCACACACACAGTCACTATAAGTGAATCACCGGCAGCAAGAATTGTATCAAGGCGCTGGCCTGGTGCTAGCCGGATGCGCTTATCACCCGTAACGCTCATGTTGACGATACGGACAGGCGTTGAATCTCGATTTTTTAACACAGCCGTCGTACACACCTCGGACTTACCCACAATGGAAAGAACTGCCTCTTTTGGTAGCTCTTCGTTAGGTGCGTCGTACCTATAGAGCCACTCCCGGCCATTTCCTTGGTTATCATAGGCGTGAATAACAATCTGTGCATCCGTCCATAGATCGCGCACGTCCGCATCAAAAATCACGGTCCCATTCGTATCGATTGGCGCAGAAAATTGCCAACGGAAGTTCTTTGTTCGCGCGTTGATTACCGTGACTTCATCTAGCATCGCTGATTCAAGCGATGAATCAGCGATCATTCCACTGATAACCCCACAGTCCGCTAAAAGTGAGAATCTCGGTGGAGACTTGTCAAAGGTGGGAAGGGGCTCATAGGTAACCCCAATCATGTTAGCGTATGAGTCTACGACCGACGTGCCGTACATAACTCCGCCAAATGTTCCAGTATCCGCGGTAATAACAAATGCGCCACGCTGCAACTGCAAGGTTGCCCAATGAAGGGAGGTACCCGGTACTCTCTGAACATTGATCTGAGGGGCCAATTGCCTGATTAATGTTGTATCGAGTTTTAGGGTGGAAAGAGCAATCGAATCCGCTACGACATTTACAAAATAGAAGTGCTGTTGATTAGGATAACCGCTCTCCTCAAGAATGGGAAACTGAAACAATGCCGAGTTCACGAATTGTTCAATTGCAGGAACCACAACCATCGCAGGGTCTGTGTATAGATCTGGTCCATACACACTCGTCATAAATTGTGTCACGAAAAAAGGCTTCGAGCTATACCAATATGCTGGTCCGGAGAGCGACGTATCTCGCCATTCACCTGGGTTATTTATGCGAAAGGTTTTACCACCTGACCTTGTGACCAAGAAAATGTCTTGATCAATTGACGACGCCATGATTTTTATGACGTCACCCCGAACTGACGAAACAAATGGTGTAGTTGCATAAGACTTCCCCCATAGATTCACAGGCGGAAGTTGCTCAACGAGATGATCCTTTGAACTCATCGAATCTAACGGCATACTAGCACGCACATGACCCGAAATCACAGCAACCGGAGCACTCGCACTTATCGATGATCCCGTTAGATCATCTCCGCCAAATCTTGTTGGCAGCGCTTGCACCAGATAACAATCGCCCTTGCTAAGGAATATTCTCCATGGAGTTCTGGCCGGCACACCACCTCTTGTTGCCGTAGTGGTGACAAGGTCTACATATGTATTGTCCTCGGTTGCCATCACCATAAACTCACCAACTCGAGGGATACGAGACAACGGTGAAGCACTTCCTCTGTACCAATCTGTGGGTCTGTTTACAGTGTAGTACTGTGTGCCACAATGTTTGATTGGGATTGCAGTGTAGGAGTCTGAAGACTGGGCAAGAGTATTGAGTGTGTACACTACTACGGGAACATCAGATGTTACGAACACTGCTCTCGGAAACCGGCGCTCGGACGTATTTACCACGTGCATTACGTTCATTGTTTCAATCTGAACAGTATTAGCACGAACAAAAACTGTGTACGTGCCTTGCACTCGTGATGTGAACGTAACAGTTGCGTCGTACTGTGAGGCGATAAAGATTTGGACTCTTGGATCGCCGCCATCTTCTAAGACTTCATTCGCCATAAACCCAACTACAAAGCTCGTTCCCTCTAGCGAAGAAGATCCCCTACGCGGAAGTATGCGCTCAACCTGTGCACAAAGCCCAATGGCTCCGTACATGCAAACGAACATGAGGATGAGCTTGCGTATCAACACAATTTTGCCCTAAAGTCTTAGGAGCGGATACCCGCACTCTGGCATGTTAACACTTCTAGCAGCATTTGGTTACTTCTCGGATCCAACACGAACAACTGGGATCGCAAACGGCTTCGCTAGTGGCCTGATTGTTGGCCGGTCCGTGCGCCAAACAAATCCCAATAGTCGATATTCTTGCGCCCGCCCAGCTACAACTGGTTCTGGGTGATGCTCCCCTTCTATGCCTCCAAGCCAATAGACATCCGATAACTGACCGGCATGAAACATTGCCCGGATAGTGTCTGCGGCCACTTTTGCAAGTCCTTCTGGACGTGTAGCTTCTGCTCTAAACGTTATACTCTGGGCATTACCCGTGGAGGTTAGCCTCCTCACTGTGTCTTCGGAGATGGACAGCAAAATTTGATCACCGCTGATCTGATCAAATCTGTCGGGGAAAAGTGTGTCAGTTTGGCTAATTAAGAGTGCGTGAGACATGCCCAAAACAGAATGTAGCTTTCTGCCAGGTACCAAGGCAACGATTGTGTCGGCAATGAGCAATAATGAGTCCGACCATAGAATCGGATGTCCACGAAGGTCAAAACGCTCCGTCATGGAGGAATAATTCATGGAATCGGATCTCGCTGATACGCCACCTCGAATGAGCTCAGCTCGTGAAATGGCCACGTAACTGCTCTTACCTAACGCACGGTTCACGATAAGCGTATCGGCTGCCACGTAAATCGTATCTCCGGCGTCTGTGCTGTCCCATTGCCACGAAGCTGCGCTTCCCCACATCCTCATCAACCCTACGTTTACGTCACGAAAAGCTCTATCTCCGGCTATCCAGAACGTTCCGAGAACGTCACTCACAAAGACGGAACCACTAGCGAAGGTTGTATCGGCATCTCGATCGTAAACCAGTGTATCTGCCCAAATCTGTACCGAGTCATCAACTGCAACCACACTGTCCGCAAAAGTGGCAATGTGAGATGTGGTAGAATAGGTACCATGCCGTGCCGTTATTGCACTAGCCCCCTCCAACACCTTTATACCTCGTGGAGCAATGCCGAGGTGTGTGGCTCCATTGTAGCTGAGGTAGGGCGCGTTTATGATGACGTTGCCCTGGCGGACAGCAACGCGACCATAAAAGTCTGCCTGGTTTGTTGACACGCTATGAACTGCTCGGTCGCATGTAACAGTCACGTTTCCCTGCACAAAACGCACGTTGCCTAAGAATTCGCGAATTCCCGTCTCTGTGGGACCAATGCCTACCATCGAGTCGGCGTGTTCAAGTATAATGGGTAGCTGAGGTCCATCCTGCTCCTGAGCAGGCAGAACGAGCGCTGAAATCACCAACAAGAGAAGAAAGAGTGTGTACATGAGCTCCAAATCTACGTTCTTCGCTGTCAAGCATGTCTTCACGCCGTAAATTCGTTCTTAGAACTTCCCACGAGGCAATGTGCACGATGTAGGTCTACGTCCGCGAGAGCAAGCATTTATTGTTGCGGTCACAAAAAAAGGCGTCAACCCTGATGTGGTGCGCGAGCATCTTGATGAACTAACCCTGTTGCTCGATACTGCAGGTGCGGATGTTATTGGTAGGCTTACTCAAGAACGTGAGCGACCAGATTTATCTACGGCTCTTGGCAAGGGCAAAGTACAAGAGCTCAAGGAACTCGTTGTGGAGTTACGAGCCGATATGGTGGTGTTTGATGATGAGCTCTCCCCTGCTCAGGTACGAAATCTAGAGAAGGAACTCAATATTAAGGTCCTTGACCGCAGCGGAGTGATCCTCGACATTTTCGCTGCTCATGCAAAGTCAGCAGAGTCTCGCACGCAAGTAGAACTTGCTCAGTTAGAGTATCTCTTGCCCAGACTCACTGGCATGTGGACACACCTTTCAAAACAATTTGGTGGCGTAGGAAGCAAGGGGCCGGGCGAAACACAAATCGAGACTGACCGCCGCATGTATCGTACACGCATGCAACGTCTGCGTGAAAAGCTCAAAGAGATTGAAGCACAAAGAGATATTCAGCGTAAGGGGCGAGAGGGTATTCCACGTTTTGCCCTTGTAGGTTATACCAATGCTGGAAAGTCTTCCTTAATGCGCCAGTTAACCTTGGCAGATGTGTTCATAGAGGACCGACTCTTTGCCACGCTTGATACCACGGTGCGAAGTCTTGACTTGCCATCGGGCCAGAAAGCTCTTGTGTCAGACACAGTTGGATTTATTCGCAAACTTCCCCCGCAACTTGTTGCTTCTTTCCAATCGACGTTAGCCGAAACCCTCGAGGCAGATGTCCTGTTGCATGTTGTTGATATTGCCACTCCCCAGCACCGCGATCAAATGGCCGTAGTGGATGAGACAATCAAGAAATTAGGTGCCTCAGAAACGCCACAGATAATAGTTTTCAACAAGATTGATCTTCTTGAGGACACACTTGTTCTAAACGATGCCGAAATAGAGTTTCCGAACTGTGTCTTTGTGTCTGCAGAGCGCGGTTTAAACATTTCGCGACTCCTTCAGAGAATGCAAGCAACATTCGAAGAGTCTGCTATTATTAGAACATTGTGCATTCCGTATTCAGAGATGAAAATTGTTGCTCGCATCTACGATGACGTTGAAGTGCTCGTTCGTCAAGACACGGATTCAGATATCCGCTTGTCTGTGCGCATCCCTTCAGATAAATTGGCTCTCTTCATGGCCCGTTACGATAATTATGTAGCAGCCGACGGTCCACCTCTTTCCACTCCCGCGTAAAAACTCATGGCTGTCTTCTGGATAATTCTACTCGTTTCCTTCACGTACCTCGCCACAATCAGCATTGTGGTAGTAGGTCAAGAAGTGCATCCCCTGCTAGCAGTAGCGGTTCTCGCTATTACGGTATATGGTGCATACAAGCTGTTTCAAGCACGATTGACTCGTTTGTCCTAACCTTTTCTTTCTCAAGACATGCTTCGCCGATTATCAATTCGCTCATTTGCACTTATTGACGCCATCGATCTCGAGATCGACGAGGGCATGACCGTGCTCCTTGGTGAGACTGGTGCTGGTAAGTCGATCATCATAGATGCACTTGCAGCAGCGTTGGGCGAACGAATACCCTCTGATTCGTTACGGTCCGGTGCAAAAAAGGCGGTTTTAGAAGCAACGTTTGATGTTCGTAGCCTCCCTGCGGTACATCAACTCTTAACCGACAACGATCTAACATGGGACTCTCACGAACTTGTTCTACGCCGCGAACTGTCGGCATCGGGTAGTTCTCGCTGTTTCGTCAACGACACTCCGGCTCAGGTTTCTACCGTTCGAGAATTGGCAGCTCATTTGATTGACTTCCATGGTCAGCATGACACTCATGGGTTGTTGCAGAACACACGGCACCGCGACGTACTCGATTCATTTGCACTCTCGGCTGCGGATCTGCACACAATGTCAATATCATGGTCTCATTTTAGTGAGGCACAACGGCATCTTTCAGACGTACTCAACAAAGTTAGAACGGCTGACGCTGATCGCGCCCGACTAGAATTCATTTTAAAAGAGATCTCGTCGATTGATCCAGAGCTTGGCGAAGAAATTCAAATTGCGTCTGATCTTCTCCGTGCCGAGTCTAGCGAACAGGTCATCGTCCTTGCATCAACAGTGCGCGATGCGCTTTACGCCGGAGAAAACTCCGCGTATGATCAATTACAACATGCACGCGAGGCGTTACAACAGCTTCTTCCTTTTCATGCTGATCTTAAAGCCGCAATCGATGATTTGGAAGGGGCACTTATTTCGTGCAAAGAAACCGCTGCCTCCGTCGGACATTTAGCAGAACCGGAAGATTTCTCACCTGAGCGATTGGAAGAACTTCGTCAGCGTCAGGTATTGCTACAAAGACTTATTCGCAAGTATGGTTCATTGGAAGGGGCAATTGGTGAGCAGAAGCGCGTCTCAGAGGAGCGTGCATTACTCGAAGACCTAGACCACGTTGTTAGTGAAGCAGAGTCTCGTGTTGCAGAAGCGGGCAACCAGGCATTGTCTGTGGCAAAGCGTATTGGCAAGCTTCGCCGAAAGTCGGAGCCAATACTTTCAGAATCTATACGCCTTGCCCTTGCCGAGATGGGAATGCCATCAGCATCGTTTCATGTCCAGATTGACCAAGGAGAACTCAGCCCTCATGGCTCGGATCGCATTGAGTTTACGTTTTCCAGTAACGTGGGTGAGCCACTTCGCCCCCTTTCAAAGGTTGCATCTGGTGGCGAACTCTCTCGGGTAATGCTGGCCATTAAGCGTACTCTTGCTTCGAACGGTAATAAGGGGACAATGGTTTTTGATGAAATCGATACTGGGATCTCAGGACGCATTGCCCGCACTGTTGGTGAGGTGATGAAGGGGCTTGCCGAACAACAACAAATACTCTGCATTACACACCTGGCGCAGATTGCGTCACTTGCCGATAACTACGTTCGCGTTATAAAGTTGGAAACTGCCGGCACTACCACGGTAGCAGCTGAATCCATCGATCAATCATTGGCGCTTGTAGAGATTGCCAAACTCTTGAGTGGCTCGGAGATTACCGATGTTTCCCTCTCAGGAGCACGGGAGCTCATGCAGGAAGCTAGCAACACTCGTTCTCGCAGCAGACGTTGACGTATCTTGGTGCCTCATGGAGAACTTCCGCGATAAATCACATCCTCAGTACAACCAACGGTTTCTCACAATAGAGGAGCTAGAGGAGCGGCTGCACAGGCGTGGCGATCCCATCATGATGCCCAAAGTGCTTGATGCCTATGAGATGGCACAAAGCGTGCACGCACATCAGGTGCGAAATGATGGAACACCCCATTTCTACCATAGCGCCAGAACGGCTCGCATCTTCATGGACGAGCTCCATGCGTTTGACACAGATCTTCTGATTGCTGCATTTTTACACGATGTGCTTGAGGATTCAGACACCATAACTAAGGGTGTTCTCGAATATAATTTTGGATCGTACGTAGCATACGTTGTTGATATGTTGACCAAGGACCTACCAAAGGCAAGAATCGATCCTGATGGTGTAGACATTGCACATGCTGAGCGCCTTCGTCTTGCAAGTGAAGACTGCCTTGTGATAAAACTCGCTGCACGATTAGATAATATTCGATGCCTGTCCTTTCATCTCAAACGCAATCCGCTCATTTACATTACGAATACGTTGGAGCGGTATTTGCCAATTGCCGAATCAACTGCAAATGCACGCCTCCACCTTCT
The DNA here is from genome assembly GCA_947495975.1 of Ignavibacteria bacterium. GTDB lineage: Bacteria > Bacteroidota > Ignavibacteria > Kapaibacteriales > Kapaibacteriaceae > UBA10438. The sequence continues at coordinate 59,695 of CANMBE010000007.1, read as the reverse complement.
TGCCTCTGCAATTCGGTCAGAAGCCAATACCTTTCTCGGTTAGTGACGATTCGCATGAACAAGAATGAACTCCTTCACGCTGCAGAAGTAGCTGCGCGCCGAGCTGGTGATATACTTCGATCCGGATTTGGCTCTGTGATAACTCATACTTCCAAAGAAGGCATTCACAATCTCGTTACGGAATATGACCTGCGTTGTGAAGATACGATCATCTCATTCCTTCGTGAGGCAACGCCCAATGCGTCCTTTCTCGCAGAAGAAAGTGGTCTTTCATCTTCGGACAATGAGCTTACATGGATCATTGACCCGCTCGATGGCACTGTAAACTTTGCCCATGGCATACCGATATTTTGCGTCTCCATTGCCGCAGCTATTGGAGGTGTTCCAATCTGTGGCGTTGTCCATCAACCACTATTGAATGAGACATTTACTGCCATCTCAGGTGAAGGCGCAACACTCAATGGCATTTCACTTCACGTATCAAAGACATCTCAATTAAAAGAGTCAATCCTCGTTACTGGCTTCCCTTACAACGTCAATGAAAACCCTCTGAACTGTATTGATCAATTCAATAAAATGATTTCTATGGGGCTTCCTATTCGTAGACTAGGCAGTGCCGCATTAGACCTTGCCTACATTGCTGCTGGCCGTTTTGACGGGTATTGGGAGGCATCGCTTCATGCGTGGGACATGGCCGCCGGAGCGCTACTTGTGCAAGAAGCCGGTGGCATGGTTTCACATTATGGAGGTAGAGAATATCACATTGGCTATGATAGCATAGTTGCCACGAACGGGCTCATCCACAATGAGCTTGTTGACACACTTCTGATTGTTGACGCATGACGTTTATACACATGAGTGGTGCAGGCAACACATTCCTCGTTGCTGATGGTAGAAGCGCAGGAGATGCTCAGCTTCATGCGATGCAGATTCAAGATATCGTTGTTGATCATCCGCGCATCGATGGTGCTGCCGTTGAAGGTGTGTTGGTACTACGTTCACTGGTGGCGAACACATTTGAGGCAGACTACTGCAATCCAGATGGATCGTATGGAATGATGTGTGGTAATGGCTCGCGGTGTATCGTACGATTTGCTGTTGATCATGGCCTTGAAGCATCAAAGGAGATTCCTTTTAGGCTCAATGGAGCTCCATACAGCGCAGTTGTCAATGAAGATGATCTCATCAGCATCATATTTCCTCCGCCCGAAGAAGAGAAAACGTATGAGGCCGGCGAGCTTGACGGCGTGAGCCAGCCCGTAGAGTACATCAACGTGCACTCAGACCACGTTGTGATTATGGGTATGGGAGCAGGAACAGAAATTCGTCCAATTGTTCATACGCTTCGTCATCATTCGTTGTTCCCACGAGGTGTGAATGTTAACATGGTTGACATTGGAGCAGACGGAGTTGTTACGATAGCAACGTACGAAAGAGGTGTGGAGGCTGTCACTGGGGCTTGTGGAACGGGCGCCCTTAGCTCAGCGGTAGTATTATGGCGAAAAGGGCTCGTGGGTGACAATGTGAAGTTCATGCCGCCAAGTGACCGTCCTTTGAGCGTGCACATCTCGCATGATGGTGCAACGATTACAAATTTGATATTGCAAGGAGACGCCAGATATGACGACGCTTGAAAACCTACGTTCGATTTTTCCCCAGATGGTTGAAACACGCAGATATCTGCATCGCAACCCTGAACTTTCATTTCAAGAGTTTGAAACGTCTGCATTCATTCAGAAGAAACTCACTGAACTTGGCATCGAATTCAAAGTGATGGCTACAACCGGCGTTGTTGCTCACATAGGCAATGGTGACCGCTGTGTTGCCTTACGTGCAGACATTGATGCGCTGCCAATCGTTGAAGAAACGGGTCTCGAGTATGCTTCAAACAACCACGGAGTGATGCATGCATGCGGTCATGACACGCACACAACAATGCTACTTTCGGCAGCGCAGATCTTGAAGCAACAGGAGAGCACTCTAGGCGGTGTTGTGAAGTTGATCTTCCAACCAGGAGAAGAAAAAACACCCGGTGGAGCAAGTCTTATGATTGCGGCCGGAGCTCTCCAGAATCCTAAACCCGAAATCATTTTTGGGCAGCACATAAATCCTGACGCCCCCTTTGGCGAAGTATCATTTGTTGCTGGACCAATGATGGCATCTGCCGATGAGTTGTATTGGACGATCAAGGGATTTGGAGCCCATGCGGCACAGCCACATAAGGGCAAGGATCCACTCTATGCCGCCGCCGGACTTGTTCATCACTTGCAGTCACTCGTTACGAAGCACAGAAATCCCCTCTTGCCTGGAGTGATGACCATAACGAGTATTCATGGCGGCTCTGCCACAAATATTATTCCTGACTTTGTAGAAATGAAGGGTACACTGCGCTCATTTGATGAACAGTGGCGCAAAGAAGCGTGGGCATTTTTGGAAGAGCATACAAAGCTGTATTGTGCTTTGCACGGCTGTGAAGGCTCAATTGAGATCCTAAAGGGATATCCTCCACTTGTGAACGATGCTACAGCGGTAGAATTTGCCCGGGGTGTAGCACTATCTGTTTTAGATTCTTCAATGGTTTCAGACTTTGAGCCAAAGATGTGGGCCGAAGATTTCTCCTTCTACACACAGCACATGCCTGCGTGCTTCTGGATGCTTGGCGGTAGACCAAGTACCATGGGAACAATGCCTGGACTTCACAATGCGAAGTTTGCTCCAGAAGAGAAAGCAATGATTACAGGTGCGGCACTTTTAGTGGAGACAGCCAAGCAATATCTGCGAGGTTGAAAAGGTTGAAAAGGTTGAACCTAGCCATGTGATGAAGTTTTTTCATCATGCAAGATGGTCAGAAGTAGCCGATGCACGTAGAGTAAATAAAGTGATCTCAGGTGGGATACCAATGCGAAGTGGTGGGCCTACAGTTCCAATACCACGGTTTACGTAGAGCTTTTGGTCGCCCGCAGCATAAAGGCCAGCCCATTGTTTGTAGACGTATTGAGCAGGGCTCCATTCAAAACCAAGAAGTTGTACGCCTAGTTGTCCGCCGTGTGTGTGGCCGGCCATCATAACATCAATGTTGGTTGCGCCAATAACTTCCTTGTCCCACAGCGTTGGATCATGAGCAAGGAGAATCGTTGTTTCGTCTTCCAGAACGCCGTGGAGTGCTTTTCCGAGCTTGCCATAAGACTGTTTGAAACCAGTATTATCGGTACCGGCAATTATGAGTGTTGAACCCCCTTCAATAATGCGGCGGTGCTCATTAATAATAAGGTCAACACTAAGGCTGCGAATCCCAGCGATTAGCTCTTTATGCTCTGCAATTGTGTGGTAGTGATCGTGATTTCCAAGCGTAGCAAAAACGCCATGCGGAGCGTTGAGCTTCGCAAGATCCTTTGCAATCAAAGACATTTCGCCAGGCCTCGCATTTACGAAGTCGCCAGTGATAACAATCATGTCGGGCTTCAGCGCATCAAGAATTCTTCGCACTTCTTGAAACGGACGATGGTCAGGAAACGATCCCGCATGAATGTCGGAGATTTGGGCAATGCGCATTCCATCAAATGCTTTTGGCAGCCGATGAATGTTGAGATCTACATTGATCGTCTGAAAATCATACAACGTTCGCCACATCCCATTGCCAACAATCACATATGGAACGGTAGAGAGAGACCATGCTGTGTTGGTGAGGAATGTCCGCCTGCTAGAGTCCGCAAGTACACCAGGTTTACTGGGTGGGTGAATTGGTGTTGTTTTCTGGCGAAGGGCACGCACAAGGGCCTTGAAGCCCCGTATCACATCGCGAAACGCGAGCACCGTCATGATTGCCAGCTTTGGCAAATACCATAATGTGACAAATCCGAAGAACGTAACGTCTAGCCCATCCATTCGGAAGAAATGACGGCGACACACAACCACCCAATAAAACACTGCCATTACAGTACCAACAATCCACAATGAGCGATGCCACCATGGGTTCATTTCCTTACGGCGCACGTACTGCGTCCAATGACCGAGGACGTACAAGTCAAGGAGTAAAAAAACAGCGCCGAGAATGACGCTGAAGAGAAGTATGTTCGGTTGTTGATTCATCCAAGAGCCGGCGGCTTTACCTCAATGAAAAGTGCTTCAGCATCGGCAACCACAAGATCGTAGTTACTCAACGCTCGTATCTCTCCATAGACGTAATTCTTGCGACCTTGTTGCGCTCCTAACCACGATCGAACTTCGTATTCCTCGCCTAACAACATTGGACGTCTAAAGTTCACAGCAATGCGCGCAGTTGGCGCTCTTATACCGCGTGCGCTGAGCGCTTTCCCCATTGTTTCGTCGAGCAACAGAGAAACAAATCCACCGTGTGTGGTCCCCATTGAGCCATGCATGCGTTCGTCTGGACGAAGCCACGTGTGAATTACACCGTCCTTACGATTGCGTACAAATGAGAGGCGCAATGAGAATGGATTCGCCATTCCGCAGCCCACACAATTGTTGTCACGCTTCGGTCTAAGAATCTCAATCGTGTCTTCCATTTGCAGTGGCATCAGCGGAACATATTCGCGCCCGCTATCACCGAGGTATGCAAACATTGATCCCCACGGTTCAATATGCCGTGATAGTTCAATTGCAACAGATGGAGCGATTCTTGCGCGGCCGCCTACTGGCGCCCAATGATAGAGCACGCCATCGGAAGAATACGAGAGTCGCTCAGGGTAGAACGGCGTTGAGAGCGAATGGCCATAGAATAACCGAGACCCATCAAAACCAGTATAGACAATTGGTGTATCTGCTGGGCGCAGATAATTCATTTCATCTCCACATCTGCATACATATGGATATTCTGGATACTCCGGATTTGCAGTTGCAGCGAGACGACGAAAAAAGAAATCAACAAACCACGGATCATCCTGCACATATCCATCAAGTGTGAGGACACCGCGATCATTGAGTTCATAGTAGTAGTCGCGCATCATGGGAGTCAGTGGTTATCGTGTCATGTTACATACGTTCAGGCGTACCAACACCCAAAAGCAACAGACCGTTGCGCATTGCGCGGCGCGTAACCTCAGCAAGCAGCAATCGCGCTGCTTCAATGTTTGGTTCTGCGTTAAGAATTCTACAGTCATGATAGAAGTTGTGGTATGCTGCCGCCACATCTCGCAAATATTCCGCGATGGTATGAGGCTCCAAGTTTTCGCATGCGCGCTCAATTGCAACCTGCATGCGAGAGAGCAGACCAATGAGTTCAATCTCTCGTGCGTGCGTAAGAATAGAAATGTCTGACGTTGGCTGTGGGACGAGACCCTTTTCAGATGCCTTACGCAGAATCGAGCAAATGCGGGCGTGTGCATATTGCAGATAGAAAACGGGGTTCTTTTCACCCTCCTCTTTTGCTAGACCAAGATCAAACTCGAGATGTGTTCCAACTGCACGCATCACAAAAAAGAAACGAACAACGTCTGCACCTACCTCGGCAATAAGCTCATCGAGTGTAAATGACGTACCGCTTCTCTTTGAGAACTTTACTATTTCACCGTTCTCAACAAATGTTACCATCTGGTGGATGACAACCTTTACCTGATCCGTGTTGAACCCTAGCGCACGGACACCAGCGAGGACGTCTGGAATTGTGGCAATGTGATCGGCACCAAAGATGTCTACGATTACATCAAACCCGCGCTGCAGTTTATCTCGGTGATAGGCAATGTCTGGAAGGCGGTACGTTGGCTCGCCTGTAGACTTTACAATCACCTTGTCTTGTTGTGCTCCTAGCTCCGTTAGTGCGAACCACTGAGCCCCGTCTTTTTCATAGACTAAGCCAAGCTCTCGCAGTGCCTCGATGGTGGCTGCTACCTTACCGTCGCTATAGAGAGAGTCTTCGTTAAAATATTCATTGTGACGAATGTTCATCAACTCAAGGGTTTTTTGAATCGAGGCAAAACACCACGTCTCCCCTTGTTTGCGGCAGAAGGCATGCGCATCTGTTTCATTCAACGCTTCGAATTCAGCTCTATGGTCACGCACAATGTTTTGTGCCACCGTGTGAATGTACTCGCCGTGATACCCATCCTCTGGAAAAGGATAGTCAACATTGCCAATCTGATTCTGGACGCGAGCATAAATGCTCTGGCCCAGTTTATTCATCTGGTTGCCGGCATTATTGAAATAATACTCGCGTGTTACCGAATATCCACACCATGCAAATAGATTAGCGATCGTATCACCTACGGCACAATTGCGACCATGGCCAGCGTGAAGAGGACCAGTGGGGTTTGCGCTTACGTACTCTACGTTTACAGATTTGCCAGTACCAACGGTAGACCTACCGATGTTATCACTCATGGCTTCTAGATCGCGAAGCATGGCATGATACACGTCATCTGAAAATGTAAAGTTTATAAAGCCTGGACCAGCTATTTCAATATTGTCAATGAGAGCTACCGTGCCTAACGCATCTACAATTTCCTGGGCAAATGCTTTGGGGGTTTTGTTGAGCCCCTTAGCATAAACCATTGCAATGTTTGCCGATAAGTGGCCATGGCCATCTTGACGTGGGACACTAAAGGCAATAGATTCTGGCGGTGTAACACCAAGAGATAGCAGAGCCACACGCACATGAGGTTCGATATACCGTTGCATCATCATCGTCAAATAGCCCTTTTGGTCGAGACAGTTGTGGCTTTTGCTGCACCCGCTTCAGTGAGCGTATATGCCTTAGCATCGCCCCATAAACGCTCCAGCTTATAGAAATCTCTCGTTGCCTTCACCATGATGTGCACAAGAATGTCGAAGTAGTCAAGAATCACCCAGGTAGATGTGCCGCGTCCTTCCGAACGTGGGGCTCCAAAGCCCATTTCCTTGAGTGTGCTTTCGATGACATCTGAGACCGCCTTTAGCTGAGCTTCAGAATCTACCGATGCGATAACAAAGAAGTCGGCCGGGGCCGACTCAACGGTTGTAAGATCGAGCAATAGAAGTTCGTGTGCTTGTTTCTGTTGAGCCAGGCGAGCGCAAAGAACTGCGCGCCCTTTTACAGATCGAGGTTTTGGAATTGCCACTTTGTGGTCTTTCGAGATCAGTCGTGAAAAGGTTCTAGTTTGTCAATGTCAGTTCCGAGCAAAACAGTGGCTCGTACAAACCGCATTGAATCGATATCTGTTGATACAAGTGAGTCTGCAATGCCCATGGTTAAAGCCACCTTACGAGCCGATAGCTTGTCTCCCAGGCGGTCAACCACGATAGATCTACGTGAGAGCTCGGACGTAGTAGAGATCTCCACCACATCAAATCCTCGTTTTCGCAAGTATTCTAGCGTAAAACGACCAGCCCCCTTTACACCCGAACTATTAACAACTTCAACTTGGATAACACTACGTGGGTCATCATCGTTCGCCAAAGCTGACACTGGAGGACTAACAAGACGAAGCACAAACGAGACAAGAAAGGCAACAACCACAGTTGCTAGAACCGAGATCAGGACCCATGGCCATATCTGTTTCTGTCTTTTGAGCGTCATCTCTCAACCTCACCTTGGTCTAGGTACTATTCAAAATGTGATCTATGCTTGAAACGCATAAAGACAAACGTGAACAGCCAGCGCGAAAATGGGTACTCGAACCGGAAGCTCGGCAATGCCTGAAATGACTCTACCAAGGCATCCTGCAGAAGATCGTTCATCTCCTCCTTCATCGCGGATGCCCGCTTCGTCCTCGCCGGACGAATCCGCCGCCTGCTGCGGAGTGTCGCTCATGTATCACTCCTATGCGAACGCGAAACTTCTCCTTCCGTAGTGCGGAAAGGGCGGGATTCGAACCCGCGGTACCGTTTCCAGTACACACGCTTTCCAGGCGTGCCAATTCAACCACTCTTGCACCTTTCCGTCCCCACAATATACGGCTACGAGGCGTAACTCTCTCTGATGTTTTAGGTTATTACAGGTATTGAGCATAAGGTTTTGACCATGAAAACGGGCCAGCAGATTCGTACCTTTGCTTACCATCACAGATGGGATGGAAAAGATGCGCCCTATCATATGAAGCGAAGACAATTTTTACATAGTCTGACAGCCCTGCCTCTGGCGGCGAGCTCCCTCAGTGCTGCTACCCGTACGGATTCCGTAGGGGGCTCTATGGCTCTGCGTAGAAGTGTGCTTCCACAGGGACTCGGTCCGGGCTCAACTGTGGGCATCGTCTGTCCAGCAAGTGCGGCAACAGCGTCAGACATTAAGGACTTCAGAGACCTGTGCACGCTGTGGGGCATCAACGTAAAGCTTGGGCGAAACCTATCCAAGCGGAACGGCTACCTCTCGGCACCTGATGCAGATCGTGCTGCAGAATTCATGGGGTTTATAGAAGACCCTTCCGTAGACGCCGTTGTGTGTGCCCGGGGTGGTTATGGCGTAATGAGAATCTTGCCGATGCTCGACTTTGTTTCTATCCGTCAGGCTGGGAAGATCATAATGGGGTTTAGCGATATCACCGCACTTCTCATTGCCGTGCAGCAGCTCAGCGGCGTTGTTACGTTTCACGGCCCTGTTGCTTCATCAACATTTGACCCGTTCACGATTCAGTCCTTCAAAACCGTTGTTGGTGGCTCAGGTGCACAGCCCCTGAGCTTTTCGGACGATCGCCTAACGACACTTCGGACAGGTATTGCACAAGGAAGACTTACCGGCGGGAACCTATCGATGATCGTGAGCACGCTTGGCACGAAATATGAGATTGATACTACTGATGCCATACTTTTTCTCGAAGAAGTGCATGAAGAACCTTTTCGTGTGGATCGCATGTTGACTCAGCTGTGGCTTGCGGGAAAACTACAATCGTGCAGGGGTATAGCTCTTGGCAATTTTAGAGATTGCGAAGCCAAGGGTGTGTCAATCTCGGGTCCATCTTTCTCACTAGACCAGGTATTTGAACAGCGGATTACATCAATCGGCATTCCGGCTATCTACGGCCTGCCTGTTGGGCATGTAAAAAGCAAACTCACTATTCCACTTGGCGTACGTGCCGAATTAGACGCAACGAACAAGCAGTTGCGTTTTCTCGAACCAGCCGTGGTACAACCATCATGAATATGAACAGTCGCATACTCTCTCAACAAAGGTCGATCATGCTTCGTTTGCACACGAGCCTTCTCCTGACAGCAGTTTTACTCCTTGCATCAATCGCAACTCAGGCCCAGACGTTTAACGTGTACGGTGTGAATGCATCGGCATTTCCAAAGATAACCGCTGACTATGTGGCAATCGACGCTGCTGGCGTGCCTATCACAGATCTTACGAAATCTGACTTTCGCATCGTTGAGACACCTCAAGGTGGCAATAGTGTAGATCTGACGGCGACGCTAAAACAGGAGTGTATTGACCAGCAAGAAGATCCCGAGGCAAGCATTATTATCATTCTCGACCGCTCCCAGTCGATGAGTGAAGTTGTAGGCGGAACGCAACGTTGGATCACAGCTAAGGATGCCGTTAAGGCATTTGTAAGCCGTTTGAAGTTTACTGGCAGAACACGAGTGTCGCTCGTGTCGTTTGCTGGGAATTACGTTGTCATCAATGAGTGGGTCGATAACAAACAACCTGTGCTAGACTCGTTAACACTTCTCAAATGGCAGACCACAACCAATTATGTACTTCCATTTGAAGCACCAGGCAACAATATTTACGAGTTGTTCAAGAAACGGCCGGCTGACGTGCCGAAGTATGTTTTCTTTCTTACGGATGGTCACCCAAACCCAGCGATTAATGATGAGATAAAATTTGTAAATGAAAACACACAAAAGCTGGGTGCGCAAGGCATTCGATTTTATAGTGTTACGATTAAGGAAACATATACCCACTGGGTTCTTGAGCAGCTTTCACGAGCAACCGGTGGAAAGTCTATCGTAACCGATGAAAACGGCATCATTGATCTACTAACGTACCTTGCTCTAGAAACACAGATTAAGAAGCTTTGCAGGATTAGTTGGATATCCCCTTCCACATGTAATGAGCAGGGCCAGAATCGTTCTGTTGCAATCACACTGCTGCGCGGTGGCAACCCAATTTCGAACGCTCAATATCTTGCTCCTCCAAAGAGCGTGGCACGAGTTGTTGTGAGCGACCCGGTTCTGTTTTGTGGTGATCCGCCCCCTAACAATTCGTCATTTGCGAACGTAACAATCACTGCTGAGAATGCGACATTTACTGCAAACGCATTTAGCATCGTCCCGTCCACGTATTTCACAGTAGTTGACTGGAACTATCCTACGAATCAATCAACGTTTGCACCCTTCAATTTGCCGCCAACAGGCAAGCGCATCATTCGCGTTCAATTCACGCAGGGTGCGTCGCAATCATTTAGACAAGCCCAACTATCATTTGTTGGGTCGCCATGTCCGCCAAGTGCAATCTTAGTTGGAGGCACTGGTGTAATCATTCTTCAATCACCAGATGGTGGCGAAGTATTCTCTACCTGTGACACAGTTACGATTAAATGGGCTGGCGTTCTGCCAACACAGCCAGTAACAATCTGGTACTCTGAGGATAATGGTGTAACGTTTCCAAATGTGATCTCCGCAAATGCAACAGGACTCGTTTACAAGTGGCTCCCACCTCGCGCTGGCGTAGCGTATCGAGTGAAGGTTGGCGTTTCCTCTGCCAAGCAATTTGTATGGGCAAAACAATTAGGCGGCGCTGGGTCAGAAACAGCAACATCTGTTGCCGTATTAAAGAGTGGCCTCAAGGTCTACGCTTCTGGATATTTTGACGGGCCAACAAAGATTGGTAGCACCACTTCTTCCAATATGGCTGGCAATACAGACGGCTACCTGGCTGAAATGGATTCAGACGGTAACATTGTGAGTGTCAGTCTTTTAACAGGCACGGCATCGAATGATGATCGTGTAATTGGAACGGTTGTGGACACGCTGGGCAACATGTATGTCGCTGGATATTTCTCAAGTCCAGTTGTAACATTTGGACCTTATTCAATTCCATCACGAGGGCCGCTTGATGCGCGCAACATGTTCGTGTACAAGTTTGCACCGAACGGCTCGATGTTGTGGTCAAACATTAGCAAGGGATCATCTACGCAGAGTAGCAGTGCCGATGCCACTGATCTAGGCCTTCGCTACGATGCGTCTGGCAATCCCGAAGTTATTGTTGTTGGTACGTTCCAACGATTCATCGAGGTTGGAATAAGCCGCGGCGGCACGTTTGAAACTGCTGGGCCATATACAAACGCAACGCCTCGTCCGTATTACGTTGTGTATGATGTAGCTGGATATCCCCGTCTAACGGCGAATGCTGCGGCGCCTGTTGCAGGAGTGACCTATAAATCGAAAAGTGTAGCAGATGGCTTTGGTTATAATTATGACACTGATTCGTATTCAGGTCCAAGGAGCTTCACACCCCCACTTATTACCCTTCCGAATCTTGGACTAACGGACGTCTTTGTTACAAAGAATGGCGCTACACCGTCATCGCGAGATAGCAGTTCTGCGGCATTTTCTGCGCAGGCGCCTCAGTTATCATTTATGATTACGAGCGCTACATTTGCTGCAACGCCGCAAGGTCAGACAACATCAATTACTACCCAATCATTGGTTGGAGTATTGAAGAACACAGGCTCTTTCCGCGTCTTTATTCAAACGGTGAACATTGCTGGTGCAAATAGTAGTGACTTCAGTGTTACGAGTCAAAAAGTTGGGGTGCCCCTCGATCCAGGCATGTCAACGTCATTAGAGATGGTTTTTGCACCAACAGGAACTGGCCGTCGCACTGCCCTCCTTGAAATAATCGGAAACTGTAATGCAACTGCTCAGCTTCTTCTTGAAGGCAATGGCTTGGCACCGTGTGCTTGGGAAAATCAATCAAATGTAGATCTTGGCAAGGTGCCCATTGGTCAGGGTCAACCTTCTCGGTTAACAACATGTATCCTTAAAAACATGGGGCCATTGAATCTCGCTGGCACACTGAGCACAGTAGCAATTGACCCAGACCTCACTCTCGTAAACCCTGGTCCATTTAGCATACCGGCAAACGGCGGATGCCTCGATATCACACTGAGTATTGCCGCAGCTTCTGCTGGTGTAAAGAGTGCGACCCTTGCCTTTGGCTTGCCGGCCGAGTGTGGAGCTCCAAGCACAATCATTACCGTTGAGATCGTTGAACCACGTGTTGCAATTGACAGTGTAGACTTTGGCAGAGTTCGTTTGCTCACACCAGTCACAGACACAATTACAATCACGAATCTGAACAATGACCCTGCTATACTCACAGGCTTTACATTGTCTAATGCAGCCGATGTAAATTTTGCAATCACCGTGCCCGCTCCACAGACGCTTGCTCCTGGAGCTTCGGTCGCAGTTCCCGTTGTGTATACCCCACAAACGCGTGGTGCACATTCGATCGAATTGATTGGCAATGTAAAAGGTCAGGTTGCTCCTCTTATTGGCCAAGCAAGTGGAACAGGATTCCTCCCAGCAATAGCGGCTACGGGTTATTCATTTAATGCGTGGACTCGCGGAGCTCTGTCTCCTGAGACTGGTAAGGTTACATTCAAGAACACTGATCCAACGAGCACGCTGTTCATCAATAATATTGATTTTGAAACAGCATCAGGATCATTTGCATGGGTAGGGGCCGTTCCCACCTTTCCATTGTCTCTATTGCCAGGATCGGCGCCGCTAGAACTGTCCGTTTCCTTTACACCACAGGCGATAGGCGTCAACACAGTTCGCGTTTGTGTTTCAAGCGACGCAAAGCCCGGGCCCGGACCAGTGCCTCCATATTTTGACACCTGTGTTGTTGTAACTGGCGTTGGGCTGGATCAATCAGACATTCCGCCGATTACATTTGCAAAAACTCTCATCTGTGCATCACGAACACAGTCATTCACAATCACAAATCCAAGTAGCAAGTTTCCACTCAACGTGCTTGCACCACGGGTCACTGGTGATGCTGCTCAGTTCTTGATTGATCAGAACGTGGACTTCGTTATCCCACCTGGCGGTACAAAGAAAATAACCGTCACATTTCAGCCCACAACTATTGGGCTCTATTCAGCAACGTATTCGTTTAGCAACGATCAGTCTCTCAGACTCAACATTACCCTGAGTGGCGAAGGAGTTACTACCGGAATTGATTTCCGCATTAACAACATTGCACCAGGTCAGATTGGCCAGGCTATATCTACACCCGTAGCAGTGAGCTTTGATCCTACCGTTTTAACTGGTGCTCTTCCAACTGAGTTTACTCTGACGTTCACTCATGACCCAGACTATGTTCAATTCAATTCGTTTGTAGCCCCTTCCATGGCTGGATGGAGGTTTACGGCAACGCCATCGCCTGGGCGCTTGATCGTGCTTGCGCAAACTGTTGCCGCACCGATTACTGTAGGCAATTTTGTGACGCCTTCATTCAATATCTATCTGAATGCTGATTCCAGCCTTCCCATAACATTGGATGTGACAACTCCGCTCCCTTGCCTCGTTCCAACGGGCGATCAAAGTGCGATCGTTATGAGTCAGTTCTGCTTCACTGCAGCACGTTTGGTGACAATTGGCGCGCAGTCAGCTAGCTTAAAAAATCCTAAGAATAATCCAGTTCAGGACCGACTCGTTGTTGAATATTCTACAGGGATAACGCTTTCAACTGTGTTCCACGTTGTTGATGCATTTGGAAGTATTGTTCGTGAGACAACAAGTCCGATTGTACCATCTGGCGTTTATTTGTTTGAAATGAACACTGATGATCTGGCGAGTGGCGCATATTTCCTTCGCATGATTAGTGGGCCATTCATTGCAACCACACAATTTGTTATCGTGCGATGATGTGAATCACTCTTACAATTCTTTCTCACATTCTTTGCAGTATTCTCAGCATCGTTGTCTTTCCTCGCAGTACAACCAGCAATGTGTCAGATGACGGAGGTTCAGTCATTGACGATTTAGCGGCTCGCGATTTTCGTGTCGTAGAGTACACGCTTGATAGGCGAAATCAAAATCTTGACCTGCTTCTACACTGAGCACCGTTTCCTTTACAGCGGATATACCTGGTTCTGCCCAATTCACAGTTGTTGAGGCAACGTGGCGCACGATACGATCCATTGCGCTGCCTGCCTCACCCGCAGGCTCCTTGTAGACTTTTTGTGTATGAATAGTGGTTCTTTTACCGCTAAAACTCAGATCATCGTTGTTCGGTAGGCTCCGCCACGAATACTCGTGCTATTTTTGTGCTATAACAATACACTAGAGCACATAATGATTGAACGCATCGTATCTGCCTTGGGCACAAAAGCTGAGGACTATCTCAACCATACCTCAACGGCAATCCCTAAAGCAACAATTCATTTGCCTTCCTCCGATTCAGTTGATCGGTGTTTTAGTGGCTCTAATCGCAACAACAACGTCCTTCGAAACCTTCAATGGTTGCATAATACTGGAAGGCTGTCAGATACTGGCTACGTTTCCATTCTTCCTGTTGATCAAGGCATAGAGCATAGTGCGGGCGCGTCGTTTGCAAAGAACCCGATCTATTTTGATCCTGCAATGATCGTTGAGCTTGCCATTGAAGGTGGATGCAACGCTGTAGCGTCAACATTTGGAGTATTGGGAAACGTTGCAAGGACATACGCTCACAAGATCCCATTCATTGTGAAAATCAATCACAACGAGTTGCTTACGTACCCCAACAAGTCTGATCAAGTATTGTTTGGCACTGTCAAACAAGCAGCAGACATGGGCGCCGCAGCGATAGGCGCTACAATCTATTTTGGCTCACCTGAGAGCACAAGACAAATCACTGAAATCGCCACAGCCTTTGCTCATGCGCATGAATTGGGAATGGCAACCATTCTGTGGTGCTATCTCAGGAACACTGCGTTTACGTCGGATAAAGATTATCATGTATCTGCCGATCTCACTGGTCAGGCCAACCATCTTGGAGTGACGATTGGTGCCGACATTATCAAACAGAAGCTGCCAGAGAACAATGGCGGATATGAGGCGCTCAACATTGGTGATTCGAGCTATGGGAAGCTCGATAAGCGCATGTACACAGAGCTTGCCTCTCCACATCCCATTGACTTGTGCAGATATCAAGTGGCCAATTGCTATATGGGTCGTATTGGCCTTATCAACTCTGGAGGTGCTTCCGGCTCCAATGATATGGCTGAAGCCATAACAACTGCCGTCATCAACAAACGCGCAGGTGGTATGGGGCTTATCAGTGGCCGTAAGGCGTTCCAACGGCCTATGCATGAAGGTGTTGCGCTTCTTCATGCCATTCAAGATGTCTACTTGTGTGACGGCGTAACAATCGCCTAATGTCTGCTTCATCAAAGAAAAGTGGCTCATTGAAAGAGCTACGACGACTCGTTCCGTATGTCCGGCGCTACCCTAAACTCGTTGGTTGGGGATTGGTATCCATTACTCTGTCTAACGTTTGCTCTACAGCTATTCCTCATGTTGTGGGACAAACGATTGATGCTCTGAAGATTTCAGCAGCCGCATCGGCAGATATAGCTTGGCTTATTGCGCAGATCCTACTGCTTACAATCGGTAGTGGATTTTTCATGTTCGCTACTCGGCGCACGATCATTCTTATGTCGCGCTTTATAGAAGAGGACCTCCGCAATGACTTTGTTGCAGCGATCAAGGATCAGTCACAACGATTCTTTCATTACCGCTCAACGGGATCCCTTCTTGCACACTTTTCAAATGACATAGGTGCAGTGCGAGAATTCATTGGTCCAGCAATCATGTATACTGCCAATACGATCACAACATTTGCATTTGCACTGGCATGGATGACGAGCATTAATGTACCGTTGACATTCGCCATTCTCATTCCCGTACCCCTTGTAGCAACGTTAACCTACCGCCTTGGCAAGCGCATTCATGAAGCGTATAAGCGCACACAAGAGCAATACGAGCACATCACAACACATGCTCAAGAAACGGCCTCAGGTATTCGCGTTGTGCGTGCATATGAGCGTGGCGAACACGAAGCAGGACGGTTTGATGCTTTGAGCATAGACTACTATCGCAAAAGCATGACCCTTGCTCGAGTGCAATCATTGATGATGCCGAGCATGACCGTGCTTTTTAATCTAAGTTATGTGATCGTCATTTCTGTGGGTGGCTATTATGTGATGCAGAACATGATGAGTGTTGGAGACTTGACGCAATTTTTCATCTATCTCAATCAACTTCTGTGGCCCATCGCCGCCATCGGTTGGGTTACAAGTATGATACAGCGCGGTGCCGCCTCCATGGCGCGGCTTGGTGCAGTCATCGAAGCTCCTTGTGATGTATCAGACCCAGCTACACCCACCGATGTAGAGATTATAGGCACCGTTGAATTCGATAACGTATCTCTGAGCTACAACGATGATGTTCATGTGTTACAGGGAATCTCACTCGTTGTACCCAAGGGTTCAAGTCTAGGAATTGTTGGAGCAGTTGGTAGTGGAAAATCTTCACTCATTGGATTATTGCCTCGGCTTTACGACGTTTCGCACGGGGCTGTTCGAATAGATGGTGTAGACGTGCGTGAGATGTCGCTTCTCACACTTCGCAGCTCCATTGCAGTTGTCCCGCAAGAGTCGTTTCTATTCTCAGAGACCATTTTTGAGAACATTCGCTTTGGACGTCCAACCGCGTCTGATGAAGAAGTTGTTGCCGCCGCTCACATTGCTCAGCTTGATGCAGACGTGCGCAGCTTTCCCGAGGGCTATGACACTATAGTCGGTGAACGTGGCGTAACGTTGTCGGGCGGACAGAAGCAACGCACCTCACTTGCACGTGCAATTGCGAGTAACCCTACGATTCTCATTTTAGATGATTCACTTTCTGCAATCGATGCTGCCACCGAAGATCGCATTCTCCATGGACTCAACGAAGTAATGAACGGTCGCACCACGTTTCTCATATCGCATCGGATTTCTACCGTAAAGCGCTGTGACAATATTATTGTGCTACAGGATGGTCAGATTATTGAAAAGGGCTCTCACAAAGAACTCTTGAATCTCGGCGGTATCTATGCCGAAATGTATGAACGTCAACAACTCGAGCAACAGCTAACAATATGAAAACATACGACAACGTGCTTCAGCTCATCGGCCATACTCCACTTGTACGCCTCAATCACATCACCGAGGGTATCCAAGCACAGGTGTTTGTTAAGCTCGAGAGCCTTAACCCAGGTGGTTCTGTTAAGGACCGAATTGGAGTTGCCATGCTTGAGGCGGCTGAGCGCGATGGGCTCATTACACCTGGGGCGCTCATCATCGAGCCTACCAGCGGCAATACAGGCATTGGACTGGCGTTAGCGGCACGGCTTAAGGGATACAATTGCCTTTTTATCATGACAGACAAAGCATCGCAGGAGCGCGTTCGATATCTCAAAGCGCTTGGCGCTGATGTGCTGATTGTTTCAAGTGCCGCTAAGATGAATTCGCCGGAGTACTACTGGAACACTGCAAAGCGATTGAGCGAAGAATTGCCAAACGCCATTATGTTGAATCAGTATGACAATCCTGCCAATCCGGCAACTCACGAGCTCACAACGGGACCAGAGATCTGGTCCGATACAGATGGCACCATCACACACTTTATCGCGAGCATCGGCACTGGTGGCACGATAAGTGGCACGGCCCGATTCCTGAAGAATAAGAATCCGTCAATCACGGTTATCGCTGCCGATCCTGTTGGGTCGTCCATCAAAACATTCAAAGAGACAGGTAGACTAGTTGAAGCACTCCCCTACCTCATTGAAGGAGTTGGACAAGAGCGTATTCCTGGCAATCTCGATCTCAATGTTATAGATGAGATCATAAATATCACCGATAAAGAAGCGTTCATGACAGCTCGTGCAATGGCACGTCAAGAAGGAATTTTCTGTGGTGGTTCATCGGGTATGAACGTTGCAGCTGCCTTAAGAGTGGCAAGGCTCCTTCCAAAAGAGGCAGTGGTTGTTGCCATTGTTTGCGATACTGGAGAGCGCTACCTATCGAAGCATCACAGCGATGAATGGCTCACGGAAAAAGACTTGCTTGAGAAGGACCGGTTGATGCTCAGAGACGTTGTCTCGGCGAAGCGGACGCGCGGAGTCTTGCCTGCTCTTATCTCCCTGCCCTCCGATGCTACGGTTCAAGAAGCCCTCTCACTCATGAGCTCATATGAGGTGAGCGACCTTCCCGTGATAGATGGTGATCAACTTGTAGGGACAATACGAGAGAACAAGCTCATGTCTGCCGTTATAGAAGACAGGCTTGTTCTAGAACGTCCCGTTTCTCGCTACATGGAATCGCCAGCACCCGTTGTTGATGCTCACCAAGACGTGCAGACCGGAATCAACATGCTCCGAAACACACCGATGATTGTGGTGAGTGAGTTTGGTCGGCTAAGCGGAGTAGTAACTCGGCACGATGTGCTTGAATACCTCTAAGGTTACGTGGCCTTATGGCTTCCACCACGTAAGGTCTATTGCGTCTTCGCCTCCATCTACGCCGAGAACCTCGCCATTAATCCATGCTGCTTCGTCTTTCACAAGGAGACGAAGCACGTTGGCAATATCCAGTGGTGTAGTAAGCCGGTGATGAGGGTTGCGCATAAGAGCGTTGTTCATGATAACATCACTTCCCGGAATCTTTGCCAGTGCAGGAGTGTGTGTAACACCTGCGCGAATGGAATTTGCCGTAATACCATACGGGGCAAGTTCAAGGGCTAGTTGTCTGCAATACGATTCCATGGCAGCCTTGGCTGCCGATACAGCACCATACATCGGCAATACGCGAGTGGCGCCAGCGCTTGTAAGACCAACAATGCGGCCGCCGTGCGTCATGAGGCCGTTCCTGACCACGTCTTGCGTGTAATAGATCAGGGAGTTTGCCATTACATCCAGCGTCATATCGAGATTCTTCTGATTAATCGCATCTCCTGGAGCGTCCGCAATGAACGGCTTCAGTGTTCCAAAAGCCAGCGAATGCAGCATTAATCGAATAGTGGAACCAGGATGCGCAGCGAATTCTTCCTTGATGGAAGCAATAATATCAGATCTCCGCTCCGGATCGGCAGCGTTTACATTATAGAAATGGACGCGAACTCCAAAGGCAGAAAGCTCGGCCTTTAGCTCCTCTACCTGTTGCAGGCCTGCTGCGCGGTCTAGATGAACACCAATGATATGGTAGCCATCCTGAGCTAGGGCAAGAGCAGAAGCGCGGCCAAAGCCGCTGGAAGCGCCAAGAATGAGAGCGTATTGATTTGAGGCCATAGGTTTCTTTAGTGGGTCTAGCATGAACGTATACCTGCAAAGCTAGGAAGTGGGAGCTGGGTGGGCAACCTTAGTCTTTCATGAAAACGTAACCACCCATTTTAGCTCCCCACACTTGGATCGCATCAGATGAAAAGCCGCGGTCCCAACTGATGATCCGATTATATAAGATCTTCACTTCAGACGTTGCATATGATGCCCCGCGAATTTCACTGGAACATGCAGTACCATGGGTTGAACCAAAGAACATGAGACCATCCATCTGCAGATACAATTCGCATCCTCTACGGACTGTAAGGTCATCAACACTGAGCCCATCTATCAATGTAGAATCTCTCCATGCGCCTACAACGCCACTAGGGTTCTTCCATGTAAAGGTTCGTGATTCTATCATATTTTCCTCTACACGATGCACATGATACACTCGCTGACGGTACGGCTTGTCCATTGACGTGGACATTGCCTGCTCAACAAGAAACCAATAACCATCGGTGCGATCGCGCCAGATTCGCTTCATGTGCAGTCGCACGTCAAAGTACGTGGTATCGGCTTTTGACTGCAGTTCGCTGGAGAATGAACCGTCCATCCACCTTGCAAGCACTTCTAGGTCCTCATCCGGTTTCAGAGTTTGCGAGTGCGCATGAGCTGTGAATAGCTGTACAACAACAAAAACGAGAAGAAATCTTATGAACATCGTTGTGCAAGCTCTTCGTATGTGAGGATGACATATGTAGGATCACCTTTCGGCGTTACGTGGGGGACGCTACACGCAAACAAATCGCGTATGAGTGCAGCTGCCTCCGTTGCATTAAGCTTATCACCCCGCCGTATTGCCTGCCGAGTAGCATATACGGATGCAATGCCTTCTTTGCGTCTCTCCTTTGGCAATGAACCCGTTTCTTCAAGCGCCTGAAGTATCTCATCAAGCACGGTGTCTTCGCTGCCTGGACGCACATCAGAAGGTACCGCGTGCACATGCACAGAGCCATCGTTCTCCATGTCTAGCCTAAACCCTAAATCAGCAAACTCCGAAGCATACTCGCGCAATAACGCGCCTCGTGTAGGACCAAGTCTCACCGTAACGGCAAAGAGGAGAGACTGACCTGTGATTTCTTGCTCTGTGCGCTTTAGCACTCGTTCGTAGATCACACGTTCATGTGCAGAACGTTGATCAACAACAACGAGACCTTCTGCACTCGTAGTAATGATGAACTGTCCACCAGCCTGCAACACTCCATTTGTTTCCTGCTCTTCACGACGAACGAAAAGCTGACCATACGCTTGTTGCATCGCAGTTGTGAAAACGGGCTCTCGCTGAGACGGGAAGGGGCTCCCCATTCGATCAGCAGGCGGCGTTAATATCTCGCCTGTAAAACGGTTGACAACAATGCTCGTGCCATCAGCCTGCTGAGGGAGCGACTGCAGAGGTCTGCTAGACAATGGAACATCACCCAAGAAGCTCGGAATGACGTTTGCATGCGTAAGCACTTTCGCTACTGCCTGCTGAACAAGAACATACACGTACCGTTCATCATCAAACTTCACTTCTTGTTTTTGTGGATGTACGTTTACGTCAATACGCCGTGGATCAACGGTGAGATGCAGCACAAACACAGGATGCTGTCCTGTATCGAGAAGGTGTTCATAGGCCGACGCTACAGCATGAGCAAGTGGCCTGCTTACAATTGGACGGTTATTCAAGAATAGGAATTGTCCGCTGCGGCTTTGCCGAGCCGCGTGAGGGAGTCCTACAAAGCCTGTGATAGAAATACCCCCTTCAACGGATTCAAGCGGCACGAATGAGCGCGTTGCATCAAGTGACAGCACGTCAGAGATTCTACGTCGCAGATCTGCTGGCTTGAGGTCAAACACGAGCGCTTGGTTGTCATAAAAAACAAAGCGTATGTCTGGCCGGGAGAGCGCTAGTCGCTGCATTGTTTCGCTTACATGACGGAATTCTGTAAGATCGGCCTTCAGAAATTTGCGGCGTGCAGGGACGTTGTAGAATAAACTTCGAACAATCACCTGCGTACCCACGTTGAGCGCAGCGGCGCGCGTGTCAGGTGCAACGCCTGGGCGCGATTGCAATGTCCAACCCGTTTCATCGTGTGCTCGCCGTGTACGAATCTCAACATCTGCAATGGCTGCAATCGATGCCATGGCTTCGCCGCGGAAGCCGAGCGTTTGAATTGATTGTAAATCATCCTCTGTAGAAATTTTACTCGTGGCATGCCGAACAATGCTTAACTCAAGATCTGACTTCGACATCCCAACACCATTGTCAATCACATGGATGAGTTGTTTTCCTGCTTCGCGCACAATAACCGTCACCGATGTTGCACCAGCATCAATTGCATTTTCAACAAGCTCTTTTACAGCAGACTCTGGTCTCTGCACAACTTCACCTGCCGCAATCTGATTTGCGAGATGTTCGGTGAGTATATGTATCGTGTGTTCTGTCATTGGCTATCGCCGGTGGTGATCGTCTTCCACGGTAAACGTAGGAATGGACGAATCCATGTTTCATTCAATCGTTGCAAATCCATGTATTCCGATGTTCCTGATCCGATTGGCATGCCGTTAAATTTCCAGCGCGAAACATATCGCTGATAGAAAGGTCCGTTCTCACTCGCTCGTGCATTTTGGCACACAACCACTGATCGAAGACCACCAGCATCTATGCCTTTCATTACAACACGTTTGTGGAAACGCAGCCCCATGTAGCTCATCCATGGTCTTTCATAAGCGATAGTAACATCTGTCCACGGAACAACAAGCCCATGACGATCAACTTCGCCAACCCATGAAAATGGCTTAGGTACGTTAGGAGTTGCAAGATAAATGAAGGTGCGGTCTCTCGTGTGAATCCGGCCCCAGTACCAGTCATGAAAGTCGGCCGACATCGCACGCCTACCCATGTTGTGATCGTGATATGCCAGAGTAGCAAACGAAACGTTTGCCATGAGCTTCCTACCCTCACTCAATCGAATTTCTACCTCTGCTGCGCTTCGGGGTGCAGCAAGTATCCATGCATGGTCATCAGTGAAACTCTCAGGTGACGGTTGAGCCCCCTTGCCATCAAGTGTTACGGATACAAAGGCTGACCGACCTATTCCCTTGCAGGGAGCGTTGATAACAAATGTCATGCTTCCATCTTGTTGCCGAGTGAACGATGCCAATCCAACAGTAGCGCCGGCATATGCATCGGAGAATCGAGATGCGGCAAGGGGCGCACCAGCAAAGGCAAAGGCAACTCGGACACCGCGATGGTAGACGCTCAGTGAGTACCCTGCTGCTACATCATGTGGTTGGTCAAGATAATCCGGAGACATGGGCATGCCTCTGAAGATGATCATCACAACGCCCCACTCTGCATCCTCTGAGAGAGCATCTACGTACCACCACTCATAGGCCCCTTCCTTGTTGAGGTTGTGAGAGTGATCGTGATGGTAGCCGGTGAGAACTTGCATAAAGTATTCAGTGTTACAAAGCCTTCAAAGGTACCGAAACCGCGTCGTTCGTAGCTTGCCCTCCTCACACTACAATCAACAAAAATGATCCTGCTTGTCTATAACCTGGTTGTTACCTTCATTACCGCAGTTCTTGCTGGCATAAGCGTATACAACCTCAGGCACTTTGCCCGCTTGCCCAAGGTCAATAATGCCGGCGGCAGCCTCGTCTCCGTGCTTGTTCCAGCCCGAAATGAAGAGCGCTGCCTTGAGGCATGTGTTCGGTCCTTGTGTACACAGGAGTACGAGCACGTTGAGGTGCTTGTGCTCAACGATGGTTCAACAGATGCTACAGCTACAATCTTAGAAAAGCTTCAGCGCGAATATTCACAACTAAAGGTCATTAATGGGAAACCGCTACCAATCGGCTGGGTAGGAAAGTCCTGGGCGTGTGATCAGTTATCGAATGAGGCACGGGGCGAGGTGTTGATATTTACTGATGCCGATACTGTGCATGCGCCCAACATGGTACACCGATCTGTTTCCTATCTAACAAAGAACAACGTCCATTTCTTTTCGCTTGTGCCATTTCAGGAATTTGGAACCGCGGGCGAGCACATCGTGATCCCCATGATTCATGTTTTGTATTTCGCATACTTGCCAAACGATCTCATTCTCCACAATAAGCGAGTGTCTGTTTCTGCTGCCAACGGTCAGTTCATGTGTTTCACTCGTGCGGCATATGATGCAGTTGGCGGACACAAGAGCGTTCAGAATTCGCTTGTTGAAGATGTGTTCCTGGCAAAAGAAATCAAACGCGCTGGATTCCGCATGGCACTTGTAGATGGCACAGATGTTGTTTCATGCAGAATGTATACCTCAGCGTTAGAGGTTACACAAGGATTTTCAAAGAATTTTTTTGCTGCAACCAACTACAATCTTCTGACGACCGTCCTCTTTCTCCTTCACCTACTTGTAACGTACGTTCTTCCATTGCCAATGCTTTTTCTTGGATTCGTTTTGGATGAACCAATAATCATTGGATTGGCTGCCACGCAACTCATCATGGGTTGTACTATTCGATTTCTCATCAGTCTGCAGTTTCACATGCCATGGTGGCACGTTTTCTTGCAGCCCATAACAGGACTATGGTCTGTTCTCATTGGTGTAAATTCTATCCGATGGGCATATTCTTCGAAAGGCGCTCGATGGAAGGGGCGCACGTATTCTATGCAAGGAAAACCATATGCGTGAGCCAAATGAAGGCGATAAGCTCCTCGATCTATTTCTCTTGCGCACCAAGGAACCAGACTATGCAGTAGACATGCCCTATTACACCACTGGTTCCATTGTGGCCGCCGCGCTTATACGAGTAGCAATCCTAGGTGGCACAAGCATGATTCTAACGCAGTTCGTGAGTGCCAACACCGTATGGTGGTTTGCGATGCTAACGTTGTGGGGTATTGGAGTGCTTCCGGCCTGGCTGCAATATCAACGATTTCATGAGAAAGTGGAGAAGATGATAGCTGGTACGCTGTGTGGTGCATGTAAGCATTTTAACCCAACCAATCAGCTCTGTATGGTCCTCGATGAGCATGTAACGTCTGAGCATCCCCCATGTGAAGCAGAGGCGTGGGAGCCACGATAGCCAGCATGCTTACAGTGCATCAGCAATTCATTTTACATCGATCAACTTATACCATCCACGATCCGTAATCTCAAACGTAAACGTTTGTTTCACACCAGACTCGTATCGCCAAATCTCTTTTGACGTGTTAGCAGTGAGATCTTTTTTGATATCTGCTGGTTGACCGTAGAGGATATAGATCTTTCCTCGATCTGATTGCGCACCATCTGGCTCAGAAATTGAGCTGAACGCAAAGAATGCGTTGTCTACACGTCGGAAATATTCTGCCATTCGCTCATTGTACGTAGTTGCAGCCGTTGGATCCTGACGGCGCCACCAGCTCATTACTGCCTCTCGGTTTTCGGATGAGTTTCCGGCTGACAACGAATCGATTTGATCATCATTACAGATGTACCGCATAGATTCAATTGCATAATCAACAGTGCGCAGCGAGAACGGCATCATCTCCCAAACAATCTGAAACTTCATTGCACTAGTGTCAGTTGTGTTCTTTCGAATCAACTGAAGTACATATTTCCCGGGTACTAATGTTGTCAGTGGAATATCCACCTCTACGGTAGCGATTGGTCTCGCTGGTATTGAGTGCGACGTCATCTCAAGATAAGCTCCGTCACTCG
Source organism: Ignavibacteria bacterium (assembly GCA_947495975.1). Classification (GTDB taxonomy): domain Bacteria; phylum Bacteroidota; class Ignavibacteria; order Kapaibacteriales; family Kapaibacteriaceae; genus UBA10438. The sequence continues at coordinate 34,729 of CANMBE010000007.1, read as the reverse complement.
AGGATACCGAAGAGATACGCGGGAATCGATTACGTTTGGATTGTACCTCACCAACAACTTCACTGACTTTCCACCAGCGAATGTCGCGCGGATCCCAAGGCATCTGTGTAATGCGAAAGTCATACATCGTTTCAACAGAATCAGCAACGAGCACAATCGCTCTGGCCTCGTTGGAACCGAATGGCAAATTGTTGCTAAAGACAAACAAGCGAATGTGTTCCCGGCCATCTACATCAACGGGCTGTCCAAATACCGGTGGTGCTAACTGTCTCGTAGGACGTTTCGGCGTATATGAAACCGGAGGCAGCTTGAGCCTTTTTTTATTGCTTTCCTTTTGAGACAGAATCTCTAGAGATACGATGTACGTGCCCGGGCCAATTGCTAACGTCTGCCATCCATAGTGGAAATGTGTTTTTGAATTGGTCTCATCGAACGTGTTGGTGAAGGCCTCATCTTTCCATGAAACACGCTGACGGATAACTCCCAGACTATCGCGTAGTTCAATACTTACAGACATCGGCGCCGAATAATTTCCTTCAAGTTCATCTGCGTCTGTAACTTTTGTAAAACTCAAAAAGTCATTGGCCATTCTAAAAAATACAGCAATCGTTGCAGAGTCTTTTGAGTCAGTCGGAACTACGTATGCGTCTGCATAAAACCTATCGCCATAATCTATGAGCATGGTTCGGTTCTTAATTGTCTGCTGTCCCTGACCATACACCAGGTGAGGAACAATAGTCAAGAAAAGGAGCAATGAAAGGTTTAGGTATCTCATAGACTACGAGGGCTTATGGAGCGAACCTCTTCAATCACATCGCGCAGAATAACGGCAGCGGCAACTTGGTCCTTAACCCCTTTCGTTTGACGCTTCTTCTTTTTAACACCAGTTGCAACCATTATTGAACGCGCCTCTTTCGTAGAGAATGCTTCGTCTGCCTCAAACACTGGTAGAGACGTGTGAATTCGAAGTTCTGTGACAAATCGCTCAATGGTTTCAATAATTGGTGTAATACGTCCATCATGGTGCCTCGGTACACCAACAATAACAACCTCTGTTCGGTCAGATGCAAACTGCTGCAAAAGCCTGTCTATGACGTCTGGAGTATTCTCAACAACTGCACGCGTAGACACTACAATATGCATCTCATCACACACAGCCATACCTATTCTGCGCATACCGTAGTCGAGAGCACATAGTCGCTTACTTCTCAAAGACATTAGCTCATCTCGCGTCATGCTTCAACCTCTTCCATTCCACGCCCTGCACGTTGCCGTATTTCCATTTCATGCGGAATGCGAAAGATCACCTGCGTGCCAACACCCGGCTCGCTGGTTACTCGAAGAGACCCACCATGCAGATTCATTACGTGTTGCATAATCATAGTGCCTATACCTGTACCAGTTCCGTCCTTTGCGGACGTGAAGTATGGCTTCATCATGTTTGCCATTGTTTCTGCATCCATGCCCACGCCTGTGTCACTAATCCGGACATACACATTCACTCTGTCAAACCATGTTGCAATTTCTACCGTCCCTGACTTACCACGAAGCGACTTGATTGCATTTTCAACCGCATTACGAACAGCGCGCGACACCTTTAATCTGTCCACGTTCATCATTGTACCGCGGAGCTTCATTGCAAACGTCACGTGAGGGAACATCGCTGCATCAAACTCGTGTCGCACTTCTGTGCACAGCTCTGCGCTATGTGCGGGTATTCGAGCAATGTCTTCGGAACGTCCTACGCTCACGAGGTCTCGTACACGCTGGATAAGCACACCAGACTGAAACAAGATGCGGCGCCGACGCTCCGTGTTATGTGGATCTGCAAAATCACCGAGTTGCTCTGCGTTCAATCTGATAGTAGAAAGATTCGTCTGCATATCATGAGCAAGCTGGGCCCAGTTCACAAGTCTACGTCTTTCCAATGCCTCGGTAATGTCTACTCCCGTAATGATTGAACCCACTGACCGGCCAATGAGCCCCATTAACGGAACAGACGTAAAAACATATTCTCGTTGCTCGTGTGATTCGGAAACAGTGATCTTCTCTGAAAGCGCGGCTCTTGAGCTCTGCACTTGCGAAAGGAACTGAGTAAGTGGCTCCAGGCCAACTCTTTGTGTGTATGACCTGAAGAGCCTGCGCATGGGAACGTTTTTTGTAATCTTCAAAAGTTTTGCGGCGCTGTCATTTGTGCGGATGAGTCTACCGTTTCCATCGAGTACAAAGACAAGTCCGGCACCTGGGATATCAATCATAGCATCAAAAAATCTTCTTTGCCTTGTGTACAGGAACCACACACTAATAAGCAACACAATCAATAACAATGGGAATACGTACCGAATCAACGCATCAAATGCACGAGTAATAAACCAAAACGGATGAGCTGATTCTTGCAACTGAAATGACGACGTACGCGAAGAAACAATGAGACCATGAGCTGTTGAAAACGCGGCCGTTTGTTTTCCAATCTGTAGTGGTATCGCATCGCGCGAAAGGATTGTGCCGTCAAGCAACATTGTTACCAATCCGCCACTAAAAACAATCACAATTGTGTCGCCGTGTGAGACAACTGCTTGCGGCGATCCATAGTCACCAGGTATCATCGTGCCAACTGGCAACACCTCAGGCACATCGTTTGCCGATGTAATGATGAGCTCAGGGCGGCCACTTCGTGTAGTCAGCATTGCCAAAATCATTCCCGTGGGCAACCAAACAGGCCGAATCAAAGCCTGATCAATCGGGATAGCGCGCGTACCCTCAGAGGATGTTGTAGGGTCCAACAGAGAAAACACAGTACCACTTGCCCCTTCTAACGCAGAGAGCATTATAACGTATGGTCCCACATCTTCAATGCGGGCACCGTCAGAAGCAGGAACAGAGGCGGAGGCCATTGCTTGCAGTGAGCTATCGATGACGGTGAGGAACGCAGATGCACCAATTGTGTAAGCAATGGCAATTCGAGACCGACCTTGGCCTCGTAGGTATGCAACAGAAAAGACGTTTCGCTCTAGGACGGTTTGGCGAATGCGGCCATCCGAGACTTGCACGGCAACAACAGCATCACCTACCCGGACAACTGCCGTGCCGTCCAGTGGGTCTCCAAGCACCTGCACAACTGTGGAGGCATCAACATCAACTTCGGCATCAAGAACAACTTCTGATGTTTTACCAACATGCAATTGTGTATCAAGAATGCTCAACACCACACGTCGGTACTCTACACGTGCAACGAGATAGCCCCCTAACCACGGCATTGCATCGCGCACGTCTTGACCCAGATAACCGTCATTGCGAGCATTCGAATTTTGCTGGATGACCGTTAAGGCTGGTGTGGAGGAAGACCATGCGGGTCTTGGCGTAACGATGAGCAACCTATCTGGATTTGTTCGATCGAACACCACTCTGCCTTTCCAGGTTGTCCGCACCTCATAGGCAACGGGCTCCGTAGCGTCAGCCCACAGCGTACCAGAGGCTACGAGCAAACCTAGAATGAGGCGAGCTATAATCATCGAGGCTGCACCTCGCAGATCACATATGCTTGCACGCCTTCACTGCGACCTACAAATCCAACACGTTCACTTGTTGTTGCTTTTACTGCAACGCGTTCAACAGGAATTGAGCAGAGCCGCGCAATGTTCTGACGCATTTCAAACTTAACAGCCAAAATCTTTGGGGATTCTAAAACCAGCGTACAGTCTATGTTAACGATGGTGCAATTGTGCTGAGCAATGAGACTCACTGCATGTTCTACAAACACAGAACTTGGAGCGCCCTTCCATCGTGGATCACTATCGGGGAAATGCTCCCCGATATCCCCCAGTGCAAGGGCACCCAATAGCGCATCAACCAGCGCATGAAATATCACATCACCATCGCTATGCGCAACAGTGCCCAAGGGTGAGGGGATGGTTACCCCTCCGAGGACGAGCGACTCACCTTCAGCAAGGCGGTGCACGTCAAAACCAAATCCTATCATATTGCAAATCTACGTGATGCTACGAATGTCGATATTTGTGTCATGATGGAACAGCCAGTTAGTGTATCGGAATTGACCTATGCCATCAAGGGGCTCCTTGAAGAAGGCATTGGCGATGTAATGGTCTCCGGTGAGCTATCAAACTTCAAGAACCACTCATCAGGGCACCGGTATTTTACGCTAAAAGATGCCGACGCACAGATTGGTGGCGTTATGTGGCGCAGTAGGACGCTTACCTTCCGGCCAGAAGATGGCATGAGGGTTATCGTTCGGGGCAAGCTCTCCGTCTATCCAGCGCAGGGGAAGTATCAGATCGATTGCTCTGCGATGCGCCCTGAGGGCCTTGGCGACCTCCACATGGCGTTTGAAAAGCTAAAGGTGGCCCTGAGAACAAAGGGGTACTTTGACGAAGGCAGAAAGCGCCCTATTCCTCATCGCCCTGGCTCAGTAGGAATTGCAACGTCAGCAACCGGAGCTGCATTGCAAGACATGCTTTCTACCATAAATACGCGCTTCCCACTGCTGGACGTTCTCTTTAGGCCAACAATCGTACAAGGAGGTGCTGCCGCCACTGATATTGCACAAGCAATACGTGAATTGGACAGAGCCGGTCTTGACGTGATAATTATTGGACGAGGCGGTGGCTCTATGGAGGATCTCTGGTGTTTCAACACTGAGGTTGTTGCCGACGCAATATTCCATGCTTCAACGCCAATCATTTCTGCTGTTGGACACGAAACCGATTTTACCATCTCAGACTTTGTTGCCGACAGACGCGCCGAAACTCCTACGGCCGCAGCCGTCATGGTAACGCCCGTTACAGCAGCCGATGTACTATTGGCCATTGAGAACCTGCGAACGATCATTGCGCGCAACATGATAAACTCGGTTCTTGATCTGCGAGAAATGGCTGAGAGTTTTTATGATGGGCGCGCAGCTCGGCGCATCACCGAGAGACTTCACATGCGTCAGCAGTTCATAGACGAGCTCACCACTCGATATGGGCGCAGCATTACAAGCCGCATTTCACTGTGCCGTCAACAGATTGACCATACACAGACACTTTTCGCATCACTCCACCCTCTCAGCCCCTTAAAAAGGGGCTATGCAGTTGTTGAGCGCAATGGGCATGTGCTAACCGGAAAAGATGTGCTTGCCGCAGGAGATCGTGTTACACTTCGCAGACAAACAGAAACAAGCAGCATATTGATCGAAGACATTCAACCGATTGTTACACCTACACGCGATCATGATTCTCATGGCTAAAAAAACCGAACAATCGTCACAGACAGATCAGCCGTCTCTTGAGGTACGTCTGAAGCGGCTTCAAGAAATTGAGACGCTACTCGATAGAGGCGAGCTATCAATTGATGATCAATTGAAGATCTACGAAGAAGGTATGATGTTAGCGCAACAATGCAAAGAGTACTTAGAACAAGCAGAACTCAAAGTGCGCCAACTTAGTGGCGAGGACGAAACGTTGCTCTAGCCCTCTAACTTGGATGGCCGGAGCATGAGCTCTTGAATGGCCACGCGAGGATCAACTCTGTCAAAGAGGATCTCCGCTACCTTCTGAGTAATTGGCAGCTCTATGCCCACAGTAGCGGCCAATTCAAGCGCTGCACGCGTTGTTGAAACTCCTTCGGCCACAGCATTCATGGAGCCAAGGATGTCATCAAGGGGCGTACCCTTTCCAATGCGCTCGCCAACGCTTCTGTTGCGGCTATGGCGCGAAGCACATGTAACGTATAAATCACCAAGACCAGCTAAACCAAAAAAGGTCATATGGTCGGCACCAAGTGCCACTCCCAGACGCGCCATTTCTGCAAGTCCACGAGTGATAAGCGCGGCCTTCGTGTTATCGCCAAGTCCAATTCCATCTACAATGCCTGCAGCAATAGCAATCACATTTTTTAGAGCACCACACACCTCAACACCAATCACATCGTCGCTTGCATACACTCTAAATGCAGGCGTAGAAAGTGCCAACTGAACAGTACGTGCAACCTCAATATCTGTAGCGGCACACACAACAGTGGTAGGCATTCGCAGGATAACTTCTTCGGCATGACTGGGTCCGGATAACACTGCATACTGCGTCATGGAAGGAGCGGCTTGATGCAGTATTTCTGACACACGTAGATGTGTTCCTATTTCAATGCCCTTTGCAACGTTGATCACAATGGCACCACGCACAACTTCATCAACAACCGTTGATCGCACGTATTGTGTGGGCGTTGCAATGAGAATGATATCACAGCCAATCAAATCATGAATGCGATTCGTTGCTACAATGAGGGGGCCCAGCACACTTCCTTGCAGAAATGTTTCGTTACGTCGGGTTGTATTGATAGTCTCAGCAACGAGTGGGTCATGTGCCCAAAGTTGAATCGTGTGACCATTCTCTGCGGCAATTGTTGCGAGTGCTGTTCCCCACGCACCAGCGCCGATAATTCCTATGCGCATGGCAAACCTTACGCGTCTCGCTTGAAGATCATCAATTTCGAAAACCGGTTTTCCGTGCCAGCCAACAACCGCTTCACGTTGGAACGGTGAGCATAGATCACGATGGTAGACAACGCGATAAGGAAGAACACCAGCGTGTGATAACCTTGAATCGAGATACCAAGTACGTTATACCGAAAAGCCATCGTACTCGGGATGATAACGGCTGCAGCGATAGATCCCAGCGATACATATCCCGAGGCAAAAAGTATCACAAGAAATATTCCCAGACCAACGGCAACTTCAACGGGAGCAACGGCCAGGAGCATGCCAAGCGATGTGTTCATGCCCTTGCCACCCTTGAAGCCTGCAAATACGCTCCACATGTGCCCAAGGACAGCCGAAATACCCGCAATGAGCCCAACAACGGTTTCGTCTTCAAATGGCGTGTAGTTTACAAACGGCATCTCGGAGTCAAAGAAATAGGCCACAAGTAATACCGCAAGAAGCCCCTTGGCAATATCAAGCAACTGCACTGCAAGTCCGGCTTTCCAGCCTAGCGTGCGGGAAACATTCGTGCTTCCCATATTACCACTGCCTACCGTGCGCACGTCAATCCCAAAAAAGCGCTTACCAATAATGAGCGCGTTCGGGATGGAGCCGATGAGATAACTCTGAACGATGATGATGATGAGCCGAAGAACCGGATCCATGCATCTGCCTATTCACGTGAAACTGATTACTCCAAATCTACGGAGTTACCTTCATTTGACGATAACTGGGCAACATCCTTGCATTAAAGCATGATCATGCGGAAGTTCGTGTATGACAACATTCCATAGCCGTGCTCTTGCCAGTATTTTGATCGTATTGTGGTCCATGACCTTTACCTCAGAGGCGTGGGCGCAGGAAGACGTATCTACGGGTCCCGACGCTCTGCTTCGGTCTGACGTAAAGAGCCCGTATATGCGAGGGGTAACCTCTGATGCCCGCACGCGGGCCTCCACGTTACGATTAATCAGCGCTCGTGGACAGTCTGACGGCTCTTTACTCTTGCGGGCACTGTTGCTTGACTCCGAAGGAAACGAACTTCGGTGGAAGTCCACAACCGGGACATTTTCCGCTGACGTTGGATGTAGGTCAGTTGCACCAGTCCGCGCTCTGGCATCAAAGGTTGAGGAGCGATTGTGGACGGCCAATACTCCTAGCACCTCTGCCGTGGTACTCTGTGACAATTCCATGATGTCTGGCACGATGGCTCGCGCAGTTATTCGTTCATTGCGCAATGTGCTTCCAAATGTGTCTGGTAGAGACAGTATTGGCGTGGTACTCTTTGATCACGATCTGCTAGAAATATGTCCGCTATCGCCCCTTGCCTTTGCTTCGGATAAATGTGATCCAAATAGTATCCCAGCGGCAGATGGACTATCTGCGGTCTACAGCGCTTGTATGTCTGGCTTGGCAATGTTGACAGATCAAAAGCATGGCAGAGTTTTGATTGTTGTTACATCAAGCGACGACAATGCATCGGTTTCTGTTTCAACAGCAGATATCGTTCGGCGTGCCACAGAACTACAGGCAACGATTTATGTTGTTCGTGTTGGTCAGTCATCGCGTGCATATCCATATCGCTACCTATCGGCTGCAACTGGCGGACGTCTCTACTCTATTCCTGAGGAAGAGTCTGAGAATGTAGGATCAATCGTTCGCGAAATTATGTACGCAAGCAAGCACGCGCTTGAGATTACCATTCCAGCTGATATCTCCGCTGCATCGTGCGATGATGTGTGGCTAAAGGTCAGGTTTGAAGCCGACACGATGAGCCCCTTCCTGCATGACTCATTACTCCTGCCGATTAAGGAGAGAGCATATCGCACATCGCCAGCAGTTGTAGCCACGTTCAGTGACACAAACGAAGTTGGTCTACAAAGTTTCTATCCGATACTTGCGTCTGTAGCAGAACAGATGTTATCTGATTCTTCTCTGCGTGTTGAGCTCATTGGAAATGTAAGCGGAGATGTTAAAGGCAATGCCGATGATAGAGCGTTAGAGAGAGCGCAGTTTGTGCAAGGCTTTTTGGCTGCGTACGGCGTCAACAAGAAACAGGTGATACTTCGATCGGATGGAAGCAGAAGACCACTGTATTTCATGCAACTCGATGGTGCGCAGCGATTGCTAAACAATCGTGTTGAGGCACGTTTTCTGATTGCTGACGATGAGCCCTACACTATTACCATTGATCAAGTAGCAAGCGAAGAGCAAGCTGGTAAAGTTGCCGATGTATGGGAGCAGCGAGGCTTCAAGGCATATTTTGAGCCCGTAGTGGAAGATAGATCACCCGTATATCGCATCAAGTTATGGGGCTATCGGAGCAAAGCAGAAGCACAGAAAGATATTCTCGCGCTCAAAAAGTACAAGCCAAAAACTTCGATCATTGAATGATTACGATGTTTCCAACCAACGCTCAGCATCAATTGCGGCCATACAGCCAGTGCCGGCTGCGGTAACGGCCTGACGATATACGCTGTCTTGAGCGTCTCCACACGCAAATACACCCTCGATATTTGTTGCCGTGCTCTTACCCTTGGTAACGATGTATCCAACATCGTCCATATCAATCATACCGGCAAAGAGTGACGTATTGGGCTGATGTCCGATCGCAACAAATACACCATCTGCGGCAACATCGATCGCGTCATGAGACGCTGTAGTACGAAGGCGCACATGAGTGAGTTTCTTTACTCCATTTTCATTTGTGGTGCCCAGGTATTCATCTACAGTCGTATTCAATTGAAATTTGATTTTGGGGTTTGCCTTTGCACGCTCAAGCATAATCTTTGACGCGCGAAATTCTTCACGGCGATGTACCACCGTAACCGACTCTGCAAATCGCGTTAAGTAATTCGCTTCTTCCATAGCAGTGTCTCCGCCCCCTACCACAAAAACGTTAAGTCCTTTAAAGAAAAATCCATCGCATGTTGCGCAGGCACTTACACCGAAGCCCATATACTCTGACTCACCTGGTACGCCTAGTAATTTTGCTGTGGCTCCCGTTGCAATGATCACAGCGTCCGCCGTGGATTCTTCTCCTCGCTCATTCGTCAGTAGAAAGGGGCGCCTGGAGGCGTCCACCTTTACGATGGTTTCGTATCTAGACGTTGCGCCGAACCGATGCGCCTGTTTTCTGAGTACATCCATCAGTTCTGGGCCCATTATTCCGTGCTCAAAGCCAGGATAATTTTCAACTTCGGTTGTAATCGTTAGTTGGCCGCCAGGTTGAGTGCCCTCAAAAATGACAACGTTGATGCTTGCTCTGCTTGCATAGAGAGCTGCCGTGAATCCGGCAGGGCCAGAGCCGATGATTGCGATTGAATGCATAAAGAAGGGATGAAGTGTTAAAGTTTAGGCTTACCGATTGCCGCGCAAAAGAGCTCGAGCGTTGCGTTGGAGTCCAGCAAGTTTGGGTCTCTTTAAGGGGCTATGACGAAACCGCTCAATGAATCGTGCCGCTTGCAGTTCAACAAGTTCTAATGGTGCAATTTCTGTCATTCCGTTACGAGGTTCGAATCGTGATTCGGTTGTTGGCTGCTGAAAACGGTTCCATGGGCAAACATCCTGGCAAACATCGCAGCCGAACACCCAACCATTGAGGTTTTCCACAATGTGGAGTGGGATATCCACATCAGGTTTTGACTCAATGGTCCAATATGAGATACATTTTGTGGCATCTACAACCTTTGCTTCTATGATTGCCTTTGTTGGGCAGGCGTCAAGACAGGCGGTGCAGCTGCCGCAAAAGTCTTCCATCGGTACATCTGGCTCCAAATCCGCAGTGGTGATGATCACACCTAGAAAGAACCAACTACCGATGTCTCTGCGCAAGATGTTTCCATTCTTGCCCATCCAACCAATTCCAGCCCGCACAGCCCATTCCTTTTCTAATACAGGTCCTGTATCGGTATAGCGCTGTGTAAGAGAATCGGGTACAATACTGCGCACGTCTTCGCACAATGCGTCGAGCATAGGTGGTAGTACAATGTGATAGTCGTCTCCCCACGCATACCGAGCAATTTTTCCATCAGCATTGGCTGAATGTGAGTGTGGCGTGTAATAGTTACGAGCCACAACAATGACGCTGCGAGCATCTGGCACGATAGTAGACACATCATAACGCGACTCTCCGTTTCGTTCCATGTATCCCATCGTACCATGATAGCCTTTACCAATCCACTCTTCATAGTGAGCATAGGCTTGGGTAAGGGGCTCTGCGCGGGCTACACCTACAGCATCGAATCCCAGACGTAGTGCTGATTCTTTTATCCGACGCGTAAGATCAGCACGCTCGGTCATGGCGCAAGAAACGATGTAATGTGACGCACAAGTTGATTCGTATCAACACGCTCAATTGGGTGCCGAGTTAACGGCAGTACTGATAGTTCTGCATGAGGCGTGGCTTTGTACCATTCTACAGTCTCTTGAAGCGAAACCATTTCATCTCTGTCGCCCAAACCATATCGCACGGGTACTGTAATTTCCGAACAACGATCTGCAGTGAGCAGTGGGTGAGAGCCTAGTGCAATCATGAGATCAGCAGTCTTTGCAAGTACTGTGCGCCACCGATTTTCGCCATGACGTAGAGCAAGGTCAGCCGCAAATGCAGGCACCTTTGCTTTAATGATATCGGCGTCGAGCTTTTTGATTTCATCTAGAGCTCCTTTACTCGTCCACAAGAGCTTTGTACCTAGGGTTACAATCTTAGCAACGAGATCTGGCCGGCGGATGGCACAATCGAGAGCAACGTATCCACCCATTGAATAACCGAATATCTGAGCCGGAGTCTTAGGGTGATCTAACTCAAGAGCTTGTTCGAGCTGACGAGAAAAAAGCTCAATACTCCATGGTTCTGAAATGTCTGCTTCATTGCCATGTCCAATAAACGTCATCACACGAGACGGGCCGCCAATTGCATTCTGTAGTGGAGCAAACTGATGTGCACTACCAAGCGCACCATGAAGTATCGTAATCATTGAGATTGTCTCTTTTGTAGGACACTACTATACAGTGATAGCCATTGAGGCGCAACATGCACAGGATCACATTCATTCACTGCCCATTCCCTGCCGCGTTTGCCCAAGGTAGTACGATTTTGGGGGTCATGCGCCAGGTCATTCACAGCATCGGCAATAGCTTGAGAGGATCGTGAGTCAATAAGAAGCCCCCTACCATCAGCTAGCTGGTCTTGTGTGCCATCAAGGTTTGTTCCAATCACCGGCAGTCCAATCATCATGGCTTCAATCACTGTGAGCGCGTACATTTCCCCGTAGCTGCTAAGAACAAAGATGTCAAAGGCCGACATTACGCCTGCCACGTCCGTTGTGAATGGGCAAACTATGAGTTGGCTCTCCTCATCATTTGCCATGCTGAGAAGCTCTTCATGAAGAGACTGGGAGGAGTGCTCATACAGAGGGAGACCATTCGTGCCATTCCTGGAAATCGTTGGATCACCAACAACAACAAAGGTGATGTTCTTGTATTCGCTTTGAGGTAGCAGATGTGCGGCTTGGGCAAATTCCTTGGTGCCCTTCAGCGGGTCGATACGTGCCAGGTACCCCACCACGATATCGTTGTCTGCAACCTTCCAACTTGCACGATATGAAGCACGCGCAGTAGGATTGAAAGTGAAAGTTTTAGGATCGCGCATGTGCCGAATAAGATGCACCGCCGATCTCTCTACTGGAAACAAACGAACAATTGAATGTACATGTGTTTCGCTTGTGTTCACGATTGCATCAACACGTCCATAAATGAAGGCATGCAGAGGATCGCGCTTGTTTGATGGAACCATGTGAACAGAATGTACATGTGGCGCATTCGTGCCAAAACATGCAAGCGATGATACCCATACGTCAATGCGAGTGTGTGAGTGCACAATCGTATTCCGATCAAGCGCACGCCGAAGTCTCCAAATGTTTGTCGGGTTTAGATGATTGCCACTACTGGCACGGATCATCGCAAACCCTTGCGCCTGTGCCGAAATATAGAGCTGAGACCCCTCAACTGCCATGATGGTGACTCTAACCCCGGCCTCCCGAAACACTTGCGCCAAGTAGAGTGTGTATTGCTCTAGACCGCCCCACGCTGTGGATGTGTTAACGTGAATCGCGCGCATCACCGAGAGGCGGGTGTGAGAGATGCAATTGCGGATACGAGGAAAGATGCATGTGGCACCATAATATCTGCGTGTGACAATTCATCTTCAGTACCATAACCATAGAGCACACCGATTGAAGAAACACCATTGGCCAATGCACCATCGATGTCATGATGACGATCACCAACCATAACAACCGTGTCTGGCTGCAAACGTTCTTCACGAAGGATTGAATGGAGAAGATCGCGCTTCTCTACGTTCCTACCGTCGAGTTCGGAACCGTAGACGTGATCGATATAGGGGGCAAAGCGAGACACAGCAATAATCTCACGCGCATATTCATGCACTTTAGCTGTAGCTATGGCAATACGGATGTTTGCAGACTTTAACGTTTCTAATGTAGATATCACACCATCGTAAACATCATATTCAAACATTGGTCCATCACGATATATATGACGGTACCGAGCAATTGCCGCATCAATACGCGGACGCTCTGTTGTGCCGAGGTAATGCTCAAATATCTTCCACAATGATGCTCCAATGCACCACGTAAAGTCATGGCCCTCTTCTACAACTACGCCAACTTCACTGAGTGCTAAGCGAAGCGAGTGAACTATGCCCGGACGAGAGTCTACGAGTGTTCCGTCAAGATCGAACAGTACAAGAGCTGGAGTCATGTAATTTCCTAAACGCTTTATTAGAACTCGTGAACAATCACGTTAAAACTCATCTGGCGTAACCATAATCGTGTAGCCATCTGGCATTGCAAAGATCGCTAAGGACGCCCTGCCATTTTCATCATGACGTAAAGTAAGTCTGTCACCCAAAGCTTCAGTTGCCTCTTCAATCCATCCTTCGTCTAAATCGGCTGTGTAATGCAAAAATGGAACGCTCTTCTGTTGCTGCCGAAAGGAGATATTCACCAAGCCATCCGTTAGGTCAACTTGTGGCATGGGGCTTTCCCATTGGTCAGCAATAAAATAGCCACACAATTGTGCCCACTCGGCTGCATCCTTGGCATCCGAGACGGGGATCACCACTGCATCGAAATAGCCGAGAATGGGACTTCCCTCACCACTGCGTTGTTCAATAGTAGTGGGAGTTGCAGGATGAATCCACCACTCCATCATTCCAGGCCCAACTACATGCCAGCCCGTCATATTTGAACCGCTCATCTCAAATTGAGAAGCAAGGAGTTTATCTCCAACACTTTGTAGAGAAGGGGCGAAATACGCCACTGCTAGAGGCGCAGGGTCTTGCGGTAGAATAGAGATGAGAATCTGACCGTCTGTAAGGCGCACAACAGAATCATCGCTTCCCTTGTCCACAAATCCAAGAGCCTCCCACGAGACGCGTGATGTTTGTGGGTCTAATGACGAGAGAATAAAACGAGATGCGTGTCCGAGGAGGGCCATGAGAGTCCGGAATGAAAGATTGCCCCACCAGAGTATACCGTTAGGGCGTAGAAAGATACGCTAGATATTATGTTCCTTACGGAATCGCATCAACTTTTGGTGGTCACTTTACGCGGTCATTTTAGTACTTCTGATCGCATGATTCATCCGCCAAGGCGTAGGATCGTAGAGTTAGGCCTTCACGTTGTTCAGACATTAAATCTGAAATACATGATGTCGCCATCTTTCACGATATACTCTTTGCCCTCAACCCGGTATAAACCTGCATCTTTCACTGATTGTTCAGAACCCAATCTGTCCCAATCCCCGTAAGACATTACCTCAGCTCGAATGAATCCCTTTTCAAAGTCCGTATGAATAACACCAGCTGCCTGTGGTGCCGTACTGCCCTTGCGTACCGTCCATGCGCGGCATTCTTTCTTACCTGCCGTGAAATACGTTATGAGACCCAACAACTGATATGCTTGGCGAATAGCCCTGTCCAGACCAGCTTCCTCCATACCGAGGTCTGCTAAGAAAAGCTCCCTATCGGAAGCTTCAAGCTGCGATATCTCGGCCTCAATCTTTGCGCATATCGGAATCACCACAGCACCCTCTTCTGCAGCACGAGCACGAACAGCGTCCACAAAGCGATTGCCATTTTGCACACCTTCTTCATTGGTGTTGGCTACGTACATCACCGGCTTGTCCGTTAGGAGTTGCAGAGCCTTGATCGCCGCACGCCCCTTATCATCACATTGAAAACTGCGAGATGGCTTACCGCTGTCTAGGTGAGCCTCGAGTTGACCAAAAAGTGTGTGTTCTTCAATTGCATCCTTATCATTTGCGCGCACCATTTTATGTAAGGTCTGCATACGCTTTGCAACCGACTCAACATCTTTGAATATCAGCTCTGTTTCAATGATCTCGATGTCATGAATAGGATCAACGCCACCATGGACGTGCACTACATTTTCATCTTCGAAGCAGCGTACTACGTGTGCAATGGCATCACATTGACGGATGTTTGCTAAGAACTGATTACCAAGTCCTTCGCCCTTTGAAGCCCCTTTTACGAGACCGGCAATGTCAACAAACTCAACCATCGTTGGAACTTCACTATCTGTTTGATACACCTCAACAAGTTTCGTCAACCGCGGGTCTGGCACTCTGACAATTCCAATATTTGGATCGATTGTACAGAATGGATAATTGGCTGCTTCGGCTTCATTAGAAGTAAGCGCGTTGAACAGCGTAGACTTACCAACATTTGGCAGGCCAACAATACCACATGCAATACCCATGATTCTTTCGAGATAGAAATAGCGGACGATTTAGGACAAGAGACAAGAATACGGCAGATTTTGGCTACGGGGCTTATGTTCACCGTGCAATCGTCAGCATCTGCTCACAAATGAGTGTAGGAGAATAATCTGTTTTTACGATCAGCGGTTTGGGGCAAACTCGTGGTAACCTGCCTTGGGGCTTGTCACGACCGTAGTTGAGAACCTCTATAGATTCCACGCTTGGACGTTCTAATGAATTCAATACAATACGCAACGGCTGAATCAAGCTCGTTATGTGTATCAACATATCGCTGAATGCCATCTGAGGTGTTGAGCCCCTTGCGCAAAAGGTCTGTATAGAAGTCGTCAATCGCAGTAATTGAATTGAGGTCAAAGCCCCTTCTGCGCAAGCCAACAGAATTGACACCTTCAACCACGAGCGGGTCTCTTCCGCATAACGTGTAGGGAGGCACATCTTTCACAACTCGCGAATTGGCACCAATCATTGTGTGAATACCAATGCGGCAGAATTGATGCACCCCAGTAAGTCCACCAACAATTGCCCAATCTCCTACTTCAACATGGCCACCAAGCTGAACTGAGTTGGCCATAATCACATTTGAACCAACAACACAGTCATGCGCAACATGCACGTATGCCATGATGAGGCAATCAGATCCTACTTGTGTTTTGCCACTAGAAACCGTTCCGCGGTTTACAGTAACACTCTCGCGAATAACCGTACGGTCCCCAATGATAGCTACCGTTGGCTCATTACGATACTTTAGATCTTGAGGTGCAGTAGAGATCACTGCATTGGGGTGTATGCGCACGTCAGCGCCAATACGAGCCCCGTTACCAACATAGGAATGACCCATGAGGACTGTGCCAGCACCAATCTCTACATCGTCTTCTACAATGCAAAAAGCTCCAATAGAAACGTTTTCGGCTATCTGTGCCTTTGGCGATACACTTGCAGTAGCATGGATCATGGGGCTATCTCTCTGTTGACCACAGCGGCCGATAATTCGGCCTCTGCAACAAGTTGCCCGCCAACAAACGCCTTGCCAACAAGGCGGCAAATATTAAATCTGAAATTCGTCATTGTAAGCTCCATTACGAGCTGATCGCCTGGCGTTACTTCTTTTCGAAACTTCACATTGTTCATGCCTGTAAAGAGCACGAGTTTCTTTTCAGGATCAACACCTTTTGATAGCAACAACAGGCAGCCTGTCTGTGCCATTGCCTCCATGATGAGCACGCCTGGGAATATTGGACGTCCCGGGAAGTGACCCATAAATTGGGGCTCATTGAAAGTAATGTTCTTAATGCCCACGATACGATCCGCTTCTGGATCGTAGTCTGTAATTCTATCAACCATCAAGAACGGATAGCGGTGTGGCAGCATCTTCATCACAGCGTTAACGTCGAACACTACACCTTCCGTTGGCGATTTCTGATAGCGTCTCACACTTTGTTGCTTTTCGTAAAGACGCCGTACCTTACGAGCAAACTCAATGTTTGATGAGTGCCCAGGTCTAGCTGCCAGCACTTGTGCTCTCAGTGGCGCACCGATCAATGCCAGGTCTCCAATCATATCCAGCAGTTTATGCCGTGCCGGTTCATTCTTGAATCGCAATTGATTGTTATTGACAATACCGGTTGTGCCCATAACAGCATTGCCTTCAACGCCAATTCTCCGAAGCGTCTCTCTTAGCTCTTCATCAGTCATCTCCTTATCAACGATCACAATTGCGTTGTTAAGGTTGCCCCCTTGAATGAGTCCTTGCGAGTACAGTTCTTCTACTTCGTGCAAGAAACAAAACGTGCGCGCTGGTGCAAACTCACTTACAAATTCTGTCTTAAGGTCAAAGAGTCCAGTATGCTGACTTCCAAGAGCTGGGTTCTTATAGTCTACCATCACCGTTACGCGGTACGCATCGTTCGGCAATGCTACAATCTCTGTGCCGCGCGCTTCATCGAGATATCGAATCGGCGCATCAACAACAAGCTCGTGTCTGTCCTGCAACTGTTCAACAAGAGCACCACTGCGCTGAATCATTTCTACATATGGCAATGATGATCCATCTCCTACAGGGGGCTCATTGTTTGATAGCTCGATGAGGCAGTTGTCTACGCCCATACCAACCATAGCTGCTAAGACGTGTTCAACCGTGTAGACACGCGCATCGCCTATAGCAATAGTTGTACCACGAGACACATCTACTACGTTGTCTACCAACGCAGGGATTTCTGGCGACCCAGGCAAATCCGTACGAATGAATCTATAGCCTGTGTTTTCGCTAGCAGGACGAAACGTCATAGACGTTGAATTGCCAGTGTGCAATCCCACTCCGTCCATTGTTACTGCTTCGGCAATCGTTTGTTGTTTGCTTGTCATGAGTCTTGAGCGTTGATCAGTTCTTCTACTTCACGCTTGAGGTCGCGCAACTCTTGCAATGCTGTTGGCAACTGCCGAACAGCGGCTTCAATGCGTAATGCTGTGAGATGTTCTTTGATTGGTGACCCAAAATAAATTCCGGGCTGAGTTACATTCTTACCCACGCCTGATTGAGCATAGATAACTACATCATCTGTAGTCTGAATATGCCCAACAATTCCAACCTGACCCGCTAATCTATTACGTTTTCCAAGAATGGTACTGCCAGAAACACCAGTTTGGGCAGCGATTGCCGTATGAGCTCCTACATGCACTCCATGTGCGATGTGGACAAGGTTATCGAGCTTTACGCCATCCTCAATCACTGTCTCCCCTACTGCTGCACGGTCAATCGTTGTGTTTGCACCGATCTCTACGTCATGACCAATTCTTACACATCCCACTTGAGGGATTTTCACAAAAGACTTATCGGGATCTTCAAGGAATCCATATCCATCTGCACCTATCACGGCACCAGCATGGATGATGCAGCGCTGCCCTATGGACGTGGATGCGTAGCACACTACGTTAGCATGGATGATAGTGTCTGCGCCAATGCGCGTATCTGGGTACAACACAACATTTGCAACTAACTGCACGTTTGGGCCAATTTCACATGACGCACCAATAACGCATCCAGGTCCGATGGATGCCGTTGCATGGATAGAAGCCGATGAATCTATCGTTGCCGTTGCTGCGCGCACACCCTGTGGCATGTGTTGCGACGGAAAGAAGGCCTGCATCACCTGTACAAATGCCCGGTGTGGATCGTCAACCACGATATGTGACGCCGATGATACAGCGGCAGAATGAATCTCACGAACCAGTACACACGATGCATGAGTGATGGCAAGAAATTTTTGGTAGGCATCACTGGCAACAAACGTTATATCTCCGCTGGCTGCATCTTCTATGCGATGAACACCACCTACGATGCAAGACACGTCTCCCCTTGCCACACCACCAACGCGATGCGCAAGTTCTTCAACCGTGTACGATAACGCAGTGCTCATCGTGGGACGTCTTCCTTCTTGGTGGTGTCCGATGGTAAAGGTAGTGACGGTGGCATGTTTCTCCCAGGTCCGCCACCCGGCATTTCGCCATTCGGTGGAAGGCCATTTGGCATGAGACCATCAGGCATGATTACTGGACTACGTGTGTCATTCGTATCGGTTGTAATCGGCGGTTGAGCCACTGTAGTATCGGCTACCTTACTACGAGATTTGCGCTTGCGCGGTTCATCCACACGCTTGTTGCGAGGGTCTGAATCTACAACTTCTTTCTGCTTGCGCTCGAGTTCATCAGCATCAATGCCTAGTTCCTTCATCACCTTGGCCGTAACGTCATACTTGGCATTCACATAGACAAGGGGCTGAACACTCTTATCCCACACAATATCATACCCTTCAGCAGCACTCACCTTTTGCACAGCAAGGTATATTTTACTCCACACCGCTTTAAAAAGCGACTCGGCATTTTGGTCGTGCTCGCCCCCTGGCTCAAACTTCATCCGGGCAAATTGATCACGATCTCTGCGCTTTTCTTCTACATCTTTTTCTTTTGTTTGACGCTCTTGATCAGTCCAAACAAGTCGATTTTTTTTGATCTCAATTTCGAGTTCATCAATATCCAATTGCCGTTGAGCAAGTTCTGCCTTCCACTCGTCAACATATGCATTGAGTCTTTCAACAGCCTGTTTGTTTGATTCGTATTGCGCTCGAATCGCATCAGTAGACACGTATCCGATTTTTTGTGCGGATGCAGTCTGCGCGAAAGTGAGCAGACTGAGTACGATGGACAAAATGATCCACTTCAACATTGATGTAATCCCAGTGTAAAAGAGCGGATCAATTCACAGAGGCCAGTTGATCAATTACTACCACGCTTCATGCGATCGAGCACCTTGTACGTGATGTCTGCCTTTTCCTCGTTATACAAAACGAGTCCAGCAACCTTATCAAGTACGAGATTGATTTTTTCTTCCTTCGCTACCGCAGCAATAGCATCATTAACCTTGAGACGAATTGGCTGAAGGAGTCCTTCTCGCATTCGAGCGATTTCACCCGTGTTGCCAAGTTTTTCTTCTTGATACTGCAGGAATCGCGTACGCAGTGCATTGAGCGATTCTTCTTCCTTGCGTTTGCCTTCAGCCGTCATCATGGCTTCTTGCTTGCGATAGGCTTCGATTCTTCCTTCAAAGTCCTTCTGCATCAATTGGAGCGTGTCTCGAATTTTTAGACCGGCTTCTTCAATCGTCTTGCTTGCAGCAAGTGCTTCCGGAAGTTCCTTCAGAATGACTTCGGCATTGACTACTCCAACCTTAAGCGTCTGCGCGCTTGCGAACGTACACGCGATAAAGGTCACTACGATAATTGCACTAAGGCGTTGCAGCATAGATAAATCCATTCGTGATAACAGCATTGAGTTCATGTCTGATGTGAAAAAGTTGGTTCATCTACCAAATTGAAAGTGGAATTTCCAGCCAGATGTTTGACCCGTTGCCGGATCTGGATCAAAACCATAGCCAACGTCAAATCCCAACAAACCAATTGGCTGCAGAAGGAGACGCATACCAAATCCAGCCGCACGATTGAGCCCAAATGGGTCTGCCGTAGCGAGGTTGGCCCAAACGTTTCCTGCTTCTGCAAAACTAAGCAAATAGATTGGGAAGGGGCTGAGCGCAAGTGCGAAACGAAGCTCGGCAACAAATCGTGCTTGAACGCGCCCACCCAGATTTTGTCCGGTGGAAGAAAGCAGACCAATGGAGTTATCGCGGTATCCACGCAGAGGCGTAATTGCAAAGCCCCCTAATCCGTTACCGCCCATGTAAAACAACTCTTGAGGGGGCATCGTGGTATCCTGCTTAAACCCATCTACAAAGCCAAGCTCGGTGCCAAGGAACATCACAAGGCGGGGGTAGCCGTTAATCGAAAACAGAGGATTCACCATGTCGAAGGTAAAACCAACCTTACCAAAGTCAGTGCTGCCAAGCCCAAGGGCCCCAAGAGCGGTACGCAGTGAAAGCGCAAAACGCGAGCCCGAGGTAGGAAAGACAATATTATCGTAACTGGTGCGAGAGATCGTTTGAGATAACGTCATTGCGGTGTTAATCCCGGCACGCGAAAAGAAAGATGCCGTATTAGACTCGATGCGCTCAAAGGCCAAGCTCCAGTCACCACGAAAGAAATCGTCTGGGAATCGGAATCTGCGGCCAACGTTCATCTGTCCACCAGTACGCCGCACAGAGATGTTGAAGTTCTGTCTTGTATCGTAGAGATTAAAACCAACTGACGTTGGTTCACCAAACAGCCACGGTTCCGTGAACGATATCTGGAATGTCTGAAGGCGAGATGCTTGACCGAACTCCCATTGAAACGAAAGCACTTGCCCGGCTCCACCACGAAACGGTTCGCTGATATCAAAGTTGTTAAGCGTTACACCAACTGACCCCGTAAGACCAAAGGCCCCTGCAAATCCAACAGATGCATTAAAGGTGTCAGTAGATCTCTCTTCTACCTTCATCTGCACATCAACCTTTGTTTTGTCAACCGGTATTATTTCTGGCTTTAGCGTCTCAGGATTAAAGAAGTTCAATACACCAAGACCTCTGATGCTTCTGATAATCGCAGAGCGATTAAAATAATCTCCTGGTCTAAAAAAGAGTTCGCGACGAATGACTCGGTCTCTGGTTTTTGTATTACCAACAATCTCTACACGACGAATCGTGTATTGTTGGCCTTCAACAATGCGGATCATAATGTCTACACTATCTGCGCCAATGCGAACAAACTCAGGCTCAATGCGTGCACCTAAATAACCATTGTCTGCATAGAGCGATGTAACGTCTGTTTGTTCTTGGTTTACATAAAGATTGTCAGAGAATTTCTTCTGATTATAGATTTCGCCTTGTTCAACTCGCAAGCGTCCAAGGAGCATTTTTTCGGGGTAGATCGTATTGCCTGCGAATTGTACAGTTCGCACAAAAACTGGCTTACCTTCCACGATTTTCAGAACAATCGAAACTGTATTTTTTTCTTCGTTATAGATGACAGAATCACTCAGAAGTTCAGCATCTAAGAGGCCATGATCGAGGAACCATTCTTTAAGTTTCTTTTTGTCTTCTTCGTATTTATCAACATCAAACTTGGATGACTTCCACACTTCAAACCATCGTTTCGTTTGTGTGTCCTCAAAAGCATCAACGATCTCTTCATCAGTGAAAAGGACATTGCCTTCCACAGTAATAGAATCAACGTAGAACTCAGCCCCTTCAATAACCGTGATTTCCAAGTCAAAGAAGTTTAACGAGTCGGCTGATATGAGCTTTGTCTGCAGCTTTGCAAAGAGCAGACCTTCCTTTGTGTACAGCTTCTTTATTGACTGGCGCACCAGGTATTCATCGTAGGCCGAGATAATATCACCGGACCGCCGGTCTGCACCTTTTAAGATCTCATCCACTGAAAGTTGGTCATTGCCAACAACAGTGATGTTGCGAAGGCGTGGCATCTGCGTTACGCGTATCACAAGAAAAACTCCGAGCGCCGTTTCTCGCTCGCGCACGATGCGAACGTCTTTAAATGTGCGGCGATTCCACAGGTTCCGCACTGCCATAACCAGTTCATCTGGACGAGCTTCGGCACCAACGCGCAGTCCCGAATATGATATCACGGTCTGCATGTCTGCACCTTCAGTGAGACCCTCCACCGTGATACCGGCAATAATTGGATACCGTGGTGCTGGTTGTTGCTGAGCAGCCAAGGGCGCAACCAAAACCAGCAGTGCGAAGAGCACAATTAGCCCCCTACTTGAGCGCATTCAATATCCGTTCGAGGGTAGAGGTGGTGGTAGCGGAAGAATCTGAGCGTACTTGTGCTGAGATTTTCCCGAAGCGACGCTCGCGCATAACGTAGTCAGTAAGTGCACGATAAAGCTCTGCACTCCTAAAGTCGGGCCAGAGGCCTTCGGTAATATAGAGTTCTGAATATGCAGCTTCCCACAAAAGAAAATTGCTCAGGCGCACTTCACCACTTGTGCGAATGATGAGATCCGGATCTGGCATGAATGACGTTTGCAAATAGGAAGAAACCATCTCTTCTGTGAGGTCCTCTGGCGAAAGCGTACCGCGGCGAATGTCCATCGCCAGGACCTGCATAGCCCGAAGGATGTCCCACCGAGATCCATAGCTCAGCGCAAGAGTCAGCGTAAGACCTTCATTCATTGACGTGCGGTTGATTGCTTCCTGAAGCACGCGTTGCACAGCTTTTGGAAGCGCGTTTGTCTTGCCGATTGTTTTAATACGTACGCCATTATCATGCAGCTCATCCACTTCTTTGCGCAGATACGATTCCAACAACGACATCAGAAACCGCACTTCAGGGACGGGTCTTTTCCAGTTTTCGATAGAAAAAGCATAGAGGGTAAGGTACTTGATCCCCAGCTGCGATGAAGTTTTCACCGCCGCCCGGACGCTTTCCATGCCCTCCTTATGACCATCAATACGCAATCGGCCCCGCTCCTGGGCCCACCTGCCATTGCCATCCATTATGATGGCCACATGGCGCGGCATTTTACCCGTGTTGCGCAGCATCTGCTGTATATGACGATTTTCCGAGGAGGCCAGCTCTTCAGACCAAGTCACTCTTGCTCCTGTAGTTTTCGAAGCCACAAAGATAGGAATTGATGGCGTTGCTCGTGGCTAAGTTTGTGCAGAATAAGGGGCTTTCGTATGTTTGCCCTCCATGCGTACGAGGTGCATTCCATCTTTCTGAGTACGCAAATTCGTCCCGAGTATTGTATCGCTGATCAAGAGGCTGTGTTGAACGTCACCAAAGCAGACATCGTCGATAAGATCGCCAGCGAAACCGGGCTCACAAAGCTTGAGACGAAGGCGGTTGTAGATGGGTTTCTTCTAAGCATCATTGATGCTTTGGCATCGGGCAATCGGATTGAACTTCGAGGATTCGGCGTTTTTAGTGTGAAAAGCCGCAAACCACGCATGGCTCGTAATCCTAGAACTGGTGACCCTGTGCCCCTTGAGGAAAGATTTATTCCTGCTTTCAAGGTAAGCTCAGAGTTTCAAGAGAAGGTGCACGGTAAGATTCGAGCAGCCTCGAGTGCTAAGACAGATGAAGGATGAGCAAGAGTCCAACAACCATTATTGTTCTTGCCCTTTTAATTGTCTTGCTCGTAGGTGGCGGTTCGTATGCAATCTCTCGTTATATGATCTCGGGCAATAGTGAAAAAGGTAAGGGGCTTGCAGAGCAGCGAGCAGCGGAGAGGAGCCGTCAGCAAGGCGCCACATCCCGCAATACCACTCTTACACGTTTGCTGACCTCGTTAGAAGACTCCCTTCAAACACGGCCACTCGATAGCATGTTGTTGATCTCGGCTGCTAACATCAGCTATGATCTTGAACAGTTTGACAAAGCAGCTCGGTATTATGAAATGTTCCTGAAAGAGATTGACCCATCAAATGCAGCCATACGTATTGACTATGCGTATTCGTTGTACAAGACAGGCAAACAAGCCGCAGGCAAATCGGTTCTTGAGGGAATCATTCAACGAGATCCACGCAATCAGGCGGCGCTTCTGAATCTGGCAGTCATGTTCGCACAGGACCGGCAGTTTGACGAAGCACTGAAATGGTTCACACGATGCAGGGATACAGATCCTGCGTCGGACCTGGGTAAAAGAGCAGCAATGGCTATCGCACAACTACAATCAAACACATAAAAAGAAACATCATTTTTCACAGTAAAAGACGAGGTTCACATGCCATGCGGAAAGAAACGCAAGCGCCATAAGATGGCCACACACAAGCGTAAGAAGCGCCTTCGTAAGAATCGCCATAAGAAGAAAAGCAGGTAAATAATAAAGGGCGCCCTCGGGCGCCCTTTTTCGTATCTAAAAAACGAGAGATTATGCTGATAGGCTTTCTCGCTGCATGCGGCACATTGTTTTCATGGTCCTTTGGAACGCTTGCGTTTCTCAATGCTTCGCGGCGTATGGATCCTGGACTCCTGAACCGTGCTCGATTGCTTCTTGCCGTTGTTGCCACATTTGTTCTTGCCTCTATCACGATGCAGGTGTGGCCTTGGCAACTATTCTCCAATACTGGAATCAATCAGTGGATGTGGCTTGGCATCAGTGGAGTTGTTGGCCTTGCCCTTGGAGACCTCTTCGGGTTTACCTCTCTGCGTATTCTTGGCGCTCGCCGCCAAAGTGTACTCAGCACCATTGCGCCCGCTGCAGCAGCAATTACCGCCTACGTTATGCTGGGCGAAGAGCTTTCCGTTCGGAGTATGATTGGTATGGGGCTATCCATTGCCGGCGTGATGTACGCCATGAGTTCCGTGGAGGAGAAAACCGAAGTACAACATGACGGTTACGGATCATTCGCAACAGGTGTGCTTCTTGCAATCGGCGGTTCCATTTGCCAAGGCTCCGGACTTGTCCTGGCCAAAATTGGCTTGCAATCGGATGGTGGAAACATAGCACCTTTTCTTGCCACCTTCATGCGCATGAGCGTTGGATTTGCCGCCACCTACCTTCTCGATATTATTCGCCGGGCACCACACCGCCCCCTACGAGAAGCATTTGTAGACAAAACGGCCGCTCGATCAATGTACCTCGGCACAATCGCTGGCCCCATCATCGGCGTTACACTTTCACTTGTTGCTGCCTCGCGCCTCAACGTTGCCGTTGCTCAAACAATCTTCTCACTCATTCCCTTTGTTGTAATGGGTATTGCAACGATTGTACACAAAGAGCCCCTGCATTGGAGATCTGTAGTTGGGGCTGCCGTTGCCGTTGCGGGTATTGTGTTGTTATTGGGATAAGACCGTAACTTGCCACATGCACCCACTCCTTACTTCCCTCGGCCTACCTGATCTTTTAGAAGATCCGGAATCACTTAGCAAACTCACAGACGAGCAACTTGATCTCTTAGCAAATGTGCGCGATGAAGCGGCAGATGCTTTAGATCTTGAGCCAGACAATGAAGAGAATATCGATGCGGTGTATCTATCGCACATGACGCTTACATCTGCATTGTTCTTGCGTGCGCTTACAGCCGATGTACAAGCACAAGCGTTGCCACCTGGTTCTGTACTGTTGCGCTCATGGAATGGTTCTCCCCTTCGCATAGCGTCCAAAGAGCATACGGCAGAGATGGTGGTTCCAACTGCTACGCTAGACGTGCTCAACAACGCCGGACTTCCTGCAGTTGCTGAACCAGAGCTAACGTTTGATGAACACCCTGTTCGTTTGTTGTCGCTCATGGATCTGCCCTCTGGCGATGATGAAGACACAAGCGATGAATTCTTTAGCTCCTTCTGGCGCATTGCATTTAACTCATACGAAGACGCCATTTGTATTGACGAGCGCGCCGATGGCATCGTGGTTATGCTCGATAAAGAATGGGGTTACTACGCGCAACAATTTGTAAACAGCTCTGTTGGCCATTTCTTGTTGTGCCTAGAAGCATGGCGGGTTATGGAAGTAGATGCTGGTGATGACGTTGACACGATCATTGAAACCTTTGAGCGTTCCATTGAACGAATTGATCCAGCAGCACTTACCGAAGGGGCTTTCTGGTCCGATTGCTTAGATGCACTTGATGATTCAGACGAAGAAGACGAAGCGTAAATCAGAATAGAAATAAAAAAACCCGATCTGCTTACAGCAGATCGGGTTTTGTGTTTTCAGTATGTTATTGCGAATGATCGCAACGGTGTAGGATTACTTTGCGATTGAAACAGATCTACGCTCGCGGATAACCGTAACGCGAATCTGTCCTGGGTACTCCATTTCAGATTCAATGCGGGCGGCAATATCATTCGCGAGTTGATCTGCACGCAAGTCATCAATCCGGTCTGGCTCAATCATCACGCGCACTTCCCTACCTGCTTGAATTGCGTATGTCTTTAAGACGCCGTCATAGGAGGTGGCAATCTCTTCGAGTTGTTGCAGGCGCTTTACGTAGTTCTCGAGCGACTCGCGACGGGCACCCGGACGCGCACCGCTGATGGAGTCAGCCGATTGAACAAGCACAGCAATTGGAGATTCCATCTCAATATCATCGTGGTGAGCACCAACGGCGTTCACAACAAGCGGATGCTCCTTGTACTTCTTCACCAGCTCCATGCCCAGCATGGCGTGCGGACCTTCAATCTCGCGGTCAATACACTTGCCGATATCGTGCAGTAGTCCGGCACGCTTCGCAAGATTTACATCCAAACCAAGCTCATTGGCCATGATGGCCGTCAAGAAGCCCACTTCAATTGAGTGCGCCAAAAGATTCTGACCATACGATGAGCGGTACTTCATCTTCCCGATGTAGCGAATCATTTCAGGGTGGATGTTATGGATGCCCAATTCCATAAGTGCGTTTTCACCAACGCGGACCATCTCTTCTTCCAGTTCTTTCCGAACCTTGTCTACAACTTCTTCGATACGAGCCGGGTGAATGCGGCCGTCACCCATGAGGCGCTCAAGCGCTGTACGGGCAACCTCGCGGCGGAATGGATCAAAGCCAGAGATTACTACGGCCTCTGGTGTATCGTCTATGATAAGGTCAACCCCTGTTGCTGCTTCAAAGGCGCGAATGTTGCGACCTTCCCTACCGATGATGCGGCCCTTCATTTCCTCTGACTGCAGGTTCACAACGGATACCGTTGACTCTACGCAGTGATCGGATGCTGTGCGCTGGATAGCCATAAGCACGATGCGCTGTGCTTCTTTGCGGGCATTGAGCTTTGCTTCGTCTCGCACGTCTTTTACAAGCTGCGCGCCGTCTGCCTTGGCCTCGTTCACCATGTTGTCTACAAGAAACTTCTTGGCGTCCTCGCGGTTCATGCCCGTGATACGTTCAAGGCGTACGTTCTGCTCATCGATGAGGACATCGATTTCTTTTGCCTTTGAATCAATTTGTTGACCCTTGCGGACAACTTCTGATTCCAGGGAAGCTACTTGCTTCTCCTTTTTAGAGATAATCTCAAGCTTTTGGTCGATTCCTTCTTCGCGCTTTAGGGTCTCTTTTTCTACGTTACGCAGTTTGGCTTCTTTCGCATCGCGCTCAGATTCAAACTTGCGCTTGAGGTCGCGGAACTTGTCGTCCGCTTCATCAATCTTTGTCCGCTTTATCCCTTCACCCTTTTTCTCTGCTTCATCAATGATGATTTTTGAGCGAGATTCGGCTTCAGCAATGGCTGCGGCAGCCATTTTTTTTCCGCTGAGGTATGTAATAAAGAATCCGACTAGGGCTATAATTGCCCCAACCACGATCCCCATGATCGTAGAGTCCATGCAAACTCCTTCTCCGTCATTCGGACGGTGCACGCGCGCGCTGTCTCGCGAGTGTTCAGTAAACAAAAGAGCCGCATTCAACTACCCCGGGCAAGCCCGGCTTGTTTTCGGTTGGGAAAAGAACCAATCGTACCGCACAGTGGGTATCATCCTGATCACCGCTGACGTCCACTGAATGGTTACAACACCACTCTCGTCAGTTACGACGAGTGAGGCCTGCCATGGGCGGTCAGAGCCTGATTCCCTGGTTGAAAAAACTTGTATGGTTCTTTTTCAAGCGTGCGACAATGGTAGCGGAATGCGGCTAGGCGTTCCACCCTACGCTGCACATGAAAGTGGGAGTTACGAAAGGGGCTGGCGCCACGCGCGCTCTAAGTACCGCGTCATCTTTTCAAGTTCATCCGTCACAAACACTACGTCCTTTGAACTCTGCTCCTGTACATCGAGGTATTTCTCCGCAATATTCAGGGCGGCCAGGACGGTTAATGTTGGAGTGGATTGCTCCCGCAATGTTTGCTGTAGGTGCTGTACTTGTAAATTGACTTCGCGTACTGATTTCTTGATCTTCTCTTCATCGTTACCGCGAAGAGTAAGGTCTTTTCCGCCAATCGTAACTCTGATCGCTTTCGTCATGTTGCGTCGGGATTAGTGAATCGTTTTCGAGGTGTAAGTTAGGAAATCCCAAGCAATTGCGCCACGCTGTCTGCCACATTGTCCAGACGAGCCGCCAAGTCCGCAATCTCTTGCTCTGTCATCAACTGTTTCACCACAGGTTCCTGCAGCTTTCCTGCAGCAACCTGTGGACTAAACAAATTCATTTGGTTTTCGTTCTGAGCTCTCTCAAGTGACTCCTGAGCCTCAGCCAGCTGCTCAAGAATGCGCGAATTATCTGCACGATGCTCGTGTGCTTCGCAAAGTTTTGCTTCTGTCACAACCAAAATCGCCTGCAGGCGAGTAAGCTCTTCTGCTTGCAGGGTCATCGACTTCTGCATCGCCTGCAGTTGACCTGCCGTGGGGTCAATGCTCACTTTGCCAGTTTTAGCCTTCCCCGTATCAAGCGAGGCAATCCTCGTCTGCAGTTCATCAATACGGTTTTGGAGTTCCTGCTCAGACTCGCGCAATGCCTGATTTTGGGCATTAACCATCATATTCTCTTGGCGCAGTGTAACGATAACATCTGCACTCTTGCGCACTGTGTCCCAGAACCTACCTACAGCCGCTTCTATATCTGCCTTAGAATCAGGAGTCGCAGCAATCTGTGCGTCCTGCTCAAACAGTGGATCTGGCAATTGCTCTGAGTGTTGCTCAGATAGTGGGAGTGTATTCATAGTTCAATGCGCCTCGTAAGATTCAACCTGATGATCAACCACAGACCCGCGTACACGAGCACCTAATGTCTGTGAAGCAGCCGTTATAATGGACTCCACCGCAGAGTCAACCTCGATATCCACCAACGTACGCTCTTCAGACCTAAACGTCATCCCAATGCCAACGCTTTTCATCCCCGCCCCAATGTTCGTATCTCTATAAACATCAAACACTCCAACTTCCCTCAGTAACACGGGGCTTGCCATACGTATAACTTCTATGATTCTACCTGCGGTTACTTCTTCTTTTACGATCAATGCAAGATCGCGGCGAACGCTCGGAAACTGTCCAACCGGCGTATACATCGGCTGTGCAGCAGGTATTGCACGCAGGTACACCACTGCCGCAAGCACTACGCCATCAATATCACACTGTGCAGCAATCTCCGGCTGTACCTCGCCCGCCTGGCCAATTGTAACTCCACCAATTCGTAACTCAACAACATTTTGTGTGAAGAACCCATCGTCGATTTTCACTGTCACTGCTTCGATGTTCGGTGCTATCACGGTAAGCTCACCCAACAGATCATAGAGATCAAGGCTGCGGGGCTTACCACTCCAATGAGGATCATTGAGCCCCGTTACAAGAAGAGTGAGAGCTTCTTGCTGTTGAATACCAAGTTCTGTTGATGTGTTGTGTGAGAACTGCGAACCTATTTCCATGAGACGAATTGTCTGTTGGCCATGGCGGAGGTTACGCGATGCCACACGAAGGAGTGCAGGAATTCCTGATGCACGCATGGCTGAGAAATCTCTGCCAAGTGCATTCTTTAACAGAACAGTTGCACCGATTTCTTCTGGACTTGTGAGCACATGCGTCACACAGTCATAGTAGCCCCGTGCAACAAGCATGTTACGCACGTGATTACGCAACCGCAATCCTAATGCGCCACCTGCGCGCAAATGATCGGGCAGTCTTGCTGCATCAAGTGAGGTACTCACCATTGTGCTCGAAGGGATATTATCGATGCCATACAGGCGCATCACTTCTTCTGCAAGGTCAGCTTCAATGGTAATGTCTGCACGCCAAGACGGAGGCACAACATTGTAGAGCTGCAACCCTGCCTCTGCCTCTTCAACCGCACAGCCAACACCTGTAAGCATCTTTGTTATTGTTGCACCAGGTACAGAAATGCCAACAAGCGCGCAAATGCGATCATACGATACAGAAATTGGTTTACGATCTGCCGGAGGTGCGCCAACTTCAATGCGTTGGCCTGCAGAGCCCCCTGCCAAATCACACAACATCTGCACTGCGCGGTTTGCTGCGTTGCGCACTGCACCGGGGTCAACACCACGCTCAAATCTATACGAAGCATCAGTGCTCAGGCCGTGTGTCTTTGCGGTGCGGCGGATGGACGATGGCGCAAAGAATGCAGATTCAATAACTACCGTAGACGTGTGCTCATCAACTTCTGAGTTTTGTCCACCCATCACCCCTGCAATTGCAATTGGATGTGATGCATCGCAAATCATCAGCATGTCTGTTGTTAGAGCGCGTTCTTTTCCGTCAAGCGTAACACATGTTTTTTCATCAGCGCGTGCGCGGCGCACAACGATTGTGTTGTCGGCAAGTTTTGACGCATCAAATGCATGAAGGGGCTGACCCATTTCCATGTTGATGTAGTTGGTAACATCAACAATCACATTGCGAGGTCGCAGACCGATGGATGTAAGCCGGTCTTTTAGCCATTGCGGACTTTCAACGGCGCGCACATTTGTAACAACATGACCGATGTAGTGTGGGCAGAGGTGGGGGTCTTGAACGGAGACATGAAGAGGACCCTGACTTGCGCCAGGGATGACGCTCTTTTGTAGCGCAGAACTGAGATCTTGTGCTAGCTCGCCATTGTTATGCACATACATATATGCACGCAATTCGCGTGCAATACCACTGTGCGATAGGCAATCAGCGCGGTTTGGTGTGATTGCAACATCGTAGACAACATCATCTATCCCAAGAGCAGTGGCAAGGGGCGTACCAACGGCAGCCGATGTGGTAAGAACCCATATGCCATCATGTTCATCGCCAAGACCAAGTTCGCTTTGAGAGCAAATCATGCCTTCTGATGTAATGCCACGCAGAGCTCGAGATTCAATCATGAAGTTTGCAGAAGGAACAACCGCGCCAACGAGAGCCACGGCAACCAGCTGACCGGCCTCAACATTTGGTGCGCCGCACACAATCGTACGTGGCCGGCCATCGCCCACATCCACAGTACACACAGAAAGCTTATCCGCTTTGGGGTGAGGTTCTTTCTTAAACACGCGGCCTACAACAAAGCCACGCAACGCAGCAGACATATCGGTTATATGTTCAACCTCTAGGCCAAGGTCAGTCAAAACCTGAGACACCTTTGTAGGGGTCCAGATTTCCGGATCCATCGTTACATGATCATTAAGCCAGAGCTGCGATACTTTCATCTCACCTAGATTCTCCTATCATGCTAGCAAAGATAGTAGCGCCAACGAGCTACGCGCATATGTAGTTATGCACAATGAATGAGATACGGACATACGCGGCAAAGACACAAACGTTGAAAGGTATTGCGCCCTATTCTCTATTCTTTTCGTATCTTTGTGACCCTATCGCGGGGTGGAGCAATTGGTAGCTCGTCGGGCTCATAACCCGAAGGTTGTAGGTTCAAGTCCTGCCCCCGCTACTCCAGAAATACGTAAACCCTTGCTGCTCATAGAGTTGCAAGGGTTTTTCGGTTTTAGGGAGGGGGGGGGTGGCAGATATGCCGTGTAATCAGGTGGTCACTTTGCGCGTAATTTCCACCTTATAATACAACAAGAATAAACGACCATGCCTTTGCGCCAGACCTCAAGCGCAGTGTATACCTGCCCGGAGCGAGAGCTGAGCTATTGCTGCCGATTGGCACCTGAGAAGTCATGCTACCGCTCACGTCCGTGATGCCACTACCATTGGCACTTCGCTCACCAGAGAGGTTGATCATCTCCCACGTGACTTCGCAAGAATTGCAACCAGCAAGTTTTACGGTGAACGAACTATTGGTTGGATTGGGGTAGATCAACGTTACTTGGTTGTCTTTCTGTTCATTGTTGACACTCGATGTTAGCCCGCGGAGGTCAACGGCTCTAAGAATCACACCTCCTGCCGAGAACAGGAACCTGCCGTCTCTCGATGTGATGCTTGGAGTCGCTCCTGCTGATATAGTTTGTCCAATAGGCCTTGTAGATCCTACGACCGTGGTGCCGATCTTATAGATCCACGTTCCCATTCCATGCTTCTGATCTTCTGTTCTACATATAACGTGTTCATCGTCCAAGAAATCAAAGAAGCCGAAACCGTCCGATTCGGTGAATCCCGTGGCCCAAATCTTCTCCATTGACGGAAGACTGTAGACCGTAAGAATCCACATGTAGGTATGTGTTAGGATGGCTACTTTATTGCCGTGGGTACGAGCTTCGAGTCCAAAACCTGCTTTACCAAGATTGGTGTCAACCTCCATCCTCTGGTTCTTGTAATCAAAGAGGCGGAATCGGAATTGATCATTGGCAATGCCCTCACAACCTGCCACCCTACTTCCTAAAAGTGCGAACGTGGCTAGTCCATTTCCAAATGAAGTGCCTTCTTGATTCAACACCACACGCGTTTGTATATCATAAACTGCATTAGTACCGGCAGCAATGTAGCGACCATCAGGAGAAATCTTTGTCCAAACGTATCCGGATGGCACTGAGTCAACGAGAATGCGTTTGCTCGGATACTCTACTACTTGCCCCTTTGCTCGGTCAACCGGACCTTTCGCCGCACTGTCCTGCACGTAGACATATATCCTCGTTCCGTCGGCGCTTACATCCAATCCAAGGATGCGCCTGTGCGTAAGCAAGATGGTATCCTTGAGCACTCCTGTCTCTGCGTCATACAAAGCAATCAGGCCAACTTCTGTCCCTGAGTACAGTGTGTTGGTGACCGGTGAGTATCCTAGACCGTTCGAGCCACCATTGAATGGATAAGGCTGTTCGTTGGCATTGACATTCCAAAGAGTGTCGTTGTACATAGGGACCTCTTGTCCCATTGCAGGTAAGGTCAGTGCTACAATTAGCGCGAAGCAAGCGCACGCGATATGGATCATGTTGGTGACTTGACCACAATAAATGATTTGAATAACTAGCGCTTGATTAACCACAATGGTGAATCAGGAACACTATTCCCCGCCAATTGGGTAGGTGTTGTTATGCCTTCGTTTTTCTATATCGGTCTTGGTTTCACCATCCTTCTTGTCTTTTTAACTACCTTTAATTATCTCTGTTTCCTCCTTTGTCAAGTCGTAAAGCTCATAGACCAATTCGTCTATTTTGTCTTGATTGTATTCAATTCTTTGTTTGACTTGTTTCTTTTTAGTTTCAAGAGTTAGGATTTGGAGCTCTTTATTGAGTTGTAAAAGCTGTTCTACGTGGCCGACAATCTTATTTTCATTCTTTCTATTGGTTCCACTAATGTTAGGGACGGGTAACTGTTTGATATTGATCCCCTTAACTTCTGCGAATGCTTTCCCTTTTTCTGGGATTAGATAATTGTAGTAAAAGTCAGTAACTTTTGAATTAAGAATCCCTAATAGAAACAACATGTTGATTTCTTTATGCTCATTAACTAAACAGTGGGTAGAATGCCTTGTAACATATTTGTCATAATCTATGTTTGCGATAATTCTATCGCCAGTCTGTCTAACTATTATCTTAGGTGAATCGAATATTTTTTCATCTCTCAAAGCAAAATCAATTTTGTTTTGCTTTGTCTTTAAATCCTTGATGTCAATTCTCTGTTTTAGGCTTGGGTCGTAGTTTATCCATAGCCCTTTCCATTTAGTTACATACCTATTTACATTTTTTCCCTCCAGTATTTTTCTGTAATTCTTATTCCTTCTCTTATCTGAAAGTAATATTTCAGCACAGTTACCGGTATTTACTCCATTGTTTACTGAGCAATAGATATCGACTCTACCATGGCTTGATATTTTATCTATCAATTGCAGTTGAGTTTTGTTCAAGAACGAAAACGATTTATTGCCGCCCACTAAAATGTCTGACTGTCTAATTTTAACTACAGAGGAAGAATTAAAGTTATTAATGCTCTTAATCTCTTTAGTCACTACAACATTTTCAGAATTATTCTTATTTCTCTTTATTAAGCAAATGCTAGTACCTCCTGTTGTGGCTTCTTCAAATACTTCATAACTAAGTTTTAATATTTCAACAATAGTGGAAACGTCTGTGAAGTGTTGTCTCAATTTTGCGTAATAAACATTATCAATAAATGTTCGAGGCACAATGAAACTTACAAAACCATTTTGTCTTAAGATGTTCAAACCTTTTTCATAAAAAAATGCAT
>CANMBE010000006.1 GCA_947495975.1 Ignavibacteria bacterium | reverse complement strand
CAGCTTAGCACCTCGATCTTGCACTCAGCCCTTGAGGCAGAATCTGTGCGCACTACCTACTTTGATGTGCGACAAATAATGCGGACAGATGATCTGTTCGGTTCAGCAAATGTTGAAATGGATGCAACTCGGCATTTGAGCACCCAACATTTGGTACCGTGTTGTTCAACTGGTAGCGTCATTGTAACGCAAGGATTTATTGGCGCAGATCAATACGATCGGACTACTACTCTTGGGCGAGGTGGTTCCGACTATACATGTGCGATTCTTGGAGCAGTGCTTGGCGCGAGAGAGATTTGCATCTGGACGGACGTGAGCGGTGTGTACTCTGCAGATCCTCGTATTGTGCCAGAGGCACAGCCAATTACTGAACTGTCATTTGGTGAAGTACGCGAGATGGCGTTGTATGGGGCCAAGGTTCTGCATCCAGATACTATTGCACCGGCTATCGATGCCTCAATCCCGGTGCACGTTCTCAATACCTTTAGACCAGATGAACCGGGAACTCGCATCGTTGCACATTCAACAACAACGTCTGATATTCATGCTGTTTCGATTGTGCGTTCATGTACATTCATACGATGTAATTCAAGCACGGCCGCGCACTTGCGTTCACTTGCAGAACTCAGCACAACGATAGCGCTCGAAACTGGAACGATAGAGTCTTCGATGTTTGTGTTCTTCACGCCAACAGAGGATAGCTTCCTTGCCCTAGAAGTAGCACTGGCGGATTCATCAATACCAATTCAGCGCGTGGCTCTGATTGCCGTAACGGGACCTGCAGTGTTGCAACCACACGTAACGTCTGCCATTGTCTCTACAATGACTCCATTTGTTGTTCATTGCCTCGCTACTGGCGCAACAGCCCATACCATCTTTCTTGCAGTCAACGTTCAGCACGGGGATGATGCAGTGCGTGCCATTCATGCAATCATTCCTCGTCATCAGTAAGTGCTGAGACGCGGATCAATTCTCTGATCGGTTCTATGTGCCGGATAAAAAGTAGAAGAGACACTGCTGCGATGAACATTCTCATTTGTGTGGGGTCCAGACACACAACCATCGTGGTATCACGAATCACGCGATCTGGCGTGCTCCACGCTAATACTGCCGTTGCAAGTATCGCCGTCATCGATCCAACATGCACATCCTTGCGGATTGCAAAGTAGCCTGTTAGAAATGTGACCCACCAGACTATGAGGAACAAAGGGTCTACAACTGCAAAAACTCCTGCCGCTGTAGCGAGCCCCCTGCCACCCGTAAACCGAAGCAATACATTCCAATTGTGTCCGAGCACCACCATCGTGCCTGCAACAGCCATCGCTGCAAAATAGTCTCCATGAAAAAGTTTGGCGAGATAGATAACGGCAGCACCCTTGAGCGCATCAACTACCATAACAACAATGCCAAGCACTTTACTTCCTGTAGCGTCATAGGCGTTGTGCGCACCAACATTGCCAGTACCAATCTCTCGGATATCTCTCCCGGAATTGAGTTTCAGTGCGATCCATGCTGTTGGGATACATCCAATAGCATAACTAAGCAACCCAATAAACAAGAGTCCAACATTCATGTGCGTTCTCGTAGAATTCGCATTTGTACAAAAGAGACCGCAAGGAGTATCACAAATATGATGTATGCCACGGCACTTGCATAACCCATCATATCTGAATGCTCAAATGCTTGTTTGTAAACTTCATAAACGAGTGTTGACGTAGAGCCCAGCGGACCGCCTTTCGTCATCACATAAATCTCTACGAATATCTGGAATGATTTTATGCTATTGATGACAATGACAAACAGCAGGGTTGACCTCAGCATGGGCAGCGTAATACGCCAGAATTGTTGCCATCGTGTAGCGCCAGCAAGTTCTGCCGCCTCATAGAGGTCTTTGGGAACCGCTTCCATTCCTGCAATAAACAGCACCATATAGTAACCAGTTGAAATCCACACATCCATCGCCATGATGGCGCCAAGAGCGGTATTAGGATGGAGCAGCCATCCTTCCGTTGGGTGTGGCAGACCCATGATAGTACAAAGTGCGTTTACATAGCCATCTCTTGCATAGAGATTGGTAAACACAAGTGCTAACACAACAAGAGACGTTACGGAAGGCAAGAAATATGACGCCCGAAAGAAGGCCGCCAATGCAGGCGTCCGTTTGCGAATTGCACTTGCAAGAAGAAGTGCAAAGATGGTAGTGACGGGAACGGTGCCTATTGTGAAGACAAACGTGTTTTGAAGTGCACGCCAAAAGCCTTCATCGGCAAGCGCTCTTGAGTAGTTGTCAAAACCAATGAAGCTTATTTCATTGGTAAGAGTCTGGTACTGAGAGAAACTCAGCACGAGCGCATAAATGAGCGGATAGATCCAAAACACTGTGAGAGTTACTATCCACGGGGCTAACAACATCCACGTATGGAGCTCTTTCCTACGCATTGTTGATCTCCTCCGAGAATACGCGAAGCATGGAGTAGAGGAGCTCCAATGGAAGCCCAACGATTGTGTTGTAACAACCTTCTACACGTTCAACAAACACGGCACCAAAGTCATCTTGAATACCGTATGCACCCGCTTTGTCAAGGGGCGAACCTGATTCCACATATGCTTGTATTTCAGTATCACTCAGCTCACGGAACGTAACGTGAGTTGACCGAGATGAGACTCTAGACGTATAATCTGCATGTTTTGCAACAAGAGCAAGCCCTGTATAGACCGTATGCGTTCTACCACTTAAGAGTCGAAGCATACGAGCTGCATCCACTGCATCAGCTGGCTTATTAAACACTGCCCCATCAAGAACAACAGTTGTATCCGAGCCAATGACAATTGAATCACTCTTCACGAGTTGTGCTCCGCGCTCTGCCTTCATTAATGCTAGTCGCTGAACATACTCATGAGGTGGTAGTGACGTGTCAACACTGTCTTCATCAATGTCCGGCACCACCGTAGTGAACTGAAACCCCACATGACGCAACAGCGCAGATCTACGTGGTGATTGTGACGCAAGAACTAAAGGAAACGGAATATGCAACAGGCCATTCAGTGGGATCATGTACTTGCTAACGATTGTGAATTCCACCCGGCGGGTTTGCTGTTTTCCTGCTTCAGTATCATTGCTAGCAGTTAGAATAGCAGAAACATACAGCTAAGCAAAGAGCAGCGAAATGCATAGTTCTCAATGAACTGTTCCATGCGAACATAAGGGAAGTAAGAGCTATGTGGCCTTTTTAATGCTGATCTATTCAGCAAGCGACGCTTCAACTTCGCGCAGAAATGTATCCGACATTGGGTCAACCGAGCTTTTGAATCGGCTTTTGACCTTCCCATCTTTTCCAACGATGAACTTTTCGAAATTCCACTGGACTTCACCCTTCAGCGATGCATTGTCATCACCACTCGTAAGCCACTCATATAGTGGAGCCTTGTTCGAGCCCTTCACTTTAATCTTTGAGAATATCGGGAAGGTGACATTGAAATTTGTTGAGCAGAATGACTTTATTTCTGCATTTGTACCAGGTTCTTGTTCGCCAAAGTCGTTTGATGGGAAGCCGAGCACCACCAGCCCCTTATCCTTATATGCGTTATATAACTTTTCGAGTGTTGCGTATTGTTTTGTGTAGCCGCAGAATGAGGCCACATTCACAACCACAACAACTTTGCCATTATAAAAAGACAAGTCGGATGCGACGCCGTCAATGTCTGTCACAGTAAAGTCGTTCAATGTTGAATTCATGGTAAACAGAAGTGTGAGAGATGCGATGAGTAAAGAAGTCATGAGGTGGACCTATGTATTAGACTTTTGCAATAACAACAAAAACTACCGGAGGATTCCCAGCTTGGTTCAAGAAAATTGTTTCAGTGCACGTGTTGAACTCCTGCGACCACTCAGACAGCTGAGCTCGAACGCTATCAAGTTCACGTTGACCTTCGGCGTGCCTGTAGCAGACGATTGTGATGACTCCATCAGGTGCCAATAGTCTACGCGCTTGCTCGATTGCACGCTTTGTGGTTTCAACCTGAGTAGTAATGTCCCTGTCCCCGCCTGGTAGATAGCCAAGGTTAAACGTTACTGCTTTTACTTTGCCTTGATGCTCTTTCTCTACCATTTGCAGCATCTCTTCGTGGCCAGTGAGCATGAGTCGCACTTGGGCTGCCACGTTCGTTAGGCGTGTCTTTGTGACCTCGAGTGCGATTGGTTGGATATCAAATCCATACACCATGCCTTCAGCACCAACAAGCCTAGCCATTAGCGCTGTGTCCCACCCATTTCCGATCGTGGCATCTATCACTACCGAGCCGGGCACAATCACGTCTCGCAAGACTCGGTGCACAAACGTGACGGCATTTTCATAGATCACAACTTCCACCAACGCTGAATATCAATTTCGTGATCAAGGGGCTCACCCAACACAATGTGCCGAGCAAGCTGTTTGGCTGCCCACGGTGCTTGTAACGCTCCCTTTGTGCCAAGGCCATTAAATACCGCCTGAGTTGGATCGAGAGGATGAAAACCTGCAAGCGGACGTTTGAACTTTGTTGAGGGGCGTATTGCTGCGCGGTGCTTATCCACGATGATTGTTCGATTGACGAGTTGTTGAGCCGCGTGGAGGAGACGACGTTTACCGTCTTCTGTTGGTTGAGGATCATGATCATCCCAATCATGTGTTGCGCCTATGCGATATTGCTCTCCCCCTATCGGAAGTAACCATGTTCCGTTCGTTAACACGTGATCAAGATGCAAACCAGGAATTGTGACATCAAGAATCTCGCCTTTTGAAGGTTCGATCGGTAACCACGACCAAAGCTCGTCAGTATGCGCTCGGTATCCAGTGCAATGAACAGTGACATCTGCATTACCACCACTTCCCAATGCCGTTATCTCCATTGTCTTCCGCAACGTTTCAATCATGAGTGGAATGTTTATTGTAGCAACGCCATCATGGCTAAATCCACCGAAAGGATATTCAACGTCGTCGTGAAAACCAGGCAGGATTTCATTAACGGTAAGGGGCTCATATTCTCCACGCTGTAAGCGCTCACGAAACCACTCAACCATAACTTCCTCACGGAACACGCGGCGCAGCGCCCACTCTGTCCATAGCTCAATACTGTGTGCCGTTTCAATCTCTCCATAAACGCTGTGCGCAACTTCTGTGAGTTCTGCACATCGCCATGTTGGCTTTAGCCTTCTGCCGGTTACTGGAGTGATCATACCTGCCGCCACATGCGACGAGGTTTCCGTTTCACCGAGGTCAACAATGGAGACATCTACGTCAAGCTTACGCAACTCCCATGCAAGTAAAGCACCAGCAAGTCCAAAGCCCACAACATGAACACACTTCATGAAAGCTGATCGCGAATGAATGTCTTCTCAAACGTCTTTTGCAGCGCTTCACATAACTCATCAATGGACACGCCACGTATCGCTGCAACAGCAGCGTAGATGTCTTCAATGAGAACGTCAGGAGAATCAGTCTCGAGTAAAATTCTCTCAGACGGGCAAATGCGAATTGCTTCTACTAAAGAGGCAGACTCTTTTAGCACTGCCGAACCGAATGAAAGTGTCATTCCAGTATCGAGAAATTGGCGGGCTAGGTCAGCCCCCTTCACAAATCCATGAAGTATCCACGGTTGCAACGGATCGATAAACTTATGTACCCTCAAGAGTTCATCGTGCGCTTTTAGACAATGTACCATGAGTGGTTTTGAAACACGTTCAGCAAGATCTGCGGCATATTCGAATGCATCAATCTGATGTATCCACGACGCGTTGCATTGTCTATCGAGTCCACATTCGCCAATGCCCAGCACAAGTTCTTCTGATGCTAACTCCTCAACAATGTCAAGTGCGTCTCGCCAATCTTGTGTTACATCCCACGGATGCAGACCAACAGTACATATTCCATCCGTTTCAAAGACCTCCATTGAGGCCGTGACACGAATGTTGACAAGCGAGGCCACGTTCTGACTTGCAGAGCGGCGTTGTGCGAGCGCGTCGACGTATAACATCACTACAAAGATGCAGAATCGATACTATCTGAAAAAGAAACGCCCGATCCTCTTACAAGGACCGGGCGAATTTCTATCATGTCTATGGCACTTAATACATATCCATGCCGCCGCCGCCATGCTGATGGCCGGCTGCTTCCTTCTTCTCAGGACGCTCAACGATGGTCGCTTCGGTCGTGATGAGGAGGGATGCTACGGAAGCAGCATTTTCGAGGGCTACGCGAGCAACCTTTGTAGGGTCAATCACGCCAGCTTCGAAAAGATCTTCGTATTTCTCGGAATATGCGTTGAAACCAAACGAGCCGGTTCCTTCTTTGATCTTCGCAACAATAACAGACCCTTCGAGGCCGGCATTGCTTAGGATTTGACGGATTGGCTCTTCTACGGCACGACGGATGATTGCGATACCTGTAAGTTGATCACGGTTCTCTGTTACGAGACCTTCAAGCTTGCCAAGTGTGCGTAGGTACGCAACACCACCACCAGGAACAATACCTTCTTCGACAGCAGCACGTGTTGCATGAAGTGCATCTTCAACGCGAGCCTTCTTTTCCTTCATCTCAACTTCTGTTGCTGCGCCGATCTTGAGAACTGCAACACCACCAGAAAGTTTTGCAAGGCGTTCCTGAAGCTTCTCGCTATCGTAGTCACTTGTGGTCTTTTCGATCTGTGACTTGATTTCATTGATACGCTTCTTGATGTCTTCTGAGCTGCCTGCGCCTTCAACGATTGTTGTGTTATCCTTGTCGATCGATACGCGCTTAGCTGTACCAAGCTGTTGAAGAGTTGCGCTTTCTAGCTTGTAGCCCTTTTCTTCAGATACAACTGTTCCACCGGTGATCACGGCAATGTCTTCGAGCATTGCTTTTCGACGGTCACCAAAGCCCGGCGCCTTAACAGCAGCGATTTTGAGAGTGCCACGGAGGCGATTCACAACAAGTGTTGCGAGTGCTTCACCTTCAATGTCTTCAGAGATGATCAACAGTGCGCGGCCTGATTGTGCGGTCTTTTCGAGGATCGGTAGAAGATCCTTGATTGCACCAATCTTCTTGTCATGGATGAGGATGTATGGATTTTCGAGCACACACTCCATTGCATCTGCGTCTGTCACAAAGTATGGCGAGAGGTAGCCTCGGTCGAACTGCATACCTTCTACAACGTCCATTGATGTTTCAGTACCCTTTGCTTCTTCAACCGTGATAACCCCGTCTTTGCCAACCTTCTCCATTGCATCCGCAATGAGGTTGCCAATCGTAGAATCATTGTTTGCAGAGATCGTGCCTACTTGCGCGATTTCCTTCTTGCCGGGAACCGGGCGGCTTAGTTCACGAAGACCTTCGTGAATTGCCCTTACTGCCATATCAATACCACGCTTGAGATCCATTGGGTTTGCGCCAGCAGTAACGTTCTTCAGACCCTCAGAAACGATTGCTTGTGCAAGTACCGTTGCTGTTGTTGTGCCGTCACCTGCAATGTCACTCGTCTTTGAAGCAACTTCACGAACCATCGAAGCACCAAGATTTTCGATTGGGTCTTCAAGTTCAATTTCCTTCGCAACAGTAACACCGTCTTTGGTGATTGTTGGAGCGCCAAACTTCTTGTCGATCACAACGTTGCGACCTTTTGGTCCGAGCGTGACCTTAACTGCGTCTGCCAATTGATCCACGCCGCGCTTCAGCGCCGCACGGGCATCAACATCAAACGTTATGATTTTGCTTGCCATAATTATTCTGCCTTTGTTTTGTTGTAGATGTGGGTTGTTGGAGTAAGGGGCTTCGTTTTACTTAATCACAGCGAAAATGTCTGCTTCGCGCATGATCAGGAAGTCATCGCCTTCTACACTGATTTCTGTACCGGCATACTTACCGTAGAGGACCTTATCGCCAACCTTCACTTGAAGCGGCGTTACCTTACCGTCTTCCATTTGCTTGCCTGTACCAACGGCAACAATCTCACCCTGCATTGGCTTTTCCTTAGCCGTGTCAGGAATAATGATGCCACCCTTGGTCACTTCTTCTGCTTCTGCTGCTTTAACGAGCACGCGATCGTGCAATGGCGCGAGATTCATGAATTCCTCCGAATGAAAAGATTGTGAAAC
The DNA here is from genome assembly GCA_947495975.1 of Ignavibacteria bacterium. Classification (GTDB taxonomy): domain Bacteria; phylum Bacteroidota; class Ignavibacteria; order Kapaibacteriales; family Kapaibacteriaceae; genus UBA10438. The sequence goes on along the minus strand of CANMBE010000006.1, from coordinate 121,827 downwards.
GTAGTAGGACGGCACAAGACGATGTTCTTGGCACTCTTCGTGTATGAGTGCTAACAGAATTCTGCGGGACGCAAAAATAGGAGCAATAGAGGCCCAGGAACAAGGCGGCGCTCAATAAAATGTAGTAATAGCGACAAATAAGTCCCACAGGGAACCAGAAGTATGCCTGTACAGTAAATACACGTGCACGCATTCCTACGGTTGTTCGGCTTTGATACTGTGGAAAACGTGATATGTTCCGCGATTGCTTTTATTGGTCGTTAATGACATAGCCCGGAGTGCAATCACACATCTCTACTGGCACACATGCTATTGATGTTATGCCTGGTGGCGTTCTGATTCAACGCATAAATATTACTCGTTACGCTGTAGCAGAATTTTGTGGCGTGTCGGCCATCAATCTATACCCCAACCATAACAGCAGCGTTGCACGATCTTCATGTGTACCTTCAGTTGCGGATGTTGCCGCAGCTAGTCGTTGAATCTCATTCATATCCCACACATCGAATTGTGAAGACATGATGCTGCCACTCAAGTCCATTATGACAGGCCGAAGTAGCGCATAGAAATGTCGCTCAATAGCACCATGTGCAGCCTCAGGATATGAAGGTAGAAGTCGAGACCAAATCGCTGACGTCATTGGCCTGCCTGCCAATGCCCACGGGACATCACGACTCTTTCCAACCATCGCATGGCTTCTAAGGTTTGGTCGCCACTTTGAGATCATTGATCGAAACCAACGACCATTACTTCTGAATTCAATCGGACTGTTGAAGACCGCACGAACAACATCTTCATCAAGAAATGTTGGAGCCGAATTCAATCGAGCATCGTATACAGCTTGTGGAGCAGCTGTGTATCCGCGCGGATTCCATCGAAGAAAGAATTCGTCGATCCACTGACGACTATGTTGCCTGAAGTAAGCTGGCATTGCATCAAGTGCGGACTGCATCGCATCAACCGTTAGGGCATGCGCTGCTTCTTGCACGTCGGGATGCAGAGTCTCACATCCACGAACACCCAAGTGACGAACAACCTCTTCAGCGTGGCGATCAGTTAATGCGCGAGAAGCGCGAACAATGAGCGAGTTTCCAAAGCCCCCTCGCAAGAGCGCGCCATATCCACCATCTACGAGCACTGCCTTGGGGCCAAGTCTTTCATCCGCGTTATCAAAGACGAGTGCGTGTACGCCAGGGTACGTTCCTTCGGACTGCCATGCTGTTTTGCGAAGAGATGTGAGAACGGAATGGACGTCCCATTCTTCTTTATCTATCTCAGATACGATAACCGAAACACCATCATGAACGCTAACATCCCTGGCTCTGCGCACATCAGGCATTGCACGTGTCCCGTACGTGTGCACTCGAAACGGAACCTCTGCACCATGCAACGCCGCCATTAATGTTCGGCTATCGAATCCTCCGCTTAACCCCAACACAACGTCTCTACCACGCAAACTTCGAAGTACGCCTAGCAACACTTCATTTGGGTCGGCAGGAGTTAACGTTTCCTCATTGTTTTCAAACTGTACGGTTCGTCCGTCATAGACAAGGGTTTTGCCTGCAGGAACGCGATTGATCTCCTGAAAAAGTGAGCGTTCAGAAACGCTCATGGACTGTGTCCACTGGCATGAAAGTGCTTCTAAACAAATAGCGTCGGTTGATTTTCGCAACAGGTCAATGCGCGAGGCAAATTCAATGCCGCCGTCATCTGGCAGTTTGCGCCAGTAGAGTCTGCGCTGTTCAAACTGGTCAACCGTCAGCCGTAACACACCATTGCTAAAGGATACATCAAGTAAAGTATGGGGCGAACCGCTGTGCAGATGTTGAATTGTTGGCTGACTGCCTTGCCCACTATCACGGACAATTCCATGTACGTCGCTCATCGTACTATTTTGGAATGGTTAGAACACCACACCAAACAACGCATCAATGACAAGGATGCTTGCTGCGGATATGGTGAATGCTCGCACTGTTGAATTGCCAACTCCTTCGGCGCCACCCTCAGTTTGGAAGCCTACGTGACAACCGATAATCGCGGTGAAGCCGCCAAAGACGAGTGACTTAAATAGTCCGCGAATTATCTCGCCGATGCTAAAGAACGTTTGAACAGAGTTGAAGAATGTACTTATACTGAAGTCGAACATAAAACTCGTTAGGACATAGGCGCCTACGAGTGCAACCACACTTGAGAACACCGCAAGGACTGGCATCATCGTAATGGCAGCCATAACGCGAGGCATACCCAGATAGCGGTCCTTGTCTATGGCCATCATGTCAAGAGCGTCAATCTGCTCCGAAACTTTCATTGTGCCGATTTGTGCAGCGATCGATCCGCCAACACGTCCAGCAATAACAAGGGCTGTAAGGACAGGCGTTAGCTCCGTAAAAACTACCGTAGCGATAGAACCACCAATGAATGGCCGTGCAATTCCAATCAGGTTGAACTTTGCAAAAAGATTTGTGGCTTGAAGTGCGGCAATTGCGCCGGTAAATGCACCAACGAGGATCACAAGTGGCAATGAGTCTGATCCAACAACCTTCATCTGTTCGAGTACAAGCCCCCTATCCTTATAGATACGAGGCAGGTAGCGAATAATGCCGAGAACGAGCAGAACAATCTGCCCGATTTCGGCGAGGAAATTCATGATGAGTCGGCCAGTGCGCGCTAGAATCGACGATAACATTCTGCAATCTACAACGATGCCCGCCGCCACAAGCGTGACAACGGGCATCATTGTATATACAGAGCCGAATTCTTTGGGGTCAACCGCGACCTGTACCGCGCGTTGTGTCTTTGTCGTCTTTGTCATCGCGAGGGTTTGGAGGAGTTGTATCGCCACCCTTGCGCGAGGCAAGCCAACGCTTAAGGGTCGCCATTTGATCTGGCGTTAGGATTTCGCTAAGGCCACGGATGAACGAGTCATCGCATGCCTTGATAGCGGCACGGGCATCTTCGCGACCTGGGAGGCTCCGAAGTGCTTCACGTGTTCTCTTGCTGATTGCACGTAGTTGCTCACGAGCTGCTTCACGTGTAAGTGTGCTGTCTTTCACTTGTTGCTTTACAGCTTCTGCTTCAGTGCGAGCTGCCTTAATGATTTCTCTTTCTGCAGCGCGAAGATTCTCAAGTGCTGCCTTCACACAGTCGTTATGTGCAGACAACAAACGATCAACCGTAAGCTTTTGCTCAGCAGTAAGATTCAGGGCACGGAGTAGATCGCTAAATGGAGTGCGAGCTGGACGTTTAACTTTTGGATCTGGACGCTCGGACATCATCGTTTCCATCGTAGGATCGTTGATCTCCATTGGATACGCGTTAAGATCAAAGGTTGTGGTAGCAACAGACTCCGTCAATCCCATCGGCTCGCCAGGTGTAACGCCAGCTTCGGAACAGGCTGATAAGCCAAGAGCCAATGCTGTAAAGGTTGTGACGGCCAGGGCCATCCACGTATTCTGCTTCTTCATAGTAGACTCCACATATAAAATGACATAAACGATTTCTTTACTTGTTCAGGTATGGTGGGAAAAAACCCAGACCCCATCTTTGGTTACAAACTACCGAAGCTAAACCGATGAATACGTATAAACTGCAACTTTCAGTAAATTGCAGGCTGTTTTTGCCGCTCATGATAGACAAACTCGGAATCTTTGGACCCCAAAATGAGAATCTCGACTCTACTACTAGCGTTGACCACCGTGCTTTCAACCGCTATCGCAACTGCAGGCCTGCTCCCGGGCCAAGACGCCTATCTTGTCCGCCGCGATGCGATTTCGCTACCTAACGGTATCAACCGAGCAGCAACGCTTACCGTTATTCATCGCCCAAAACATGGCACGTTTGTGCCCGGCGTTATTGTTGTTAAAACACGTGAATCGCACGGCATTGCACGCCAACAGCAATCAATCGATGGCAGTGCTGCGAACATTGCACTTGCTCAGTTAAATGTTCGAGAAGTACGCTCGGCTTTCACCCACTTGGCAGATGCAGCGCTGTCTCGCCAACTCGGACTTGATCGCGTTTATCACGTTCAGTACAATGAGGCGATTGATCCATTTGATGCCTGTGCTAAAATGATGGGCAATCCAGATGTGGAATATGCCATTCCCTACTACGTGCAGACAATGAGCTATGCTCCAAATGACGTACGTTATGGACAACAACCGTGGATGGCGTCCATGAAGGTAGACAAAGCATGGGATGTTACGAAGGGGGCTGCTTCTGTTATCATCGCCATCATAGACTCAGGTACGGACTGGCAACATGAAGATCTTGCAGGAAATATTTGGACGAATACAAAAGAGATTGCCGGCAACAACATAGACGATGACAGCAACGGTTATATCGATGATATTCGTGGTTGGGATTTTGTTGGAAACATCTCAGTATCAGATGCGCAGTCTGGTATTTTTCGTCCGGATAACGATCCACGTGTGAACGGTACCATTACAGATATCACTAGTCATGGAACAGTTGTTGGCGGTTGCGCTGGCGCAGTAACAAACAATGCAAAGGGCGTTGCGAGCCCTGGTTTTAGTTGTAAGATCATTCCCATTAAGTGCGGCTCAGATAATCCGAATTTTGGAGGCATTCTTCGTGGATACGAAGCAATTGCCTATGCAGCAGATCTTGGCGCACACATTATCAATTGCTCGTGGGGTGGATATGATCAGAGCGCTTCAGGGCAAGACATCATTGACTATGCAATAGCGAAAGGTTCGCTCGTTATTGCTGCATCTGGCAACGACGGTGCAAACAATGACGTGTTGAAACATTCTCCGTCAAGTCTGAGTGGAGTTTTAGGCGTTGGATCGTGTTCAGTAACTGACGTTGTCTCGGGCTTTTCAAACTACGGTATGAACGTTGCGGTTTACGCTCCCGGTGAAGGCATCATGAGCACGTATCCCAACAATCAATACAAGGCACTTTCAGGAACTTCATTCTCTAGCCCTTTAACATCAGGCATTGCGGGGCTTGTGAAGGCCGTTCATCCTGACTGGACGCCTGAAATGATCTATGCGCAGATCAGAGGTACGGCTGACAATCTTGCAGGTGTTACGATTGATTCAAAGCCGCGATATTGGGGCCGCATAAATGCGGAGCGTGCAGTAAAGGTCAACTCAACTTTTACCAGCGGCGAACGAATGCCCGGACTTCTACTGAATGGCCTTGAGATTGGCGGATCAGAATCTGGTAGCGTAACCACATATAACCGCACCACAATAAAGTTCAAGATCAAGAACGTCCTGTCTGATGCATCCAGTGTTGTAGTAACCCCACGATTGCTCATTAACAACGTTCAATATTTTGGCACAGCTACAATCTTACTTGGTTCTATTCTCAGAAACGGCGAAGTCAGCGGCAGCTTTGATGTAAAGCTCGATCCAAACTTTCCTTGGTATGCATCCAACATCGAGGTAGGTCTCACAATTGGAAGTGGCACCTACAGCAACTTTGAAATCGTTTCAATTCCCGTTGAGCTACCTACATCCAATGAGTTTTCAGCACTCATTCAGACGCCAGCCTCTAACTGGGATCTTGCTGATTACACATCAGATGGGACACTTTTCACTACCGGTACATACTATGGTCAGAGCGCGCTCATCTTTGCTAAGCAAGCTGGTGCTGGTGGTACTGCAGCAACTCCATTCGTTGTAAATGCATTGGAGGGTGTCAGCTCTTCAACATTGCTGATTGGTGGATTGTTGAGTTCCGTACCCACGATCTCTCGCTCAACAACGAGCGGCAACTCCTGGAGCGGTGTGAACGTCGGCACGAACATGGCGTCTGTTGAAGGGATTCGTCTTTATGATGCACAGAGCGGCGTTGCGTTTGGCAACCCCATAGCTGGAAAATTTGGTATAAGCAGAACAACCAATGGTGGCGCTACGTGGGCAGTTGCAACGGGCGCACCAATCTCTTCAGGCGCAGAAAAGATCATTCGAGGTGCCACGTTCTTTCGTGGTGATGCCATTTGGTTTGGCACATCGAGTAGACGAATTATCTCGTCTACGAATAGGGGGCAGTCCTGGTTGCAAGGCTCACTTGGTGTGAATGGAGCTGTGATATTGTCAATTGCGTTTAGCAACAATCTCAATGGTATACTTCTTTATCGCGTGGGCTCCGAAGTGAACGCCCCTTACCGAATTGCGTCATCAACAAATGGTGGCGCAAACTGGAGGGCTGGCGCATCTGACATTTCACTCGGCTTCACACCGTTGCGCGTTGATGCTGGTGAAGGTCATCATCTACTGATCGGAACGAATGGAGAAGTAATGGGCACGGACGACATTGGCACAACATGGCAGCCAGTTCTTTCCCTGCCTGCTGGGTCAGTTAACTCAACACTGGCACTGAATCTTTCTCGACCCTCACTTCTCCTCTCAGGGTCGAATGTCTCCCTCTTGGAGTATCGGTACTCAGGTCCCAATGGAACAAAACTTCCTGAGTTCACCGCTACGCAAGTTGTTTTTGGTACAATGAATGCAGGCCAAACACGAACACGAACGGCTACAATTCGAAACGTTGGAACGAGTGATTTGAATGTGTCGAACTATGAAACTGTTTCCGAGGGAATTACACCTGCCAATGCATTCTCCATAACGGCCGCACCTAAAACCGTCATCCTTTCTGGCAGCAGCGTAAGCGTTCCTCTGCGGTGTACCGCCTCGGATACCGGCCTATATAGTGGCAAGCTCCGTGTAACATCTGATGGCACACCTTCGCTTATTGAGATCCAACTTATCGCCCTTGTGTCACCCACAGTTTCTGTTCAGGAAGACAATGCTGCAATAGGACCAGTCATGCTTTGGCCAAACCCTGCAACAAGCACGGTCTCTGTGACAGCCCACACGTCAATGCAGGCAACAATTGTAGCACTCGATGGAACGGTGGTCTACAGAGGAGTTATAGAGCCAGGAATTGTATCGATTGATGTGCGATCACTTGCTTCGGGCACGTACAATCTCATTCTCATTCATGGCTTTGGCATCCGAACGGTTCCGCTCTTGATCGCACGGTAAAGCGTACGGCAGATCATTTACATGAAGCTGCTCTTTGCCCCTGTATCATTGGACTCTGCAAAGACCCCTGAAGAGTCGTAGCCAAGGCTGCGCCGGCGGCGATTGCGAAGCCAAACGTAAACGATGAAGATCACGCCACCAATAAGTAGTAGCGTAAAGAACAACGTCCCCCACTGAAATGTACCAGGATAGACGCCTGTTGTTCCGTCCGGATTCATTGCCGTATACGGACGGGAATAATAATATGCTGGGTGAAAAGGCATACTCCAGTACCACGGCATGCTTCCCATCACGTAGCCCATCATGAATCCGTCACCCATTCCGCCATAGCGGTTAACAGTGTAGTTCGTGCGTGTGCCGCCTGCGCCAGAGAATGATTCCTTTGCCGCGGCACGAGGAGCACCATAGCGGCTTGTGTAATCACCAGATGAATTCATACGTGAGCCACCAAACGAATTTCGTGTGGTTGGTGCGTTACCATAACGTTGAGTAGATCCAGAGCGAGGGGACGTGCCTGTACCAGATGGTGTTGACCTACGTGAACCACCAAATGAACCGCCACCATTGCGAGGCGAAGAAAAGCTCCTACTTCCTCCGCGGCTTCCACCAAACGAACCGCCACCTCTTCGCTGAGCCAGAGAATCAAGAGGGAGAACCATTGTGAAGAGGGCTGCAACAATGGCCACGATGGTAATAGTATTGCGAGGTTTCATGTTAGAATATTCCTTCTGTGGTTAGATCACCGTTGTCTTCTCGGTAGACAATCTCCGCCTTAAACTCCGTGTGCTCTGGGATCTCTTTTTGTCCGCCAAAAAATGCTCGTAAACCCCCACCCTGAGGAACACTTGGTGCTTTGACGTGCACGTAGACGCTTACAACGCCATTTTGTTCTTCGTTGTTCCGCAGAATGGTTGTCTGTGCTAGTTCACCATCACTGATTACCGCAAACAGAGACAGGGACCGAGCTTCTTCTTCGGAGAAACCTGGGGGTTCCGTCCGAACGTTTTCAAGGTAGTCCACGAAGATGTTTTTCGTGTACGATTTCTCGTCTGACCCTGTGTACATGATGATTGCGTCAAACGCCCCATTCTCATCAAGATTCAGGAATACCTCTTTCACCCCGTCAAGCTGGTCGCCGTTATAGTAGATCGCCGTCTTTTCTAGGCGACCGTTGCCTTCAATGCTAAATTCTGCCATAGACAATATTACAACGAAACACCATCGCGGAGGTTGCAGTGCGAAAGCTTGCTCCCTATCTTGGTGCACCACGTTCAAAGAGTCAAGTATGGCAGTTGAAGATGCCGGCGTCTCACTCGATCCCGGCAACCCCTACGAGCGTCCAAGCTTTACGCTCGGCATCGAAGAAGAGTACATGGTTCTTGATCCAACCACGTACGATCTTAAGTCTCATGTAAACCTCGAGCTTTTGAGTAAGGGGCGAGTGTTACTCCATGAACACATCAAGCCCGAGATGCACGGATCGATGCTCGAAATTGGCACCGGCATTTGTAACAATACAACCGAAGCCAAGTTTGAGGTAACCAAGATTCGATCCATCGTTGCTCACCTTGCACAGCAGAACGGACTCCGAATTGGTGCGGCGAGCACGCACCCATTTGCACGCTGGCAGGATCAAGAGATTTATCCTGACGAACGGTACAAGGTGATGGTAGAGGATATGCAGATGCTTGCACGATCGCTACTGATTTTCGGCATGCACATTCACGTAGGAATTTCGAATCGTGAGACCCAGATCCAGCTCATGAACGAGATGCGATATTTTATGCCACACGTGTTGGCAATCTCTAGCAATTCTCCGTTCTGGATGGGAATGAACAGCGGATTAAAGAGTTATCGTTCTAAAGTGTTTGAAAGATTTCCGCGTACTGCACTACCTGACTCTTTCTCAAGTTGGAGAGAGTATCAGAGTTATGTAGAGCTCTTGATTCAAACCGGATCAATTGACAACGCAAAGAAAATTTGGTGGGACATTCGTCCGCATCCATCCTTCCCAACATTGGAGATCCGCATATGCGATCTTCCTATGCGTGTGGAAGAGACCATTGCGATCGCTGCGTTGTGCCAGGCAATTGCTGCGAAACTCTTTTCCCTCTACGAAAAGAATTTATCCTTTCGCTCGTATCGTCGTAGCCTCCTTATGGAAAATAAATGGCGTGCTGTTCGGTATGGACTCGATGGAAAGCTTATTGATTTTGGGCGTCAACGAGAAATGCCAGCACGCGAACTCATTCTCGAGCTTCTTGCATTTGTTGATGATGTGGTGGATGATCTCGGATCGCGAAAGGATCTCGAATACGTGTACCACATTCTCGAGAACGGTTCAGGTGCCGACCGTCAGCTCAAAGTCTTCAATGAAACCGGCAGTATGGAAGAGGTTGCAAAGTATATCCACACAGAAACAATGAGTGGACTCTTCACGGACATCACGCCGTTCATTGACGAATTCAAGGCCCCTTCCGAAGACGTGCTTGCAGAGAAAATGAGTTCGTTGAGGAGCGAGAATACTGCGGAGTAAGGGCACTCGCTTCATTGGTTCGTTGGTTCATTCTAGGCCTCCGCATCTGTCTCAACGTAACTTTTTACTTCACACAAATCCATGCCTCTATGCATCATAATATGTTGACAATTGTTTTCTTGACGCTCCTTTCTGGAGCGCTGCCACTGTATGCTGCTGATTCTGCATCGGCAAAGCTCGGTGCCAATGCACCAGATGCGGTTGCACTATTTCAAAAGCCTATTACAACGAAGCATAGCATGTCGATTGGCGGCGCGAACATATCCTATGAAGCAACCGCTGGACATCTCACGTTGCTCAAAGAAGATGGTTCGCCAAGGGCTAAGGTATTCTTCATCGCATACACGAAGACTGGTGAGGCAGATCCTGCAAAGCGTCCACTAACATTTTCATTTAATGGTGGCCCCGGCTCATCAAGCGTGTGGCTTCACCTTGGCGTTCTTGGTCCACGTCGGGTTGCAATGAATGATGACGGAACCACATTGCCCCCTCCCTACAAACTCGTAGACAATGATCAATCATGGCTCGATATGACGGATCTCGTCTTCATTGATCCTGTGAGTACCGGTTTCTCTCGTGCAACTGATGAGAAGGACGCAAAACAATTTCACGGCTACAACCAAGACATTGAATCTGTGGGTGAGTTTATTCGCCGCTGGATTTCAGATAACAAACGCTGGGCATCGCCAAAATATCTTATTGGTGAATCGTACGGAACAACGCGCGCTAGTGGACTCTCCGAACATCTTCAACACCGATATGGGATGTACCTCAATGGCATCATCCTCGTGAGTGCTGTTCTCAATTTTCAGTCGATCGACTTTAAAGATGGCAATGACTTGCCATTCACAACCTTTATGCCCACGTATGCCGCAACGGCATGGTATCACAAGAAACTTAGCGCTCCCATGCAGGCGCTTCCTCTTGAGCAACTCATAGATCAAGCACGAATCTTTGCAATGGGTGACTACACGCTAGCATTGATGAAGGGCAACAAGCTCACGAGCGGTGAGAGAGAATCCATCATTGACCGCGTTGCAACATTCACTGGGCTCTCCCGCGATTACATCGATAAGTCCGAACTGCGCCCGATCATTTTTCGCTTCTGTCAAGAGCTGCTTCGTGATAAGGGGCTTGTCATTGGTCGATTCGATAGTCGTTACACAGGGACGGTGGCAGATCGTCTTGGTGTTTCGATGGAACGCGATCCAAGTCATCATCCAACTATCGCTGGATGTTTTTCTACGTGCATCAACGACTACCTCACACGAGAACTCAACGTAACTACCACTCTTCCATACGAAGTGTTAACAGGTCGTGTTTGGCCATGGGACTTCTCCAATGCGCAGAATGAGTATCTGAACGTGGCCCCAAATCTGCGAGAAGCAATTCAAATGAATCCATCACTTCGTGTGTGGGTGCTCAATGGCTACTACGATTTGGCCACACCATTCTATGGCACAGAATATACGTTTGAGCATATGGGGCTGCCCGCTTCACTTAGAAACAATGTAAGCATGTCGTATTATCCTGCTGGACATATGATGTACTTGCTAAAGACTTCGCTCATCCAAATGAAAACAGATGCTCGTGGCTTCTTTAAGTAGCTATACCAGAGTTCTAGGAGAGTCTCTTTGTTTTCCATCCATACTTCAGTGCAAGCATGCGAACGACAACAGTGAGCGCAATGCTGATGACTGCAGCCAGGTCTGTATCGATATTAAGAATGCGCGCAAGCACAACAAAGCACGCAACGCCAGCGATTGCGGCTACCGCATAGAATGTACCTGGACGGAATATCTCGGGCTCATTTCGCACAATGACATCCCGGAGTATTCCGCCCCCTACCGCATTTAACACGCCTACAAATATTGCTCCGAGTAGACCAAGGCCAAACATCAGACTCTTCTGCGCACCAAAGACTCCATAGAGTCCAATCGATAGCGCATCGACAACATCAATCATTCGTTGAAGACGTGGCACTTTCTTGTAGAGCACAAGTCCAACAATAGCTGCACTCCAGGCCATTCCAACGTAAAGCGGTTCTCGAAGAGCAACGGGCGGACCCGACTGCAAGAGTATGTCGCGCAAGAGTCCCCCACCAACGCTGACGATGAGGGAGATCATTAAAACACCCACTACATCATACCCGCGCATGATTGCGAATCGCGCCCCTACCAGTGCATACAGAAATGTTGCAGCAAGGTCCCACCAGATCGGTAGTGCAAAAGTGTCAGTCACGGCGAGATTCCGTCCTCATCAATGATTGCTGTTACTTCGATTTCAACTAACAACCTATCATCAATCAACGCACTCACAACAACGAGGGTTGCAACTGGACGAATGTCCATGAATACTTCGCCGTGTGCACGAAGTACATCATCGGTTACGTTTGACGTTGTGATATACATGCGAGTTCGCACTACGTCTCGCAATGTAGCACCTGCTTCATGCAACGCCTTTTCGATCTTGCGAAACACAAATCGTGCCTGCTCATATGCGTTGCCGTTACCAATAAGTTCAGTGCCTTCAATGGAAGTTGTGCCGGCTACTTCAACGTGATTTCCAACACGCACTGCTCGGCTGTATCCTACCACTGCCTCCCATGGAGTTCCAGAGGAGATATTCTTTCTCATTTGTTCTCCAATTTTAAGACGCCGCGTGGACATACAGTTGCACAGACACCACAACCTACACATGATGAGCGCTTAATGTCTTCGCCGCGTTGCGCATAGGCGCGTACATCTATCCCCATTTCGCAGTGCGTGCTGCAGTTGCCACACGAAATACATTGACTGCCGTTTGTTGTAATACGAAAGCGTGACGCATATTTCTGCAGAAGGCCCAACACTGCGGCCATGGGGCAACCAAACCTACACCACACGCGCGCTCCCATGAGTGGATAAAAGCCAACACCGATTACACCTGAGAACACTGAGCCAATAAGGAATCCGTACACGTTATTCGCATCCTGAGCATAAGGGGCTACAGGCGATGCTGGGTCAACATTGGCCCACCAGATAAGCCCCGTAACAGCCACAACCGAAGCGAGCACGGAATGCACCATCCAGCGTTCAATTTTCCATGCAGTGAGCGTCTTGTCGCTGTTCTGACGGAACGGATCGCCAGCTGTCTCGGCCAGTGCGCCACATCCACATACCCAGGAACAGTACCACCGTTTACCGTAGAAATAGGTGAGCACGGGCGTGGCCACAACCGTCATTGTTATTGTCCAGAAACCCATGAACATCAGTAAGCCATTGTCACTCTGTACAAGAGCGCTGATGTTGGACGGAAACAGATACTCTGGCTTAAGTGGCCAAAAATAACTGAAGTAGAATTCTTTACTGCCCATCCGCGCAAGAAGCGCAGGAATTAAATACGACATCATCAATTGTACAGTCATCAGCGTCAACGTGCGATAGACATGATACCGTTGTGTGCGATAGCGCAGAAGCATACGCACTCCCATCACAAGCACGGCAACAGTATAGACCGTGCCATACAAGAACCACCTGTCTGCCGCACTACCACGTAGGAGCTGTGCAAGAGGATCCAGGAGAGACGCGAGTGGCGCAAGGGGCTCAGGAAACCAATACACTAAGATGTAGAAGCCTGTGAGTACGAGTGCAAGCAGATACGCCGGCACTCCTCTATTCTTCCATCGCGACCACATTGTACCGTGATTACGCATGGCGTCAGGCACCGTGAGCTCTATGTAATTCATACTGTCACCTTTCTTGTGAACTCGGGATCAAAGACTGCCTTCTGAAACTGCTTCTGAACAATGTCTATCGACGTACAGCTCTCAATCCAATTAACGCATGTCTCTTGACGCAGCCTCACTCCAATGCCGTGCACACCAACTACAATTCCATTGTTGTGTGCAATTCGCACAGATCGTGTGGACGAAGCGTCATTCCAATACACGGAGTTGCTTTCATCACTCTCGGGAGGTATCACACCATACACTTGCCACTCGAGATCAAAGAACTTTGCGCTGTTGAAGTACGTTCCACGAACGTAAGGACCAGCCCCCTCAATGATCACCCGCGCCACATGCTCTCCATGTGCACGTGCGGCATACCACAATTGCTCAACCCCGTGTTCGAATTGCGCGCAGTCGCCAATTGCAAACACGTTCGGCAAAGATGTTTCAAATCGGTCATTGATCAATACCCCGCGATCAGTATTCAGTCCAGATTGCGTCGCCAGATCGATCGTGGGCTTAACGCCCGTTGCAAGAATCACAACATCTGCCTGAATGCATTCGCCACTCGACGAAATTACGTGGTTGACTCGACCGCCATTTTCGCCCCCTACAATTCGATCCAACTCCGTACTCAGTCTGAGATCTATTCCCTGCGCGGCGATATGTTTCGTGATGATGTCAGACTCTTCAGCAGGAAACACCCGTCTATAGAAGCCCGACTCGCGTACAAGCATGGTCACATGTAGGCCACGTGCATGCAATACTTCAGCGGCTTCAACACCAATGAGGCCACCACCAACCACAACAGCATTGCGTGCGCCTTGAACGTTGCGCTCCAGTGCCTCGAGGTCGCTCTTGTGCACATATGCCTGAACGCCCGGCAGGTGCTCACCTGTCCAACCGAACCATGCAGGTTCAGACCCAGTTGCAAAGATTATCGTATCGGCATCAATCGTAGAACCTGAACGAAGAGAGATGTGCAACCCGGCATTCGAAGAAGCGACAGCAATCACGGTATCATGCATAAGCTCAATACGATTCTTCTTCCAAAACCAATCTTCGTACGGCTTTGTGTTGTCAAACGTCATGTGTCCCATGGACACATACATCATTGCCGGTCTCGAAAAATGGTAAGGGGCTTCTTCCGACACCACGATGATTTCGTGGTCAGAGAGTTTCCTCAGATAGCGTGCTGCAGTTATTCCTGCTACACCATTACCGATGATGACGATGCGCATAGATGTAATCTACGATATCGGCGCCACCAACTCCATCAATAGACGCGCAATACTTTCTTGAAGCTGTGTCTGAGGTTCCAGCGCGTGTATATCTCCCAGTGTATCAACATCGATCATTGGAGGGAGGAGCTCGGCACGCAATCCAAGTTCTGTGCAGCGCTCACGTGTCTCAAGAAGAACTCGATCACTACTCCACGTGATCTGGTCGAAGAGTCTATTGTTCACGGTATTGAATCCGATGAGATAATATCCGCCATCAACAGATGGCCCCACTACTACATCGGTTGATGACAATTGGCGGAATGTGTTACGAAGGGTATCTGCATCAAGGAAGGGTGCATCTGTACCGATCACCACGCATGTATCAAAACTGCCCACATCTTCCACCGCATTGCAGATGCGCTCACCCAGGTCAGTACCACGCTGACGAATTGCAATGTACTCGCTATGAGGCAACACGTCTTCATTACCGTCAAAGCAGATCACAAACTCGCATGGCGCATCTGCTGTCCGCAGAAGCACGTGCTTAAACATCGCAGAATACACTCGCAATGCTGCTTCATCGCCAACAGAAGCTGCAAGGCGCGTCTTTACCTTGCCAAGCTCCGGGGCTTTACACATGATGATGCAGATGTTGTGCGGCAGCATTACGTCAGCTGACCACCGCAGCTGGACCCAGCACCGGCTGTGCAACCAAAACAGTGTTGATCGATCACGATGGATCGTTTGTTCAGGGCATCGAGATCAAATGCGGAGATGTGACGCGATGTTGTTGCCACCGGCAGCTCCAACATTTGGTTGAAGTCGCAATCATACAGAGCCCCGTCCCATCCAACAGAAATTGTATTGCGACACATTACACTTTGTGCGGCAACAGGGTTGAACGCGTTGACGAGTGTCTCCATGTATTGCCCGTAGTTGCCACTATCGATGAGGTACTCAAGGAAGCGCGAGATGGGCATATTGGTGATGCAGTGGAGACTGTTAAACGAAACGCCATTTTTTGTCCAAAGGTTCTTCTTAAACTCTTTCTCGAGCGATGCTTGAGGTCCAGGCAGCAATGCACCAAGTGGATTATACACCAAATCGAGCAAGAGCCCAGAGTCTGGCATTCCATACCCAACTGCATTGAGCATCGTTAGTGCTTCTATTGAGTCGGCAAAAACTCCTCCGCCACGTTGACGGTCCGTATGGCTTGCATCGTAAAACGGCAGGGACGACATCACATGCACACCATGTGTAGCAAAGAATTGTGGCAGGTCTCGGTACTTGGGGTTTGCAACGATGATCGTAAGATTACACCGAACGATGATCTTCCGGCCGAGAGCAGAGATGTGTTCAACAAACCACCGGAAATCCGGATTCATCTCTGGGGCGCCCCCTGTAAGATCAACCGTTCCAATTTCCGTTCGAGCCAATACATCCAGGCACTGCTGCATTGTTTCCCTGGTCATGATCTCCGTACGGTCAGGACCCGCATCAACATGACAATGTTTGCATGCCTGATTACACATCTTCCCCACGTTCACCTGTAGGATCTGTGGAGTTAGGGGATTAAGGGGCAATAAGCCAATTGGGCGCAGCTTCTCGCCAAATGAAGGCAGGTTCTCGGCTGCATGTCCGTGATGCAGCACATGAAGCTGATACGTGGCGTCCGCCAAATCAGCCCCACGCCTCTGTAAACTTGTAGTTGCTTGTGCCATCAGATTACATCGTCACTTCTTTTACCTTGTTCATCATCATCACGCCATGCACAAGTGAAGCACCGCCGCGAATAGCTGCTGCCACATGGACGGCCTCCATCATCATTTCTTCAGTAGCACCCTTTTGGAGACTATCCGTTGAGTAGGCGTCAATACAATACGGGCACTGCACGGCATGTGCAACGGCAAGGGCGATGAGCGACTTCTCGCGCTGCGAGAGAGCTCCTTCGGCAAAGACATCGCCGTACCATGTGAAGAATTTCTCTGCGAGTGCGGGTTGGAACTCGGCGATCTGGCCAAATTTTCCGAGGTCTTTGGGGTCGTAGTAAGAAGACATGGGGTTACGGGGTTACAGGGTTACGGGGTTAGCGCGATAGCATGCTATCGCGCCGATGCCCATAAAGATAGCAGTTCAATTCCCAAGGATTGACGGCCTCGAACAGATATTTCTTACAGTCTTGTAACGTCTTGCGTCTGGCAATTATTACGTGCGCCTCGAGCACGCAACCGGTGCAGTTGTGAAGCCCCTTATCGTGCAGAGGTAGGGCGGCTACATCTACATAAACGCGACCGACACCACAATCGCCGTAACGAATAGTTCTATCCAGCCTCGTTGTTTTCCTGATTGGACACGCATAGCATTAACTGCCATTGGGACGGCCATTGCTATCACAGCAAGTGACAAGCCGGCCTGCAGTACGATGAGCAGCAATGAACTGACGTAGTCCAACGATGTGCCGATCAATAGGGCGATGAAGCATGCAGCGATCAACGACTGTAGTATGCGGGCCTGAGTTGCACTGAGGTAGCGTCCGGATACATACAATGCGTAGAGAACCAATGGCAATGTTTGAAGTACTTCAGTGATCATTCGCAGGCCCCGCACTCTCCGTCTGAGTGTAGTTTTTCGCTCTCTACTTGAACAGTAACGTGCTCTATGCCGAATGATTCCTTTAGCGTAGTTCGCACGTCACGCACTACATCATCGGTTTCTCTGTTTGACACTACGTGAACTGTGGCTGTGTTGTCGTTTAATGTCAGCTGCCACACGTGTACGTCATGGACGTTCGTAACTCCGTCGATCTTGCCTATTGCTGCTCGGACGTCCACCGGAGAAACGCCGGCAGGGGCCGACTCCATGAGAATGATGCTCGACTCTCGAATGACGCGTATAGCTCCGCGGGTGATCAACAGGGCTATCAGGATCGAGATAACGGGGTCTACCCACACCCAGCTCGTAACGGCGATCACGATAGCAGCAACGATAACACCGGCACTAGAAAGCAGGTCGGTGATCACGTGTAGATATGCGCTACGCGTTGTTATATGTTCGGAGCGATGCAGGTATAATGCACTTACAGCATTTGCAATGAGACCGATAACGGCTACTGCAAGCATCGACTCTGCATGCACGTGCGTGGGCTCGGCGAGGCGACGTATGGCCTCAACCACAATGTAGATGCAGATGCCAACGAGTAAAAATCCATTTGTGAGCGCAGCGAGGATCTCGATGCGACGTAGTCCGAACGTGTACTTAACATCGTGTTGCTCTCTTGCCTTCGCAGCAATGCGCAACCCAAAGAATGCAATGAGCAATGACGCGAGATCTACAAGGACGTGTCCGGCATCGGACAAGAGTGCAAGACTTCCTGAGATTGCGCCACCTATAATTTGCACAACAAAAACTGTTGCGGTTAACGCAATTGCAATGCGCAAGGGGCGAATGTCGCGATGCTCGTGAATATGGTCGTGACCACTATGGTCATGGCCTCCGTGATGTATGTTTTCTGGCATCAGGGTAGAAAGGCAGGAATAATGTCCAAAAGTGCAATGTAGATCATCACCAGGGGCGCAACGAACAACATCGAGTCAAATCGATCGAAAATGCCCCCATGTCCGGGCAAAATTCCGCCTGAGTCTTTCACAATTGCATCACGTTTTAGAAGTGATTCCACAAGGTCGCCAATTTGACCAAAGATGCCGGCGATGAGTCCGCACGCTGCCGCGTTAAAAAGCCCAAAGGATGGCATCAACCACGTACAAAGTCCGATGAATACAATCACAGATGCGAGCAGTCCAGCAATCGCCCCTTCCCACGACTTCTTTGGGCTAACGCGTGGAAAGAGTTTGTGCTTGCCAAGGTTCACTCCCACGAAATACGCCGCGCTATCACAGGTCCAGACAGCTACAAACATGATCAGAATGAGAGTTGCGCCTGCATCGCCCCATGCCCCTGCAAGCATGTCGTCCTTTGCCGCCCTCAGCATGAGCAGGCTAGACATACACGTGGTGATAAAGGCAACACCAAAAACAGTCAGAGCTGTATTAAGCAGCGCGTTTTCTCGGGCTCTGAACAACTCCGCTGTTAATGTGGCTAATGTGCCAGTGATAAACAGCAGTACCCCTATCGCAAACATGCCCAGCCCCATGAGATCAGGCGATTCAGCGGCCTTTGCAATGGTTATCTGCAGGAGGATGCTCCAGGCAATGCCAAGTGGGACATTGGGTGAGGCAGCCTTGGATTCTGCTAAAGTGTAGAACTCGCGAAGAGCCAGCGAGGTAATAACTATAACACCTATGGCAAAGACCCATCCACCCATATAAATGGTGCCAACGGCCACTGGAATGCCCACGGCGCCAACAAGAATACGTTTCATCAGGTTCGTCATGACGCGAAGCTACGTACTTTCGCATCCTATGATGGTGTACAACCTACCCGAAGGGGAGACGTTTAACGTTCTCCTTACTGGAGACCCGGACTTTGTTCTGGAGTTTGCCGCAATTCTTGACCAACACAATGTGCCGTTTGGCATCCTGCCATCGATGGATGAAATCGATGAACTTGGCGTTGAACTCGATCTAGCCGACCAGTTGCTCTCGTCCTCAAAAGTAGACGAGGCCGAGTATAGCCCCTACTCCAATCGCGTTCTTCGTGATGTGCGTGCCTCGTCAGGAATGTTTACGCATATCGTGGATCTTTCCGTATCGGCACATTTCGATCGCAAGATCACAGTGGAAGTTGCCAGTTCTGTAAACCCACGAGCAACAGTGATTGCCTCTGTGTTATCAAACACAGCAACAGAGCTTGGCATGCTAGCCAATATCGCTAACCGGGTTGTTGGCGTAAGTCTGCTGCCGAGCATTATGTCTTCTGTTTCCACGATTGATATGGCTGCTGGACTAAACACAGCAGCAACACATATTCAACATGCCTTGGCATTGTTAAAACGTCTCGACTATTCTGTTGAACTTGTTGAAGATCGAGTTGGACTTGTTCAAGTTCGCGTGTTGGCAATGCTCATCAACGAGGCTGCCTTTGCCGTTATGGAAGGACTTGCAACTCCGGAAGATATAGACAAAGCAATGCTTCTGGGGGTGAACTATCCTAAGGGTCCACTGGCATGGGCAGATGAAATTGGAATTGGTGTTGTTACGCTTATCCTTGATGGACTGCGCCGCGAATACGAACAGGAGCGCTACCGCCCGTGTGTATTGCTGAAGCAGATGATGCGGGCCGGCTGGACTGGTAAAGCCGCAGGCAAGGGCTTCTTTGACTACGCCTAAGCGCAATGTCTACACATCTCTTCCTCGACTTTGATGGCACAATCTCCAACGGTGATATTGGAGATGAACTCTTTCGCACGTTTGGGTCATTCGAACCTGTGCACTCACAACTCATTGCTGGTGATTTCTCTGTTGCAGAATATTATCGTCAATCTGTTGCCCTACTCCGCAGTGACTGCACACCAGAGGCGATTGTAGAATTCTGCGATGGTCAATCACTCGATGCTGGATTTGCTCCGCTTGTTGATTGGTGTGCGAGTGTAGACATTGCCGTAACGGTTGTTAGCGATGGCTTCGACGCTTACATTAGCCCCCTCCTGAAAAAAAGTGGGCTACGTGATCAACTGAAGGTTATCTGCAACGTTCTTGAATGGAACGATGAAAAATTCACGCCTTCATTTCCTGGTGCCTCTGAATCGTGCACATGTTTTTGCGCATCATGCAAACGAAATGCAGTCATCAATCGAATTGGTGATCAAGACATTGCCATATATGTTGGTGATGGCAGGTCTGATGCATGCGCCGTGGAATATGCAGACGTTGTGTTTGCCAAAAGTTCTCTCGCTGCGGAGTGTACACGCAAAGGCATTCCTCACCATCCGTATCGAACTCTCTCTGAAGTGAGAATTATCCTGCAAGAAAAGGTTGGTAAAGGGGCTCTTCGAACCCGCAGGCAGGCCCAATTAGCACGAAAACGGGCATTTGAGGCCGAGTGACGATTAAACGAATGGGTCGTGGTTGGGTCAGAGGCCGCGAAACAACTACACCACTGTGAGGAATACTTCAATGAACAAAATCTTTTTTGTAGCACTCGGTCTCGCGATCTTGTTTACTACGCAGCCATCCCCTGCTCAAAACAAACCTTCCAAAGCAGAACGCCATGAAGCCATCAAGGACCTCCGCTCAGACATGCGTATATGGTTTGAGCGCGACGTATATCCGTCATTAAAGAAATGGCATCAAGAGTATGACGCCAGTTTGACAGCAGATGATTTGTCTATGTTAACGAGACTCCGTGCTGAAATAAAGCAACTCAAAGAGTCTATGCGCGCTGACATGAAGTCAGTGAAGAGCTCCGCCGATCATGGGAACCGTGAAGCACGAAAAGATAAGATTGAAACGCTTCGCGAAAAACACCATGCCGAAATGGAACGCATTCTTGATGGTGTAAAACCAATTGCAAAACGCTCAAAAGAAAAGCTCCGCTCGATCTTTGATACCAACGAAGATCAGATTGAGGCCTGGCGCGATCATGCTCGCGAGATCATGAAGACGTGGAAGAACGAGCATCAGGGCATGGGCGGCAAGAAAGGGCACCACGGCAAGGCTATGGGGCTTCCCCTCATTGGCCAGGACGGCAAGCGGGCGGCTCTGAAGTTTATTCTATGGGACGGCTCAGTGCCCCCTATGGACGAAGCAATGCTTGGCAATGATTTGCTTGACGGACGTCAGAACCACGGACGCAACAAGCTAGGTCCAATCTCCATCTCACCTGCCCCATCCGGTAACGCAGCCAATATTTCTATCTCAAACGTGCCGAACGGTGCAGCAACCCTAGAGCTGTTCGACATGAATGGCACTCTGGTTCGCTCAATACCTGTCAATGCTGTCAATGGAGTCATAGACCAGAGAGTAGACCTCTCTGGTCTAGCCTCCGGCACGTACATGGCAAGCGTGAATACGCCAGAAGGCAGGAGAACAGGGCAGATTGTGGTTAATGAGTAACGCGGCAACAGAGCATGTTCTGGCGCCATGATGAGCGCATCTCTGTATCTCCCACCACGAGATCTCACCTTTCACACTATCTGTAAGCGATACAAGCAGCACAATTTGCTCGCCGTCTATGGCGCGTCATCGTGGTTGTTGATCTATTAGGCAGCAAGCTCGATGCCGATAGACGCAACAATGTGCCCGCTTGAAACAAGTTGGCGTACTGCTTCCATATCGTGATACAATACTCTGTCTTCTGTGGCAAAGGGAACGCGCGTGCGCACGCAGGCAACAACACGTTCGAGTGCATCGCTCGATGTGAGTGGACGCAATAGATCTATCCCTTGTGCTGCACACAGAACTTCAATACTGAGCACATTCTCTACATTGGTTGTTACTGTCCAGAGCTTACGTGCAGCAATACTGCCCATGGAGTTGTGGTCCTCCTGGTTGGCCGACGTAGGAATACTATCAACACTTGCCGGGTGCGCCAACACTTTATTCTCACTGACCATAGACGCAGCGGTGTATTGGGCGATCATCATTCCGGAATTGAGCCCACCATTCGGCGTAAGGAATCTCGGCAGTCCACCAAGAGCTGCGTTTACGAGACGTTCAGTTCTGCGTTCAGAGATGCTTGCAAATTCTGCCAAAGCTATTGCCAAGAAATCTAAGACGAGTGCAAGGGGCTGACCATGGAAATTGCCCCCCTCGATATGTGTATCATCATCAACGAATATGAGTGGGTTGTCAGTTGCACTGTTCATCTCCCGCTCCACAACAGTAGATACATAGGCGATGGTGTCTCGCGATGCACCATGCACTTGTGGCATGCATCGAATACTATATGCGTCCTGCACCTTGGAGTCGCCAGAACGGTGCGACTCTCGAATTGCACTTCCTGCCATGAGTGTGCGCAGATTTCTTGCAGATGCGAGCTGTCCGGGATGTGGGCGTGTTAGGTGCAGGCGTTCATCAAAAGCGTTGTCCGTTCCGCGCAGCGCATCGGCAGACAAAGCACCTGCAACATCGGCCAAGGCCGCAATATTGCGTGCTCTAAAAATCGAGAGTGCGCCAAATGCACACATCATCTGTGTACCGTTGATAAGAGCAAGACCCTCTTTTGCTGCTAGCTTTACTGGCGTAATGTTATGGCGTGCAAGTTCATCGGCACTCGGCACACGATTACCGTCTACAATACATTCGCCCCTTCCAATGAGACAGAGAGCAAGATGGGCCAATGGTGCCAGGTCGCCACTCGATCCAACAGATCCTTGACTTGGAATTGCAGGCACGATACCGGCGTTCACCATTGAGACAAGCGCATCAAGTGTTGATTCTCGAATCCCAGAGAACCCCTTGGCAAGTGCGTTAATGCGCAGAATCATCATTGCACGTACGATCTCATCCGGCAGAAGTGGCCCCATGCCAGCACAATGCGAAATGATGAGATTCTCTTGAAGGGTCTCAACATCTCTAGGTGGAATAAAGACGTTTGCGAATTCACCAAATCCAGTGGTCATGCCATACACAACGCGTTGCTCTGCAATCCACCGATCGACTGCCGTGCGAGAAGCACGTACACGCACGCGGGCAGCTTGGTCTAGTCCAATGTACGATTGGACGTTGTAGGACGCACCAGCCAATGCGTCAATCGTGAGGGATGACCCGTCTAGTATGAGTTTTTCGGAATTCACTATTTCTTCTTCTGAGGACCGCCTACTCCAATGAAATTGCTCCAGTGATACTCTGAAGGAATGGAGCTCCCTTTCTTTGCGAGGTCAATGAGATACGTTGCCATGGTGTTTAATACCCACTGGAAATTCTCTTCTTGAACCGAGGTGCGTTCTGCATCTGGAGCAGGGTTCATGTAGTCAATCGCATACGGAATGCCATCGCGTACAGCAAACTCAACGGTATTAAAATCGTAGCCAAGCATGGTACAGATCTTTATGCAGAGGGCTTCTAACGTGCGAAGCATTTCTGGCGTTGGCGCAAAATCGGCCTTATACCGCAAGTGATGTGCGTTTCTCGGCTCGTATGGCATGACATGCACATATTTCTTGCCGATGCAGTAACAACGATAATACTCTGTAAAGTCGATGCCCTCTTGAAGCGTCATCACGATGTCGGCAGTTTCGTTATAAGCTTTAAAGAATTCTTCAATTGAGTCAACCTTGTAGACATTCTTCCATCCGCCGCCATCAAATGGTTTTAGATACGACGGAAAGCCTACGTGGTCAAAAATCTCTTGCCAGTTAAGTGGGAACATGAGATTGCGAAATGACTCAGCGGTTGTATCAGGAGGATTGCTTTTGCTTGGCAACAACACTGTTTTGGGAACGGGGATTCCAGCTTTGTTTGCGACAGCATAGTTGAAGAATTTATCGTCGGCCGACGACCAGAATGGGTTGCTCACAACGCGAACTCCGTTGAGCGCAGCAACCTTTAGCATTGCACGATAAAATGGCACGTCTTGAGAAATGCGATCTAAAATCACATCATATTCAAACAGGGACTCAAGCGTTATGCCACCAATCTTTACGAACTCGGCACTAACACCTTGATCGCGTCGGTTGATTTCTTCCACCAAGGATGGCGGAAACGTTTGCTCCATTCCGAACAACAATCCAACCTTCTTCATGCAACGTCTCCGTTAGTTCGTGTCTAGCAACAGTGTGCCTCCAAAATACGGCACAACCAATCAGTGAGAAGGGGTTGGCGGCACTTCAATGAGAGTGAAGCCATCATTGGGCGATAGCACCCCATATGTGGCGCCGTTACCAAGCCAGTGCCCGAGGTTTACGTACAGTCCATTGCGATACTTCTCAACTGCAGCCTTGTGTCTGTGCCCCATTATCACAATCTCATATCCCTCTTCAATCCGGTCGTGCGCAAAGGCTTGCAATCCGTCATGGGGGCCATATTCCTTTGCAGATGTGTGCCCCCTGCTACCATGCGAGGTACGTGCCGCCAGCTTCATGCCCCAATCGGGATGAACCCATCGGTATAGCCATTGAGCCAAGGGGTTTCTCAGGACGCTTCGGAGTATGAGGTAGCCCACATCGTTCTGGGCTTTGCCGTCTCCGTGGCAGATGTACACGTGCTTTCCTGCTATCGTGGCGTCAATATCACCTGTTTCGATCTCGATGCCAAGATCCTCTTTGAAGTACCTATAGTGCCCAAAGTCGTGATTTCCGATGAGATATGTTATGGGTAAGCCCCCTTCCCTTAGCTCTTTGAGCAGGGCAAGCGTTCTGATATGATCCTTAGGAATCACTGTTCCGTAGTCAAACCAAAGATCAAAAAGGTCACCAACAATGAAGAGGTGGGCGCTTGTCTCGGCGCACGAACGCAAGACAGTCAGCAGGCGATCCTCGCGTGCGATGTCTCGTTTGCGGTCACCAAAACCGAGGTGGACATCAGAGATGAACGTAACGACCTGCCCTTGCTGGACGTCTACCTGGAGCGATCGAAGCGAGACCACGGGTGTAAACATGATGATAAGATAACGACAGGAAGCGCTGGGACGGTTATCTTTGCCCTTCACGTTGGATTCACTCCATGTCTGTTTCCCCTACAACACGCAAGCGCGTAACTACACGCCGCCTCATTGATATGAAGGCAGCAGGGAAAGCTATTGCCTGCCTAACAGCGTATGACGCAATTACAGCAGAGATTTTGGACACGGCCGGGGTTGATGTTCTCCTCGTTGGAGACTCAGTTGGAAATGTTATTCAGGGTCACGACACAACGATTCCTGTAACGCTCGAGCACATGATCTATCACACGCAGGCAGTGGTACGAGTTGTTGAACATGCGCTTGTTGTGACCGATATGCCGTTTATGAGTTATCAGGTGTCGCCTCAAGAAGCATTCCGCAATGCGGGCCGCCTCATGAAAGAAGCCGGCAGTGGAGCAGTAAAGCTTGAAGGGGGCCAACGGGTTCTCGAAGCTGTTCGCCTGATGACGGAGAATGGGATTCCTGTTATGGGGCACCTTGGGCTTACTCCTCAAAGCATCCACCAGTTTGGATCGTATAAGGAGCGCGGTGCTACACCAGAAGAAGCTGACGAGATTCGCAAAGACGCATTAGCATTAGAAGCTGCCGGAGCTTTTGCCATTGTGCTCGAGAAGATTCCCACTGCATTGGCAGCAGAAATAACGTCAATCGTATCAATCCCAACAATAGGCATTGGGGCCGGACCTCAGTGTGATGGGCAGATACTTGTGTGGACGGACATGATGGGGATGTCTACAGAATTCAGACCACGGTTTGTGCGCAGGTATGCCGAGCTTCATGATGTGATGACCACTGCCGTCAAACACTATGTGGCAGACGTGCGAGGCCACACCTTCCCAGGTCCAGAGGAGAGCTACTGATGGTTGGGGGAATGTTCGCTACATGTTCTCTTGTATGCACGCTTGCTCTCACGGCATGCAGTGGCTCAACAATCACACAACCTCAGGATGTGATGTTTCCTAATTCCAATGTGAGCTTTATTGGTCAGGTACTTCCGTTCTTAGTCGTTACCTGTGCCAATGCTGGATGTCACAATGACATGGCAGCGGCGGCCGGAATTAGATTAACCTCGTATTCAGCTGTTTTGTTTGGTAGACCAAATCTTTGCGTCCCTTCAGAACCTGACGAGAGCCTTATGATACAAGTACTTGATGGGACGATGAAACATGATTTTGGGGATCTCCAACAACGTGTCTCACCGGCTCAGATAAAAGGCCTTCGGCAATGGGTGATCGAAGGGGCTCTCAATAATTAGCAATTAGCAATTAGCACACGAAACATTTTTTGGAGATTGAATCGATGACCTTCCCACGCATGATCGCCCTGGCATTTGTTTGCCTTGTTGTTGTCTCCGGTTGTTCAGAGAAGGCTAAGCCTGTTCCTATTGAAGGCTTAAAGCTAGTGAAGGATGAACTGCGAATGTTTGAGATTAAGGTTCCTACAAACTGGTATGTGCAGCAGCGCACGGGCGACCTCGTGATTGCGACTACCACGAGAACAATTGGAAGCCGGTTTATGTCATTCGGAAAAGGTAACGGCGGCGCAAAAATCGAACTGCGTGTTATCCCGATTGACTCTAACAACCCATCTCTCGATACCATGATTAAGAGATCAAAAGTTGAGTTCGAAGACAACCTCGATCGGTACCAAGTTTCACAAGCAACACTTGGTGGCAAATCGGCAAAGAAGCTGGCTGTGAAGTTCGACCAAGCCGATGGCGAGTTTCAGATTGAAACGTATTTCGCTGAGAATGATTCACTTGTAACTATCGTTACAATAGCTGCATTTGGCAAGACGTATGAGGACTATCGCAAAGAGTTTGATGAGGTGCTTGCCTCAGTAAAGGTTGCTCAACGTCCGGTTGTTGTTGCAAAGGTTGCATCAACAACATCAGGCGTCCCTGAGCCCCCTTCAGATACCTTGCGTACATACAACGCGCCTGACTTCTCCATTGAAATCCCACAGAATTTTGAAGGCAAGAAAGGTCAATCCTCTGGCCTGTCTTCGGTGAGCTTCTTGGGTTCACGGTTTGATTGTACAATCCAGGTTGACGTTTTTGATGCAAGCAAGCAAAATGACCTGAATAAAATTGTAGATCAAAACAAGGGGCGTTACCAAGGTGGCAACCCAATCTCGAGCAGTGTAAATGGTCAGAACGCTTTCTACTTTAATTACAACCCTGCTGCGAACGTTTCATCGCGCGCATACTTCACTGTTAGGGGCAACAAGATGTTCCGCATAACTCTCAACTGGTACAAGCCAGAGCAAGCATTGTACCTTGCAATTTTTGAGCGTTGTATTGGAACAATGAGGTTGAAGTAGGTTCACTCTTGTTACCACGCATCAATAGAATTGCGATTCTGTGCTTACTGGTTGCGCTCATCGGCAACGATGCACTTGCGATACCGCAGTTCTCAGCTCTTACAGGAAACCGTTGCTCTAACTGTCACGTCAATACAAGTGGCGGTGGTATTCGTAACGACCTAGGGTGGTATAGCTGGTACGATGTAGGAATTATTCCACGTGATGCTGCTGCCTTGAAGTGGGCGTATGATGCCGACTCATCTAATCAGTTTTTCGATGGCACGCTTACACTTGGAATGGATCTACGCGCACAAAGTGCACGCGGTTTCACAGAGGGCTCTGAGCGGAAACTATTTCCGATGCAGGCTTCCCTATATGCAGCATTCACTCCGGTAAAAGCTGTTGCGCTTGAAGCTTCGTTTAATCTGGCCGCATTGCGCAAAGGACCGAATACGGATGTGCGCGTAGTCTATCCTGGTCAACGCATGGGTTCATTTTCTGCGTATTACATGCCGGATCAAACGCTGCCGTCAATTCGCGTAGGACTTTTTAGGCCATCAGTTGGCATGCGATATGACGATCATACAATGGCTCCCTATAGCTATACAAACGCAAACACCCGCCAGACCTATCTGGCTCCAGATTGGTCTGAGTTTGGTGCAGAGCTTACATACGAGAGCATTCAGTGGCTTACACTTCAGGCCGGAGTTTTTGGTTCAGAAGGTCTTTCACAAATACTGCTGAGCGACGGCGTGAGGTCTTCTTCGGCCATAACAGGGAACGCTCCGACAATTACCAGTAGAGCTGTATTCTGGCCGCGTTTCGCAAACGATATCATCAACACGTGGATAGGGGGCTCCTATCTTTTGAGCAACGGCTACAGCATGGCGAGTGTTTTTGCAAGCGTTGGGTGGAGCGATCACGTTGCGCTAATGCTAGACTATACGATGACGAACAAGACGGGAGTGATAAGCTCGAGGAATTTTATGGCCGAGATTTCTTTTCAGATCTTTTCACCCGTGTTGGTATATGCACGCTACGAGCGTTACTTTACAGTTCAAGTGAACGTGCCTGGCACTTTTAGTGCAAATGCGGGTGTTTTAGGCGCGCAAGTTTTTGTGCTTCCATACGTAGAGCTTCGTCCGGAATTTCGATTGTGGGACACATGGAGAGAAGGAACGAGCAATCGATGGGCTGTTCAACTCCATATTTTTTATTGACGGAGGAATCATGATCTGGAGAATACTCATCGCAACCAGCCTCCTTGCAATCCTTATTGGCGGTGCCGTATGGATCAATGACGGTATGCAGATCTATTCAAAGGATCGCAACGAAGTTATAACGATGGTGAAGGACGATCTTTTTGGCACGAGGAGTGAAACGTCCTATGTGCCCGCTTTTAGGTTTGGCCTGTTACCACTTGATAAAACAGTTTCTGCAACTCCGGCGTGTTACGGATTTGTA
The DNA here is from genome assembly GCA_947495975.1 of Ignavibacteria bacterium. Lineage (GTDB taxonomy): Bacteria > Bacteroidota > Ignavibacteria > Kapaibacteriales > Kapaibacteriaceae > UBA10438. Next base: position 93,054 of record CANMBE010000006.1, on the reverse strand, counting down.
CTCGGAGTCTCTGGTGTTTTGATTGCGCTTGGTTGGTGGAGAATTCGTCGCAAGGTTTAACTACACATCAGCATTATGGATCACCAAACATCTCGTCGATTCTTCCTGCACAAAGCAGCCACGTCAATTGGTCTTGCGCTATCGGCGCCAGCAATAGTTGCGCTGATTTCGGCGTGTGAGCGAGACGAAGTAACGCCGAATGTACCTCGAGGTACAACCTGTGATGTTGATATCAGCACCATTCCTGAGCTGAGTTCTGCTGGCAGCATTACACTCAAGCTCGTTGACAAACTCAACGGGGGGAGTCCAGTTTTTATATCGCGCGTAGCGCAAAGCACTTTTGTTGTCTTTACCTCTGTTTGCACGCATGCCGGTTGTGAAGTGGGTGTGCCTGACCCACCCGTTGTATCATCGAACTGCATTTGCCCTTGTCACGGGGCAGAATTTTCAGCTTCAACAGGATCAGTAGTGCGCCAACCCACGGTTGGTCGTGCAACAAATCTTCGTCAGTTTTCTACTGCATTCAACGCTTCTTCGAACATTCTCACTATCACGGTCTGATCTTGCCCATACCCGCATCATTGCACGATGCAGTCCGTAAAAGTTTCGATGATGTGGTCATTTCTGGCCGACATCTCTCAACGGCCATCGAGAATCTCTTTCGTGAAATTCATCCTGCTCCAGGCCTCGCAACTACGCTACGCGCTATCCTCTTTCAGGCTATCCGATACAACAATGTAGAGGCCGCGATCCATGGTTCACTCGATGGAGTTTGCGATCCTGACTTAGCAGATATTCCAACGTTTCTACGCGAGCTTGTTGTTGCTGAGTATGGAGCCGACGCAAACCGTGTGCTCGCTACCTTGCTTGTGGATGCGCCAACTTTTATTCGCGTTAATACTCTTCGCACAACTGTTGTTGCTTGTTATGATGAGCTTCTACCGTACAATCCACTGTGGATTTCGGGCGACATACTGCGCATAGACCGACCCTTTGGTCTCTTCGCATCCGAAGTTTTTGAAATGGGTTGGTTTGAGCAACAGGACATAACATCGCAACGTGCTGGCCACGAGCTCGATGCCAAGCCGGGTCAACGCATCATTGATGCATGCGCCGGTGCTGGTGGTAAGACACTTCTCTTTGCAGCTTCTATGCAGAATAAGGGGCGCATTATCGCGCTTGATACAAATGCAGGTAAGCTTCAGGCGCTGCGGCATAGAATTGCTCGTGCGGGTGCAGATATCATAGATCCACGCGTAATCACTTCCACTAAGGTTGTGAAGCGCCTCGCAGATACCGCTGACGGTGTTTTCATCGATGAACCATGTACGGGCACAGGCGTGCTAAGGCGCAACCCCGACATCCTGCGAAGCCTAACCGAAAAGACATATAAAGAACTGCTTGCTATTCAGGCAGACATCCTTCGTCGCAATGCACGCCTTGCAAAACCTGGTGGCACAGTTGTTTACGCTACATGCAGCGTGTTACCTTCAGAAGGAAGAGACCACATCACGGCCTTTCTTGCTTCAGAAGAAGGAGCCCCCTTCACGCTAGCGAACACGTGGCAAACATTGCCTGGCGAAAATGGCGGCGATGGATTCTACGTTGCGAGACTTACGAGATCAAGTGCCTCATAAGTTTACGTTTCGCTACCGGAAGAATAGTTGTGTCGAACGGAAAATCAAGCTCTGTGTCCATGAGAAACGTTGCTGGATTGGGCATGTCTTTATGCTGTTCAACGAGGGCGAGCTTTAGGTCCTCTGGCGTTTCAAAGATTGACGACGGTACGTATGTTTCAATTTCTATCGTTCGCATAGCGCGGTATTTTTCGGTATCTGCCGAGTACAATGACAGCTCATACTTCAGCACGTGCACGATGTTTGCGCCATGGTTAGGAACAAACACATAACCTTCATCTTGATACAAAGGCATGATGCCAACCGGATCGAGCGTAAGGTTCTGGTGGACAAATTCGAACATTGCAACACCTTCATTGGTGAGCTCTGTTACGAACGGTACGGCCCACGCGAGCAATTCAAACATACCCGCAACGGACTCTTCATCAGCAGGCACAGCATCAAACATCAGCTCCTTCTTTTCAAGGTCTACGCCTTTAAGCGTCTGCGGCAAGCTAGAGCGGTAGCGCTCTCGGTTATCGTGAATTGTCTCAAGCATAGAGCTCAACTCAATCAGGTCTCCAAGTGCTGGATAGAGCGTGTTTTGTCTGAAGTCTTTCCGCAGGGCCTTCAGCGCTGCAAGAATCCGATATTGGGCGGCTTCCATATCGCCGGCACTTTGTGTGAACATATCGAGCGTGAGCGTTGCCATCGAAAAGCTCCTCGTGTGTTTTGCCACTCAGTATTTGCTCTTCTATCATAACAAAACTTCTGTCATTTTTGATACAACACATGTCCACACGAACTACCATTGTGATTTTCGACGGAGTCTGTGCGCTCTGCAATAGTGCCGTGGATTTTCTTCTGCACAATGATCGCACTGCTTCTATGCGCTTCGGTTCATTTCAATCAGAGAACGTTACCCAACTATTACAAAGTCACAACATCACTCAAGCACCAACCACTATCTATGTAATCACCCCAGCGAACGTGCTTCTGCAAGAGAGCTCGGCAATACTTTTTCTTGCATGCTTGTTAGGTGGCTGGTGGAAATTTTTCAGCACCATTGCATACGTTGTACCTCGCCCCGTGCGAGATGCGGTCTACCGTCTCGTGGCAAGGAACCGGTATCGATGGTTTGGGAAGAGGGAATCGTGCAGGATTCCCACGGAAGCCGAGCGGGGCCGGTTTCTTTAACACCCCACATGTCGTACAAACCCTATTAATCCCTATCTTTGCGGTTCTCCCTTTGAACGCATCTAAGAAAAGGTCCGCATGAGCACCTATATCGTAAATCCAGTCAAAGTCCGCATGGAAGAATCGGCCAAGGGGTCGATCTATAAGTCCATTATTGCCATGGGCTTGCGTTCGCGTCAGATCAACGACCAAATCCGTGTTCAAATCACTGAGCGTCTTGCAGATGTGATTGTAGACACTGATGAGGCTGAAGGTCCAAACGCGGATCAAATAGCTATCAGCAAGGAATTTGACTTGCTTCCAAAGCCTACGTTTCTTGCCATGAAAGAAATGGTGAGCGGGCAAATCCATCTGCGGACGGATGCCTCGTCCACCGCGGAATAACCCCCCAATTGCAGAATTCGAGAGCCATCCGGTAGTTCCGAGATGGCTCTTTTTGTCTTCATGAACATTATCCTTGGAATCACCGGCAGCATTTCGGCGTACAAAGCGCCCTGGCTTGTGCGAGATCTCATCCGCGCGGGACATTCTGTGCGTGTGGTAATGACTCCGTCTTCTACAAACTTTGTTGCTCCCCTTGCCCTCGAGGCCGTTTCGCAACATGAAGTTATTGTCAATCCGTATGACCCCTCCATTCAGGCAGGGGGCTCATGGCACGTACACCTAGCCCGTTGGGCAGACGTAGTGTTGATTGCACCGTGTTCTGCTACAACTCTATCTCGCCTTGCCAATGGCCTTTGTGATAATGCATTGATGACGGTTGTGGCGTCGCGTCCACGAGAGACGCCCCTTATCATTGCGCCGGCGATGGACTCCGACATGTGGCTTCAGCCATCCGTGCAACGCAATGTGGAACAGCTTCGTGCTGATGGTGTGACGGTTATCTATCCTGAAACGGGCGAACTCGCATCGGGTCTTGTTGGCGCCGGTAGATTACCAGAGCTTGATGTGATTGTTTCGCTCGTTACGCACATTCATGGAGACGCCCACACGCAAGGTGTTACGCGTGCACCAGCTGAGCTTTCACCAACAGAACACAGCGCTTTGCTCGGCAAGCATATCGTGATAACAGCCGGCCCAACGCATGAGCCTATCGACGCTGTGCGGTCCATCGTAAATCATTCTACAGGCACAATGGGATTTGCACTTGCTGCAGCCGCACAAGAACGTGGCGCACTCGTTACGCTTATCACAGGGCCTGTTCAATTGCATACGCCTCGCGGTGTAGAACGAGTTGACGTACAGACTGCAGCAGAGATGTTTCAACGTGTTCATGCACATATCAATGCCGATGTGTTTATCATGGCAGCGGCAGTTGCAGACTTCACACCAGCTCATCCAGCAGATGGCAAGATCAAGAAGTCTGAAGATTCGCCTGCAAGCCTCACACTAGAACTCATTGGCACAGCAGATATACTCGCATCAGTTGGCAAGCAAAAACAAGCTCATCAAAAGGTTGTGGGGTTTGCCTTAGAACAAACAAATATGATGAGCTACGCAACAGATAAACTCACAAGAAAAAATGCCGATATGATCATTGCCAACCTCGCAGGCGCTGCTGATAGCGGCTTTGGTACAGGCAACAACACGATCACAATCATTACGAACAATCAGTCCCCTATCGAATATCCTCCTATGCCGAAACGTGCCTGCGCCGAAGTAATCCTTGATGCCGTGGAGAAGTTGTGATTACACTCACGAACATCACTGTAGATTTTGGGAAGCGCATCTTATTCAAGAATGTGTCCTTCCTTGTACAAAGCGGAGACCGCATTGGTCTTGTTGGTCGCAACGGTGCGGGCAAGTCCACAATGCTTGGCATCATGGCTGGCGAAACAATTGCAACCAGTGGTGAAGTGTCTAAGCAAAACAGCATTCGCCTGGGACTTCTCTCACAAGACCTTACACTTGATCTCACAAAGACGCTGCGAGAAACAGCAATGCAGGCCTTTGAAGAAGTGTTGCTTTTGCATGCTGAAATTGATTCTATCATGCACCTGCTCGAGACACGCACAGATTACGAGACTGATGCATACATGGATATTGTGCAGCGTCTTACAGATGCAAACGATATGTATGCGCGCAGAGGTGGTCTAACAATGCATGCCGATATCGAGCGTGTGTTAACAGGTCTGGGTTTTGAAGCGAAAGAGCTTGACAATGATCTGACCGCCTTTTCAGGTGGCTGGCAAATGCGTGCAGAGCTAGGCAGGCTGCTACTTCTGCATCCAGATTGTTTGTTACTTGATGAGCCTACGAATCACCTTGATATTGATTCCGTGCGTTGGCTCGAAGACTTTTTGAGTGTGTATGATGGAGCCGTAGTGCTTATCTCACATGATAGAACGTTTCTCGACAATATCACCAATCGCACCATCGAGATCACGAAGACAAAGGTCTACGATATTCCTGCCTCATATTCGGACTACGAAGAAATCCGTGCCGAACGATTGGAGCAACAGAAGTCGCTTGCAGAAAGACAAACCAAGGAGCGAGACCGCGTTCAGAAGTGGGTAGACAGATTTAAGTACAAAGCTTCTATGGCGTCTCGCGCGCAGTCTCGCATGAAGGCATTGCAGCGCATGGAAGCGATCGAGATCGACGATCAAGACTCGTCGTCCATTCACTTCTCCTTTCCGCCTGCACCCCGCTCTGGCCGGTCGGTTGTTGACTGTCTCGGCATCAAGAAGTCCTACGGAGATAAGAATGTTCTACGTGGCGTAGACTTTACACTTGAACGCGGAGAAAAGATTGCTTTCATCGGCAAGAACGGCGAAGGCAAGACAACGCTCGCAAAGATCATTGCCGGTGTAGAGCCCCCTACTGGTGGTACGGTTACTCTTGGTCATGCCGTTGCAGTAGGATATTATGCTCAGCAGCAGGCCGATATGATGGGTGGACACCATACCGTGTATGAAGTAATGGAAGCCGCTGCGCCCCCTCCAATGCGCACACGCATCAGATCTCTCCTTGGAGCATTCTTGTTCCGTGGTGATGATGTCAACAAAAAAGTGGGTGTGTTGAGTGGTGGTGAAAAATCGCGTCTCGCACTTGCACGACTCTTACTGCAGCCGTACAACCTGCTCATTCTTGATGAGCCTACGAATCACTTGGATATGCTTTCGAAGGAAGTTCTCAAAGAAGCGTTGATGTCCTATGACGGTGCCATGATCATCGTCTCTCACGACCGTGACTTTCTTGATGGTCTCACGGAAAAGATCATCGCTTTTCGCGTTGGTACGTTACGTGAGTACGAAGGTGATGTAGACACCTATCTCAAGCTCCTCGGCGATCCGCATGTTGCAGATGCGCCAACACCTCACGAGATACCGCTGCATCACGCTGTTGCTCCAGATAAAACACCGGCACAATTGCGAGAAGAGCAAAAGGCGCGTGAACGAGATAAGCGCAAGGCTGAACGTCGACTGTTGGAAATCGAAAATCAGATTGCCATCCAAGAAAAGGCCATTGCAGATACAGAGCCCAAGCTTGCCGATCCCGAGTTGTACAAGGACCCCGTGAAGCAGCACAAGACCATCACGGCCTATGACACTGCCAAGCGCGTGCTTGCGTCGTTAATGGAGGAGTGGTCAACACTCATGGAAACCGTCTCTCAACCCACAGAGGATTAAGCTATGAAGTGGATCCTCGTCATCATCTGTCATTTATCCTGTATTGGTTTCACATCAGCGCAGGTAGACCTACGAAGAATGGTATCAGTTGAAGGTGAAGCTGAAATATTTCTTACTCCTGACCGCGCATCGGTAAGCATCGGTGTTGAGACAGAGGGCAAGGACGTGATTGTTATTAAAAAAGACAATGATCGTAGCGTCCGCGCAATCTTCGAAGCACTAAAGAAACTTGGTGTTGATCAAAAAGACATCATGACAAGCGACCTCAGCATCCAACCGCAATACAACTGGAAGCCAGAAGGTAGACGCGAGCTAGTGAAGTATCAGATGCGCAATGTTGTTCACGTAACTGTGCGCAATCTTGCTAAGCTTGAGGGAATCATTGATGCTAGTGTAGCTGGAGGCAGCAACACCCTTGATAACGTCAATTTCTCAATGGCAGACAGCAAAACCATGAGAGATTCGCTACGAATTGCTGCGGCAAAGAATGCAAAGTCAAAGGCCGAGGCACTTGCAGGAGCTGTTGGCGCCACGGTACGTCGCATTATCTCTATCAGTGAAAACGGTGGCTACCAGCCCCCTACTCCTATGTATAAAGCCATGCGGAGTATGTCGGCCGAGGCAGATATGGGCACACCCGTTAGCGCCGGTCAACTCTCCATGCGCATCACCGTCAACGCAACCTTTGAGATCGAATGATCAACGGCAAAAAGATCGTTGTTGTTTTGCCGGCATACAATGCCGCCAAGACCTTAGAGATCACGTATCGCGAGATACCATTCAACATCGTAGATGACGTTGTCCTTGTTGACGATCATTCTCGCGACGACACATCAGATGTTGCTAGGGGGCTTGGCATCACCCACGTGATCCGTCACGATAACAACCGCGGTTACGGTGGGAATCAGAAGACCTGTTACACTACAGCTCTTGCTCTTGGTGCAGACATCGTGATTATGGTGCATCCAGATTATCAATACACGCCCAAGCTTATTCCTGTCATGAGCTGGATGATTGTAAATGACGTCTATCCTGTTGTACTTGGGAGTCGCATCCTCGGAAATGGGGCGCGCAAGGGCGGCATGCCATTGTACAAGTACATCGCCAACCGCGGGCTCACTCTTATTCAGAACATGTTGGTGGGTCAGAAGCTTAGCGAATACCATACCGGCTATCGAGCATTTTCGAGAGCCGTGTTAGAGTCGATCAATATCGAGGCAAACTCTGACGACTTTGTTTTTGACAACCAGATGTTATCCCAGATCATCATGCAGGGCTTCCCTATCGGCGAAGTAACCTGCCCAACCAAATATTTCGACGACGCCTCCTCCATCAACTTCCGTCGCAGCGCCATCTACGGCCTCGGTGTATTGTGGACGAGCGTACAGCACCGGTTGCACAAGATGGGGATTGTAAAGAATGGGCGGTACGAGAAGTAGGGAGTTGCGCAACTGCGCGTAATAACGTCGAACAAAGTGAGAGATATACCCTGCATGATGCAGCACGCACGTCATCCCGAGAGCAGCGAGGGGCCTTCTTCAGTATCCCTGTAACCCTGTAACCCTGTAACCTCGTAACTTTGCACATGATCCTTACCGACGCTGAGATACTGGCCCACATGGAAAAGGGCACGATTAAAATAGAGCCGTTCGATCCATCGTGTCTTGGCTCAAATTCTTACGATGTTCACCTTGGACACATATTGGCAGAATATGTAGACCCTGAGCTGGATTCTAAGAAGCACAACAAAATCGCTCAATTCGAGATCCCGACTGAAGGGTACGTTTTGGAGCCAAACCGACTCTACCTGGGCGTAACAGAAGAGTACACGGAAACGCATGCACATGTGCCGTTCCTTGAAGGTAAGTCAAGCGTTGGCCGCCTTGGAATTGACATTCATGCAACAGCGGGCAAGGGTGATATCGGATTCTGTAATTTCTGGACGCTAGAAATCAGCGTTAAGCTGCCCGTGCGCGTCTACGCCGGCATGCCAATTGGTCAGCTCATCTATTTTGCAGTCGATGGTAAAGTCATCAATCCATACAACGCCAAGTCTTCGGCAAAGTATAACGATCGCACCAGCGCACCCGTGGAGTCAATGATGTGGAAGAACTTTCCAGCAGGCGAACAGAAATGATCCTGCGACTGTTCATTATGAGCTTCATTGCCGTTTCTTTTCTCGTTTCATGCGAAGAGGAAGATTCAATGCCCCTTGATGGATTCGACGAACAATCAATTCTCGATGCGCGCAAAGAAAAGAGCGAAGAGTTTAAGGGGCTTACCTACTATGAACCGGATGCAGACTATTCAGTAGATGCAGTTTTTGTGCCGGCTGCTTCGGTAGACACGTTCACGATGCAGACAACAACAAGTGAACTCAGACGCGCATTTCGCGTTGGCAGCTTTCGGTTTGAACTACAGAAAAAGCGACTTTCTCTTTTTGCATATCAGTTTGCTGACGCAACACAAGATTCGTACTTCGTGCCATTCACAGATGGAACGAATGGAGAGAGCACGTATCGTGCTGGACGATATATCGATGTGAAGGTGCTCAACAATGACTCTTCATATGTGATCGATTTTAATATGGCCTACAATCCCTATTGCGCATACGATGAGAATTATTCTTGCCCCATCGTGCCAAAAGAGAATGATCTTTCTATTGCCATCAAGGCAGGAGAAAAGAAGTGACGGTGCACAGGAGCATCCATTCGAGCTTCATGGCAATTGTTGTTTTCTCAATAATTGTACCGTCATGTTTGTTTGTAAAAGCACCAGAACAAAAGTCAGACGTGCAGAATGTTGCACTAAGTCCGCAACCAGAAATCGAAATGAGCGACGAGCTTGTTCGCACACGAGCGGGCGACATGATCGCCTTAATGCCAAAGGGCTGGGTATTTCTCGATACAAAGAGCGATGCATCGGCTGACATCGTGGCCATTGCCGTCAACCCCGAATACACACTATCAATGGTTGTGAGTTCTATACCCGCTGCAGAATCTTCACGCGAACAAATTCAAGCCGAAGGTCTGCTTGGCCTTGCACGTGTTGCCTATCAAAAACATGTTCGCAAAAGTGCAGGCACATCAAAACTCGTTGGTACATATCGAATAGCAGAACTTGGTGCGCGCAGATTTGGTGTGTATGACTTCTCAGCCAGCGGCGGTGCACTCCGAACAAGATCCGCCGTGTGTACATCTTCTCTTGGTAACTCCTACGAGGTGTCTCTTGTGCCGCTCTCTGTCAGCGGAAAAGATGTGCCCAACAGTGCAGAGCAAGAGAGAATTTTTCGCTCTATTCTTGCAACCGTGCAATACTAACAATGCAGCTTTCGGAAGACACTCTCGCCGTAATCGAATACCTTAATACCACCATTGAAGGGGGCTTGCGAAAGCGCAATGATGTAGGCACAATTCTTGAACTAGGCGCAACGTTTGGAGTAGCCGAACACTTCAACAACATTTCGCGCACGGGCACCGCCACGTGGAAGGTATACTCTACGCTGCGTAGGGTAAAGCAAGGCGACGAAGGTTTCCGTCAGCTCGAAGAAGAGTTTGCACTACAGATGAATGCTTTGCGCGAGCAACTCGCAACACTCATGCATAATGCAGATGATGAGACGCTCAAACGATTTGATGAAATCTACTTTGGGATGACGCAAGGAGTGATCCGCAACATCGTAGATCTGTCTCATGATCTTGCTAAGATTAAGTCGCTTCAGTCGCCTCGCTAGGAAGCAGTTCAGCTCTACGTAAAGAGTTTTCTGGCAAACTTTAATGCGCGCTCGTGCCTCTTTCGAATACATTCCCCCGAGACACCCTCCTGCTTTGCAATCTCTTCCATCGGTAGTCCTTCCATGTAGTGTTTTCTCAGAACATCTGCATATGAGTCAGGCATTGCATGGATCACCCTGCCAGCATCTACCGATGTTTCATGCTGCTCAACGCTGATAAGAGGCGAATCTGGGTTCTCCAACGATGCCCATCCGTCAAAGGTGTCGCGCTCGGGATGCACAAAACGTCGCGCATTCGATACCGTACGAGACATTGCCCTATTGGCCACCGTTGTAACGTAGGCTTGCAAATTATGCGGCGGTTCATGGAGTACTGATACTTCATACGCAACAACCACTGCGTACTGCACTGCCTCATGCACATCGTCATGCCGCGCCCCAGCGTACTTCCTCGTAAGGTGACGATACAATTCATTCCTATCAACGTTCACATCGCCCTCGTCTGCTGCTGTTAGAGAATGCAACAACGTAAAGGAAAGCACCCTGCCCATCAATCAAGAGTTCGTGAACTGGGCGTTTGAGTATGTGAGTTGGTGGGTTAATTCAATAATATTGCGGCTTACACCTTTGCTCGTTAACCAACTACTTAGCGCACTATCTAACTAACTCACGAACAACCGATGTTCTTCAAACAGATATACGAGCCTGGCCTGGCACATGCATCATATATGGTGGGTTGCCAGAAGACTGGTGAATGCTTAGTGATTGATGCGAAGCGCGATGTTGATACATACGTTGAGTTTGCACGTCAAGAGCGCCTTACAATCACGCATGTCACAGAAACACACATACATGCAGACTTCCTAAGCGGTACACGTGAGCTTGCAGAGATATCTGGCGCCAAGATGTACCTCTCCAATGAAGGGGGAGATGAGTGGCAATATGAGTTTGACCACATTGGAATGAATGATGGCGATACATTCATGGTTGGCAATATCAAAATGCAGGTGATGCATACTCCAGGCCACACACCGGAGCATATCTCTTTCTTGGCAACAGACACAACGGTAATTGCCGATGTGCCGATCATGCTGTTTACGGGCGACTTTGTTTTTGTAGGTGATGTGGGTAGGCCTGATCTCTTGGAAGTTGCCGCGGGTTATCGTGGCACTATGGAGATAGGCGCACGCCAAATGTGGGAGTCGCTGAAGAAGTTCAAGGCACTTCCAGATCACATTCAGGTACATCCTGCGCATGGTGCCGGATCTGCTTGTGGCAAGGCGCTTGGTGCAATTCCATCATCTACAGTTGGGTACGAGAAGGTAGTGAATTGGGCGTTGCGCCATACGAATGAAGAAGCGTTCGTAAAGGAGCTGTTGTTGGGTCAGCCGGAACCCCCTACCTACTTTGTCATGATGAAGAAGTTGAACAAAGTTTCTCGGTCGATACTCACCTCGGTGCCCACGTTGCGCAGATTCACACTCGGAGAACTGAACGAGACACTTCAGTCTAAGCGTTACGTTATTGATACACGCTCTAAGGTTTCGTTTGCTGGTGGACATATTCCAGGGACCATCAACATTCAGAACAACAAAGCGTTTTCAAACTGGGCAGGATGGGTTCTTAATTATGAAGAACCCTTTGTTCTTATCGCACACGAGAGTGATCTAGACGATCTCACGCGCAAGCTCATGCGGATTGGCTTGGATAATGTTACGGGCTACTACCCTAACGTGAGTGATTGGCAAAATGCGGGAAACGATCTTGCAGAACTTCCTCAGATTCATCTCGATGAACTCTCATCGCGACTTCATGATCCGTTGCTTACCATCATTGATGTACGGGGCGCATCAGAACATGATGCCGGCCATATTCCTGGTGCATGGAATATCCATGCGGGATATCTTCGTAAACGGTTGGATGAGATTCCGCGCGACAGGACTGTTGTTGTTTCGTGCCAAGGTGGAGACCGATCGAGTATCGCTGCAAGCATTCTTCAGCGTGAAGGCTTTACCAACATCACAAATTTTCCACTTGGCTTTGGTGGCTGGCAAGCCGCAGGGGCACCCGTAGAAACTGAGGTATTTTCATGATCAACGAAATTTCAACGGCGTCGCTGCACGCTCGGCTTGATGCCGGCGAGTCCATCATACTATTGGATGTCCGTCAACCAGAAGAGTTTGCAGAGAAAAGCATTCCGAACGCAATCCTTATTCCACTCGGCGATCTTCCTGATCGTGTAGATGAAATCGAAGAGTTTCGCGACAAGGAAATTGTTGTCATTTGCCGCTCCGGCAATAGAAGCGGTCAGGCATGCATGTTTCTCACCATGAATGGATTCACGCACACCGTAAATCTCAAAGGCGGCATGCTTTCATGGTAATATCATGATGATTGTGCTTTACATCATGGCTGCAATGATAGGAATTTCACTCGGCCTCATCGGCGCCGGTGGTGCGATTGTTGCGGTTCCTACATTTGTTTACGTTGGTGGCATTGATCCAAATCTCGCGGATGGTTACGCACTCTTTATAGTTGCCGTTTCTTCTGCTGTTGCTGTTGTTATGCAGGGCAGAGCAAAAAACATTGCATGGCGTGCCGTATTTGCATTCGGATCTGGCACAATCATTACGCTTGTTGTGGTGCGGTACTACCTCGATCAGTTTGTGCCACAGAATGTGCAGATGCTCATCTTTGGTGTAGCGTTGCTGGCAGCTGCAATTGCTATGCTGCGAAGTCAGCGCCAGCCGACGAAACGGGCAGAGAACAAGCCCATGATGCTGACTCTTTATGGCATTGCCGTTGGAGCGCTTAGTGGACTGCTAGGCGTGGGAGGGGGCTTCCTCATGACGCCTGCCCTTGTCTTATGGGCCGGACTCGATATGCGGCGCGCTGTTGCAACTTCACTTGTACTCATCAGCATCAATAGCACGGCAGGCGTTGCAACAGACATGGTTGATGGTTTGCAGTATGACTGGCCCCTTGTGATTGTTTGCACCATCATCACAACTGCAGGAATTATCATTGGCACACTTTTGTCACGTCGCATTGAAGTCAATACACTCAAGTCCATCTTTGGCTGGCTTGTGCTTGCAATAGGAATTGGAGTGTTAGCTGCGGAGTTACTGAAATACTGAGTTGCAGATCCACTCAAAAAGGTTCCTCGCATCTTCTACGTTCGGGATGACGGCGTTACCTCATTGGCGCAACTATTCTCTTGTATTCTTCTTCCGAAACACAAAGCTAATCGGCACTCCTACAAGGTCATGCAGTTTGCGGAGCTGACGTTCCATAAAGCGTTTGTAGGCTTCTGGGAGAAGCTCGGGATGGTTCAAGAAGAAAGCGAACAACGGTGGCTCAGTTTTTACTTGGGTCACGTAATTGATACGCAGGTCACGTGCTTTTACGGCAGGTGGTGGCGTGCGTTCAAGCATAGCCATCAGATTTTCATTAAGCTCATGGGTTGGGATGCGAGTGCAACGACGTACTTGAATTTCCTTTGCTACTTCAACGAGCTTGGTAATGCGTTGCTTAGAGAGAGCAGAGATTGTAACGATAGGCACATAGTCCATCATAGGTAGGTCTTCGTAGATCTTCTTGATGAACGCGTCGGCAGTCATTGTGTCCTTCTCAATGAGATCCCACTTGTTCAGTGCAATGATGATACCCTTGCGCGCTACCTCAACTTCATTAATAACGCGCTTGTCCTGTGTTTCAAGGCCTTGTGTTGCATCCACAACAACAATGGCTACGTCGCAACGATCAATGGCGCGAGACGTGCGTACGGTGCTATAAAGCTCGATGCTTTCTTTGATGTGGCTGCGTCTGCGAAGACCTGCAGTATCTATCAACACAATCTCTTCGCCATAATAGGTCATCACACTATCAACTGCATCGCGAGTAGTGCCGGCAACGTTGGTAACCACCATGCGGTCCTTGCCGAGCAGACCGTTCGTAAGCAAACTCTTGCCAACATTTGGCCTACCAACAATGGCAATCTTGAGACGTTTGTCTTCGAGGTCTACATCACCTTGCAAATGAATAACCACTGCATCAAGAAAGTCTCCCGTGCTGCGTCCGTTTAGCGCTGAGATTGGAAACGGATCACCAAGGCCTAGTTCGTAGAATTCAGAGGCGCCCAGGTCTGCCTTGGCATTATCGCACTTGTTAACAACGAGCACAACGGTTTTGGATGATGCACGCAGCATGCCGCCAATTTCCGAGTCTATCGGTGTAATGCCATCTCTACCGTCTACAACAAAGATGATAACATCCGCCTCGTCAATGGCCAGCATTGCTTGTTCGCGAATTGCCTTTTCGAACACGTCATCGCTGTCTGGTACGATACCACCTGTGTCAACGAGATGGAATGATTTTCCATTCCACTCGCCCTTCGCATACAGACGATCTCGCGTCACTCCAGGCTCGCTTTCCACAATAGCGTGGCGTTCCTCGATGACCCGATTGAAAAGAGTGGACTTGCCGACGTTAGGCCGGCCGACGATAGCTACTAAACCCATAGCTACAAAGGTACGGCTTTACCTGTCCATGTACTGGAGAAGCTCAATTGCCGCGATGTTGAACGTTACGGTTAGCCCCTCTTCAGAGTCGGCAATGGATACAGCAGACGCTTCGTCTACCATCCAGGTAGGGATTGCGGCGTCTGGGCCGTTGGGTGCGCCAAAGAGCGATTGGATGCGCGCCTGGACAGCCCCCTGGTCAACTCGGTGAATCACCATTTCAATACTCGTTGGCCTGCCGAGTGCGTCAATATATACCGTTGTTTTCCTTGCCTTGGCGCCATAACATGAACATCCCAACGAGGTAATCACCATATCGCCGTCTTCATTCACCTTGCGGCACGAATCGATCATTATGTCGCGTATTTCGTCGCGATCCGTTGCAAGAGGCAGGGCAAGGGGCCAAACGGGCTTCGTTGTTGGCAGACGGAAGAAGAGCGGAGCAAGATCGAACCTGAGCCATACGGCGTCATTCTCTGCGTACGGCCCCATGCTTATGGCAGCTTCGTCTCCGCGCTCCCAACGAGCCATGCCTTCATCGGAAAACGTTGGATCGCCATACGAATGAGAAACTGCATCGGTGAGCTCAGCAACTATAAGCGGCACCTTATCTGCATCACAAACTCGCGCAAGTGAGATTGCCGTAACTCGTGAAGTTGTAGCCGAAAACCACACGAACATCGTATCGAATGCAATGCCACTCCACTCGATATTTGTAGCATAGATTCCGGGGTTCACGCCATCAACGGCGGGTACCTGGCGGACAACATGATTGCGCTCTTTTAGAAGCAACTCAACGCGCGCTCTTGGGCTGTAGAGCTTGATGTTGAATGGTATCACAGGCGCACGGTCAACAGGCGCAGGATCTGTCTGTGCGCTCACGAATGTGACCGTTAGAAGAGAGACGAGAACTGAATTCCAAATGCGCATGCTCGTTGTTCCCAAGTGTTGAAACCGAACATACGACGTAGTTGGCTTACATCGCTCGAATGAGGTCTTCTACGATGCGATCTGATGTAACACCTTCGGCCTCGGCACTAAAGTTTGTAACGAGACGGTGGCGCAGAACACTTGAGGCAACCGAGTTCACATCATCCACGCTGGGTGTAAATCTGCCAGATAACGCAGCCCTACTTTTTGCTCCCAGAACAAGGTATTGTGATGCGCGTGGGCCAGCCCCGTAGCTGATAAAATCCTTTACAATCTTCATGCTGTCGTTGGCTGGACGAGTTGCGCGTACCAGGCGGACGGCATGTTCTACCACGTTGTCGGCTACTGGCACTCTTCGGACAAGGTCTTGAAACGCAATGATGTCTGCACCATCCATCACCTTTGCAACAGAAAATGTCTGTCCAGATGTTGTACTCTTTACAACGTCTATTTCTTCTGCGTGTGATGGATAATCGAGACGGATATTGAACATGAACCTATCGAGTTGGGCTTCCGGAAGCGGGTACGTGCCTTCCTGCTCAATAGGGTTTTGCGTTGCAAGGACAAAGAACGGTTCTTCCAGACGATACGTTGTGCCGGATGCAGTTACGCTGTGCTCCTGCATGGCTTCGAGTAATGCCGCCTGCGTCTTGGGTGGAGTACGGTTAATCTCATCAGCAAGAACGATGTTGGCAAACACAGGCCCTTTGATAAATCGAAACGATTTTTGTCCGGTGCTAACATTGTCCTCGATTACTTCCGTACCTGTGATGTCTCCCGGCATGAGATCCGGTGTGAACTGTACGCGCGAGTATGACAGGTGGAGAGACTCAGCTAACGTCCGAATGAGCAACGTTTTTGCAAGACCGGGCACGCCAACAAGGAGGCAGTGTCCGCGAGCAAACAAAGAGATGAGCAATTGATCTACTGCATCGTGCTGGCCAACAATGACCTTTGCGATCTCGCCTTTGACCGTGGTAATGCGCTGCGCTAATTCTTCAACAAGTTTAATATCGGACATGGTTGTGTGCCTGAGAAACATCATGTATCAATCGATCAACATCTGATTCTGTTGTAAATCTGCCGAAAGAAAAACGTAAAGAGCTATGAGCGTCCGCTTCGGACCTTCCCATGGCTGTTAAGACAGGTGATGGCTTTGGCTTTGCGCTAGAGCACGCACTGCCCTTGCTGCAAGCCACATGTGCAAGGTTGATCAGCAAAAGATCGGCTTCTACTCCATGGAAACAAACATTGCTGATGTTATAGCCTCGATCTGCACCTAGGCCGTTGATTCGCACATCTGGCAGGCTCAGCATCGCCGCTTCAAATCTGTTGCGCAAAGATTGTATGCGAACCGACTCCGTATCATGCTCGGTAAGAGACAATGATGCGGCAGCCGCAAGACCCACGATACCTGGCACATTAAGTGTGCCGCTGCGGATACCACGTTCTTGACCACCACCAAACATAAGCGGCTCTAGCGCGCATGTGCGATCCTTACGCGCGCGTGCGAAGAGCGCACCAACGCCCTTTGGGCCATAGATCTTGTGTCCAGAGAACGTCATGAGATCTACGTCTAGCTCATCCACGTTGATGGCCATTTTTCCAAAGGCTTGAGTAGCATCCGTCATGAAGAGGGCTCCATGTGCGTGTGCCATTTCTGATAAAGTCTTGAGGTCTTGGCGCACACCTGTTTCATTGTTCACGGCCATCACACTTACAAGAATCGTCGTGTCGTCAATAATCTGCGAGGCAGCCTCCATGATAACGCAGCCTTCAGCATCCACCGGCAGCCAGGCTACATCAAAGCCATGTTCGGCACAATAGTCTGCACAATCGCGAACCGCTGCGTGTTCAGACATCACCGTTACAACCTTCGTCCGCCCGCTACCACCCTGTGCCTGCGCCGCGCGCGCGGCACCCAGGATTGCAAGATTGATTGCCTCCGTTGCACCAGATGTAAAGATGATCTCGTTCATCTTAGCGCCAATGAGATTAGCAATGTCAATGCGAGATTTTATCACCGCATGTTGCGCCTGCATCCCCGCAGAATGCGAGCTGGCTGCATTGTAAAACACATCTGTCATGTATGGCATCATTGCGTCCAACACCCGCTTGTCTAGCGGTGTTGAGGCTGCGTAATCGGCGTAGATAGGATCCATAGGCTACGAAGATACGATGGGAGAGAGCACACACCCGCCCCGATAGCACGCTATCGGGCTACCCTGTCATCCGTATCTCCGTATCTCCGTACGTCTCTTACGCCACAATAAGCCCATACAGAATAGCGGTTGTAAGAGACGCAATCATTGGCCACATAACGAGCTTTACCAAAGCCTTTGGTTCTACCTCGGCAAGTGTGCTGGTGAAAAGCATAACGGCAGATACGGGCGACATTGTACGTCCAACACTTGCACCGATTGCCGCTGTAACTCCTATGAGGATAGCACTCGCAACGCCTGCTGTACTTGCAATGCCAGGAAGGACGGCTTGTGAAAACGTAACACTGGGTGCGGTTCCTGAACCACTGATGATTGCAAGGACCCATGTGATGACGGGACTCAATACCGCTGCTACGGTTGTATCATAGGCAAGCAGCTTTGTGATCTTGTCAATTGCACCCAAGGCTTGAAGACCCGCAAGAAAACAAGCCGCTGCAATGATGAGCGAGATCACTTTTGCAAAGGCAAATCCCATGCCTTCAAAAAACTCAATGGAAACTCTTGTTACATGAAGCGCTGCCCTACGTGGCTCATCTAGTGTTACAAGCATCACAATTCCAGAGCAAAGCAACATCACGGTAGAAACATGAATGCCCTGAGGATACTGCGCTAATATCGCAGGTGCTAAACCAAGGCTAGGTTGAAGCAAAAGGAGAAGAATGATGGGAAGGGGCGGAAGCATTGCCCTCAGAATTGTGCCGCGTGTTATTGGTTTGTCAGCAGAAGTATCTGCTTTCACGTGGGCTACATTCCACAAGTCTAGCTTCCTGATCATAATCGCGAGGATCACCGTTGCTACAACAAACGAAATCATGTTTGGAATGAACGCAGCGTTGATAACGCCACCAACATCTGCATTGAGGCTTGTACGAATGGCAACAATGTCTGGCTCTCCTGGATTGAATAGATTTCCGCCTATGCTACAGCCCACAAGCAACGTGGCTGCAGCAGCAAGGGGTGCATATCCGGATGCAATCATCAGTGGAATAAGAATAGGCCCTACAGCGGCGGCAGAAGCTGTCTGACTGGTGATGGCCATGTTTGTGATGAATCCAATTGCACAGCCTCCCGGGATGAGTAGCCATCGCACACGATGCAATGGATGCACAAGTAGGCGCACCATATCGCGATCACAACCGGTTGCCTTGAGAACGTAGGCATATCCCATGGCTGTACAGATTGGACCGATTACATCACCCCTTCCCAACACGTTCTGAAACGTGTCGAGGATGATCCACGGTGTGCCAATGATTGTGGCCATGATGAGGCCGGCAACAATCAAAACAAAGCGCACATCCAGACCACGCCTGATGAGAAGGAGCGCAGCCGCAGCAATCATCATGGCTGCGATGAGCGGCACGTTCATTCGTATCCCTCGGCAGTCCATTCCTCGATGATGTCTACGACGCCTTCAATGGCTGGACGCACGACGCTGGGTTGACCGCTTATGCCAACAACCCATGCCGTAGTAGAGAAATATCTCTCCTGCACACCAACAAGATCTTCGGGTACAAGGCGCTGAAGGCGCATGATGTGACGCTCAAAATAATCCAGTGGTAGTTGGTGCTGAAGCATAGTCCACACTAAGGACGCAGTTTGTTGCGGAGTTTCGTTTGATCGTGCAAATGTTCCAAGAATTTGCTGGCGTGCATTCTCGAGTTCTTCATCATCTATACGCTCAGATCCGATGCGTCGAACTTCGTTTGCAATCACCGCCATGGTGTCTGCCGTAAAATCATTCCCTACGCTGGTAACGATTCCTGTGGTTGCACCGTGTGTTCTCACATCACTAAACGCATACGCACCGTACGTATATCCCTTCTCTTCTCTCAACACAGAGAATAGTCGCGCAAGTGTATAGCCCCCTAACACTGTAGTTACTAACTGCATTGCTGCATAGTCTGGGTGATCAAAGGATACGCACGGCAAGGCAATTCTAAAGGCTGTTTGTACGGCATCTTGCTTTGGAGCAATTACGCCAGTGCGTGGGCGCATGATAGAGCGCGGCGTGCCAACAAGTGGCCCTGGCTCTTGCATGCCGCCAAAGGCTGCTTCGAGTTTTTCAACAACATTGTCTGCGTCAACTGGACCTGCGACAATGATATGCCGTGGTGCCGCCAAAATGCGCGCATGAACACCACGAAGTATCTCTGGCGTAAGCTGTTGCAATGTTGTGGGATTGCCATTGCGTGGACGTGCATACGGATGCCCGTCATATGCGCGTAACGCGCACGCACGTGTCGCAAGCCACTCAACATCAACAAGGTCTACCATCATGTCCGATGTAATTCTTTGGCGCAGCTTATCGAGTTCCGTGGCGTCAAACCGCGGGGTGAGTAAACATTCGGAAGCAAGCCGCACGAGATCGTCGAACCATTCTATGAGTCCAGACGCTTGTACGCTACAGGCGTCGCTGTCGGATATGGTGCGCACGCTGCAGCCGCGACGTTCCACCTCTTCTGCAAATCCGAGTGCGTCAAGGCGTGTTGTTCCTCTACTCAGCATCTGAGCTGTGATAGACGTCTCACCAGGAAACAGATCGTGCCGCGCACCAGTGCGCATGGCCACGGTAACAGTTACGAGATCTTCATTTGCTGCGGGAACGATGTGTACCGGAGTACCGTTTTTCAAAAAACGATGAAGAATTGGTGGTACAACAAAACGAAGTGGTTCAGTAGACAGTGGGGGCAAGGTGTGCATTTGGTAAATTTAGGTCAATGAATCAATCCATCGTAGTAATTACTGGCGCCTCCTCAGGAATAGGACACTCCTGTGCCGAGGTTTTTGCCGAGACCGGAGCACAACTTGTCCTCTGGGCACGCCGCGGAGACAAGCTCCAACACATTGCCACGCAGTTGCAAGAGCAGTATGCAGTAGCTGTTTTGTGTCAGACTGTTGATGTACGCGATAGCGCTGCCGTGCGCCAGGCCGTGGCAGACCTCCCGGAAAGTCACCGATCGCCGGATATCCTCATTAATAATGCAGGATTATCTCGTGGACTCAACACCCTTCAAGATGGCGTGGAGCAGGATTGGGAGGAGATGATCGATACCAACGTTAAAGGCTTGCTCTACGTAACACGATCTTTCTTACCCGGTATGATTCAGAAGGGTAGCGGGCTTGTGGTGAATATCTCTTCAATTGCTGCACGTCAGGCATACCGTGGAGGAAACGTTTACAGCGCAACGAAAGCCGCAACCAAGATGATTTCAGACTCTCTGCAGATTGATCTTAACGGCACGGGCGTGCGAGTATGCAACATTGATCCCGGTCTTGTTGAAACGGAATTTTCTGAGGTGCGGTTTAGAGGCGACGCTGTAAGAGCAGCAAACGTATATAAAGGCTATCAGCCACTCACCGGAAGAGATGTTGCAGAATGTGCTCTCTTTGCAGCAACACGTCCACCTCATGTGTCCATCCAGGACATACTCATAACGCCAATGGCTCAAGCCACGGCAACGATCGTACAAAAGGACGTTTAACATTCTCATGACAACAGTTCACTATATCATTGGCGGCGAAGTACAAGGAATGGGCTTTCGCAGGTTTGCACTTCATCACGCACATCGATTGCTGCTTTGTGGATTCACAACAAATCTCGAAGACGGCACAGTTGAGTGTATTGCACAAGGTGATGTTTCGGCACTCACTGAGTTTGAAACACTTATGCGTCAAGGTCCACAATACGCAGAGGTCACCTCCGTAGAGTGCACCGATGTAACCAACGCACGCCGCTATGGCACATTTAGGATCCTCTAACATTTTATGACTTCTAACATCGACTCATCCTCAGTTGTTGTAATCACTGGCGCTTCCTCGGGTTTAGGAGCGGCATGCGCCGTGCGCTGCGCACGTAAGGGGGCCACAGTTGTGCTTGTTGCACGGCGCGAAGATCGTCTTCGCGAAGTTGCACTTCGGGTTACAGACGCTGGAGGTTCTGCCGTTGTGATTGTTGCCGATGTCTCTCGGGAAGCCGAGTGCATTAGAGTTGTTGACTCTGTTGCAACTACGTTGGGAAGGATTGACCTATTTATCAATAATGCTGGTAGAGGAAACCTTGCCAGCATTGAGAATACTCCAACGGAGCAGTGGCGATCGATGTTTGCAGTGAATGTTGACTCAGTCTTTTGGCTTACAGCGCGTGCGTTGCCATTGATGAAGAAGGCTAACCGCGGACACATCATTGCTATCTCTAGCGTAGCCGGACGCTACGGGCATCCTTTCAATGCCGCATACGTGGCAGCAAAACATGCTGTCATGGGATTTATAGCAGCGCTGCGTACGGAACTTGTTGGCACCAACGTACACGCTACATGTATCTGCCCCGCAGGCATTATAACCGAGTGGGCTGATGCAACGGAAGGGGGCTCAATAGGCGCCCTCTATGCAGCAGCGATTCCACGATCGAGAACCATTGCGCGGGAACGTGGACTTTCAATGGCTCCACTAACGCGAATGATGTCGGCCGAAGAATGCGCAGACATCATCATGAGTGCAATCGAAGGTGGGCGTACCAACGATGTGTTCACACATAAAGACACGCACGAGCTTGCGGTACAAGCCGTGCAGGACAGATGTACTCAAGAAGACGCCTTTGAGGCGTTGTGGCTTGCCATGCGCGAGTCGTACGAACAACAAGAGCGGTCTGGCTAACGTGCGCACAACTTTTTTCATCGTGATGCTTGCATCTGCCTGTGCACTTCGTGCACAGCCAACCGTTGCCCTTGTCCTCACGGGTGGAGGAGCCAGAGGGATAGCACAGATCGGAGTGCTAAAGGTTCTGGAGCAGAACGGCATCGTGCCAGATATTATTGTGGGTTCTTCATTTGGTGCCATCGTTGGTGGACTCTATGCCTCCGGCTATACGGCAACGGAGATTGATTCGATATTCCATACTGTGAATTGGAATGAGATTACGTCTATCTCGATTAACACACGACGAGAGACGCTTTTTTATGCGCAGAAGCAAGAGAATGATCGCAGCTTGCTAACTCTACGTTTTCGCAATTTCAATTTTATGCCCCCTACTGCAATTGGTGGCAGTGCCAGATTCTCCGAGTTGTTACAAGAGATTCTCTGGGAAAGTCCATATAACTCTGTTACTGATTTCGACAGCCTTACGTGTAGGTTCAGAGCAGTAGCAACAAATCTTTCGAACGGAGAATCGGTTGCACTGCATAACGGGAATCTTGCTACTGCAATGCGCGCTAGCGCTACGTTCCCGCTGAGATATTCGCCTGTACTTTGGGGCACAGATACTGTGCTTGTAGATGGCGGTCTTGTTGCGAATATTCCTATTGAAGCAGCGCTGGCGATGCATCCCGATATTGTCATCGTTGTAAACACAACAAGTGACTACTCGTCAATAACAACTCTTACCACGCCCTGGGCTGTAGCAGATCAAGCGCTCACTGCGGCAATGAAGCAGAAAGATTCTGTCAGACTTTCATTGGCTGACTTTGTCTTGCAGCCAAACCTTGGAGCGCGCAGCACGTTTGATTTTTCAGATATAGATGCATTAGTATGGGCGGGAGAACTTGAAGGCAATAAAATTATTGCGAAACTAAAAGAGCGCATGGCACAACTCCGAGGGGTGATGGACAAGGACGCTTTTCGCAATTTCATTAAGGGTGCAGTAGTAACGTCAACATTCTCTGCTGATACACTCTCCTTGATCAAGAGTCGTGTCTTTGATATGGTTGGCGGGTCTTGGTCGCAGGCATTTCAGCGCCATCACCAGCCACGTGCAAACAAAGCACTGCACAAATCTGGATATCAACTTGCGTTTGTTCGGTCGATGAAATACGATACGGTAACACAGTTTTTGACGATTGATATTGACAAGGGAGTGGTCAACATATTGACATTTGACCAGCTCAACGATCTTAGACGAAACGACATCGAACGCGAGAACGCTGTAGAAGTTGGCGAGGTAGCAACGAATGAAGACCTCAATCGTACATGGCAAAACATGCATGCGTCAGATGTACTTGCCGATGCGGATATGACTGTTTCTCGCGATCTCGATAGTGGACTTCGTGTTGCAGTGCGAGCAGAGGATCGCGGTAATCAAACGATAAAGATTGGTGCTCGCATTGACAATGAGCGCTACACCCAAGGTGGTGTTGATCTCGTACAAGAGAATATTTTTTCTACGGGTATTCGTGTGGCGCTGCGCGGTGTTGTTAGCCCGCGCATTGGCCTGCTGTCTGCCTCACTTGAGTGGCCACGCATCACCGGCACATTATGGACTGCCTCGCTGCGTGGATATACAAGTTTTAGAAACGTGTGGGGTTATTCGAACACACCGGATCGGCCGGCAAACGAACCGCTACCACAGCGAATAAGTGAATTCTCAGAAGACAGACTCGGCTTCCGTCTTAGTGCTGGCAGACACCTTGAGCGCAACGGTGTGTTACTCGCTGAGTTTCGTTATGAGGAACAGCGCTATCGAAATCTTAATTCCACAGCCGTTCCGATTTATCAGCCCCTTGCCACACTTCGCGCAGTTGCACGTTGGGATGACAGAGATCATATCGACTACGCCACGATTGGTCGCACCATTGATCTCTCTGTTGAATCATCTATCCTTAGCCTCTCGAATAGTTTATCATTTACAAAGTTTACTGCAACGGCCAACACCGTCATTGATGCAAATGGAGTCATCCTTATTCCAAGTGCTCATGTTGGCCTCGCAGATCGCACGCTACCCCTAGCTGAATTGTTCAGTTTGGGTGGCCAAGATCAGCTTTTTGGTTGGCGCGAAGATCAAAAACGAGGTCGCCAAGTAGTTCTTGCCAACGTAGAGGCACGCATAAAGTTTCCAATGCGAATCTTTTTTGACACGTATGTGTCTCTTCGGTATGATCTTGGTGCAATCTGGGAGAACCCGGAGAATATTCGGATCGGAGACATGAATCATGGAATCGGGCTTACAGTGGGAGTAGATACTCCGGTTGGCCCGGCACGCTTCTCTCTTGGACGTTCATTCTATTTTCTTGACAACCCAGCCGCTGTGGCATGGGGTCCGCTCCTTGCGTACTTCGCCATCGGCGCACGTTTGTAATTTGCCATATGGGTCAGATATTCGATCGCATCAAGCGTATCACACGGAGCCTCGGAGCCGATGAACGCACCCCTACATCGTGGGATGAGAGCCTCCTCTCGTCAGACGATGACGAACTGCGCAGAATCATCAATGAGCTCAGTGCAGACGGTTCTTCGAATTCTGCACCCCCACCAAACCGCGGCAATATTCCAGCTGATGTGTTAAAGGCGCATACAATTCTCAATGTTGCCGTGGGCTCTGCTACTGATCACATGAAGAGAGCGTATCGAACTGCTATTGCAAAATGGCATCCTGATCGTTTTTCTCAGGCATCTGCAAGTGATCACGCAGTTGCGCAGCAGCGCGCCCGCGAAATCAACGCGGCCTATATCACACTTAAGAATCACTACCGCTTCTCGTGAGGGCACCATGGAACCAACCATTTTTGAACGCATCATCAATCGCGAGATTCCCGCCACTATCGAATATGAAGATCACGAGATTATTGCAATTCGAGACGTGGCACCAATCGCACCGGTACACATCCTCATTATTTCGAAGCGCGTTATTCCAAGTGTGAATGCGCTCTCAGCAGAAGACTCCGCACTAGTTGGCAGGATTCAACTCGTTGCGCGCGATCTCGCAAAGAAATACTCAATTGATAAAAGTGGCTATCGCATTGTAACGAATTGTAATGACGATGCAGGACAAACCGTCTCGCATCTTCACTTTCATTTGTTAGGGGGCTCACCACTTGGAAGAATGAGTACGCAAGACGGACCCACTCGCTTTGGCATTGTGAAAGAGTCTGTGATCCTGTTGCTGTGCGCAATTGGTCTTGCGACTGGATTCAACGCAATGAATTCAAAATCAATTACATGGGTGAAGAAGGAATATGAAAGAGTTGTTGCTTCACCCGGAGACCTCGATAAATACATAACAGATACACAACCGACTACTCCACTTGATACTGCTGCGGAACGAGTCTCAAAGCCGATTGTGCCAACTGTTATTACTGAAAACACTAAGCCCCCTACCACCCCAGTTTTTGTTGCTGAGCCTGGTGTAGTACGCGAGATAACGTATGCCCAATTCAAACAACTTTTAGCATCATCCCCCTACTACCTGATCGACGCACGTGGAGCAGATAAATATGCCTTGGGTCATATTGGAAAGGCAACCAACTTTTATGGTGGCGAGATTCAATCTCGCATTCCTGAACTGCTGGCAAGTGCCCCTCGCGACAGAGTAATTTTGATCTATTGCGACGGTGGCGAATGTGAACTCTCACATCATGTTGCCGACGTGCTAAAGCAATTCCAATACGGACCGATTTTCATCTTTACTGGTGGATGGGCGGAATGGGAGAAGAACCGATAACATGATACAAGTTCCACGAACGATGCTCCGTCAGCTTGCTCTTCGATTTGGTCTCATCGGAGAATCGGAGGGTATGGTGCAAGCCATGGCTCGCCTACTCCAAGTTGCTCCTACAGACCTGTCTGTGCTTATCACGGGTGAGACAGGAACGGGCAAGGAAGTTTTTGCTCATGCTGTTCATGAGCTTAGCTTGCGCAAGAAATTTCAGTTTGTGAGTGTTAACTGCGGCGCAATCCCGGAGACCTTGTTAGAGAGTGAGCTGTTTGGTGCTGAGAAAGGTGCCTTTACTGGCTCGATTGAACAGCGGAAGGGATTTTTTGAAACTGCGCACCGAGGGACAATCTTTCTTGATGAGATTGGCGAAATGCCGATTGGTACACAAGTAAAGCTCCTTCGGATTCTTGAGAGTGGCGAATATTCGAGACTTGGATCATCAGACGTGCATAAGGTTGACGTGCGGCTTGTTGCCGCAACCAACCGAGATCTTGCCTATGAAGTACGTCAGGGCAACTTTCGTCAAGATCTTTTCTTCCGCCTAAACAGCGTCAACATTCATCTGCCACCTCTGCGACAGCATCCTGAAGACGTGCCGCTTCTTGTTGAACATTTTGGCCGCCGAGTTGCTGAGAAGAACGGAGCGTCGTTTGAAGGTATCGATGTTGCGGTAGAAGAGACTCTGCGCTCGCAGCCATGGCCAGGGAACGTGCGCGAACTCCGAAACCTTGTAGAGACCATCGTCACGCTTGAGCAAGGGGCTCGCATCACGCAAGAAATTCTTGAGCGCTACCTACCAGTAGCCTCACAGAATGAACACCTTGGTGCACCGTCAACAGCGTTAGTGCGGTTGTCGGATGCGCAGCGGGCGAGCAATGAGGTTGATATACAAATGATGTATCGCGCACTTTTGCAGCTATCGGTGGATGTAGCCGAGATCAAGACTGTGCTAAGACATCTGTTGAGCACGTCCATTGATGTGCAACCAGCTCCAGTTCTTCCAACCTCTGCTTTTCCAACACCACCAATCGTAACCGAACATATTCAAGATGAGTTAGAGCTTTCAACAATGGAACGTAAGGCAATCGAAACAGCATTACGTCGCACTCAAGGCAACCGGCGCGAATCGGCAAAGATGTTAGGCATTAGCGAACGCACGCTGTATAGGAAGATCGACGAATATGGTCTTCAGTGAGAGGCCAATAACATTGGCCGCGATGGAGCAGCATCTCCATCGAATGGCGCTACGTTGAAGATCACCAGATAGATTCCATCGGTAACTTCATTGGGCACGTAAATCATTTCAGTGATTGTACAATTGATACGGGGCTCATGGGGCCACTGCCAGAAACAATGATGCGCCACAAGTGCGCCAGAATCTTCTTCGCGATCAACTGATGGCATGTCAACCATGAGATGGCGAATTCCTCGCTCCACAATGAGCTTCATAGCATCTACATGAATGTAGGGTGGGTTGTTGCCCGTCCACATTTGACTGCGCTTGTTTGCGTCGTTCGGGAGCGTGCGAAGAATGAGCGTGGTAGTATCTGCTTGCTGCCAAGCCCCCTCCAACATTCCTCGCGAAATCACATGATCGCCATCCACGATTACGAGTGGTACGCTTACAACACGCGCAACATCAGCAAATTCAGTGAAGCACTCTGTGATGAGATAGTCTTTACCAGCAATATGGCCAACACACTCCGTGTGTGTGCCGTTGCCATGAGTGGCTACAGTAACAACATCGCAGCGTACGGGACCGCCTTCTTCAATGCTGCCTACAAATGAACCACTTCGGAATGGTTCAAACTGAGCCTTTGGAAGGCCGAATGCATTCGGTTGTTCACCGCCTGAGATATGCAGCGAGATGTCGATTGGCTGCAGGTGGTTGAACATCACCGGCACATCGTCTATCAAACTCATCATGAGGAAACTTGGCATATCACAAATCTGCACAGGATTTTGACTCGTAGAACCATCCAATCTTTCTGACTATACGTCACGTTTTCACCTGTCAAAGCCACTTTGGTTACGGATGCCTTGTCAGTGCGTGGTATATTTGAAGTTGCAACGACAGGTGATCCTCAACCATTCGTTGGATTATTTTTTGAGGTGAGGTATGTCCCGCACGCTGAATAAAGTGATGTTGATTGGAAACGTTGGGAAAGACCCTGACGTAAACTTTACACCAAGCGGTGTGAAGGTGGCTCAACTTCGACTAGCAACATCTGAGTCATGGAAGGACAAGGATGGCGCAGTGCAAGAGCACACAGACTGGCACACCATCATTGCGTGGCGTGGCCTAGCAGATGTTGTGGAGAAGCTTGTCCATCGTGGCTCGCGCATATACGTGGAAGGCAAGATCCAATCGAGGTCTTTCGAAGATCGAGATGGGAATAAACGGTACGTCACAGAGATCGTAGCAGATAATCTTTTATTACTAGACCCGAAGAAATCCGATCAGCCTCAAGCTACTGGAGACACGGAGCAACATAACGTTGCGCCTGCCCCGGAATCGGACGATATTCCATTCTGATCTTCTCGGAGAAATCCCGTTGAATATTTCGCGCTCCACTGAAATCCGCGTTGGCCTTGTTAGCATCGTTTCCATTGCACTCCTCATCGGCGGCATTATGCTTGGCAAGGGGCTCAGTCTTGACCCAAGTAAGCGCACGCTAAAGGTCCGGCTTGCCACATCAGGCGGTGTTGAAACAGGAAGTCCTGTTGTGGTCAATGGAGTGAAGCGCGGAATTGTGTCAGACGTTGTAAACGACAACGGGGCGGTGCTTGTACACGTTAGTCTTAGCGATGCTTCTGATGTTATGAGCGACGCCAAGGCATTTGTCACCATCCTTGAAATCACTGGCGGTAAGAAAATCGAGATCATTCCTGGGTCATCCACCCAATCGTTGAATCCTGACGCGGAAATTCCTGGTACGGTAGCGGCTGATATTGGCACCCTCGTTACGTCTCTTGGTGAAGTAAGCGGCAACGCCATCAATCTGGTGCGAAGGCTCGATACAATCAGCGCTGGGCTCACAGATCTTATGCGAGACGGTTCGTTTGTGAACAACGTGCGGACGATCTCTTCCGACGGCGCTGTGCTCATGACAGACCTGCGTGGCTGGTTTCAACAGAATCGTACACCGTTGACAGCATCTATTCGAGATTTGCGAGACATTACGTCGCAGCTTCGTGAGAGTGTAAACCGTAACGAGCCCAAGGTTTCGCAGATTATTGACCGCGCCGACAAAGTACTTCTCAGTCTCGAGGCAACTCTTTCAAAAGCTGATGGTGCAATAATGGGTGCCGATACTCTTATCGGCCGCATCAATGGAATTGTGCAAGACATAAAGACAAACAAGAGCCTGCTGCATGCATTGATGTATGACGATGATATTGCAAGCAAGCTAGACTCGACTCTTATGACATTGAAGAAATTTCTGCACGATTTCAACAGGAGCGGTGTGAATGTGAACGTAGGAATCGGGCACAGGCCGTAAGTCATGGCTACTCGATCTACGTATCTCACCGATGAGCTCAATGACTATATCGCTACACGGTTCTCTTCGGAATCGGCGGCATTACGTCTGCTCAACATCCAAGCACTCGATGCCGGCATCCCTGCAATCTCGATCTCACCGGAACAGACAAATTTTCTGCAAGTCATGCTTCGATCAATTGGAGCTACAACTGTTCTCGAGATTGGGTCGCTAGCGGGATATTCGGCAATCGTCATGGCTCAGGCATTGCCATCCTATGGCGTGCTTTATGCGTGTGAATACGATCCAACACATGCCCAATTCATTCGTGGTAAGGCTCGTGAGTTTGGTTTTGAATCCGTGATTCATGTTTTGGAGGGTGCAGCCCTTCAAACCATAGCACGCCTGCTCGAAACCACTGATGTGACCTTTGACGCAGTCTTCATCGATGCTGACAAAGTCAACTACAGCGCTTATCTAGACCTCGTTCTGCCACGGGTACGCCTGGGCGGGCTCATCATCGGCGATAACGCTTTGGCATGGGGCGAGGTGGCTCGTAGCGCAACTACTCTGTTTGAGCCTCACAATGTGCAGGCCCTGGATGCGTTCAACAACCATATGTGTACCCATCCGCAATTGCAAAGCACTCTGGTCCCCCTTGGTGACGGCATGGTTGTAGGGCTCAAGATTGCATGAGACCACTAATCGCCGGCTTCCTCTTGATCTCTGTGCTCTCATGTAAGAGCACCCATAGACTCTCGCAAGAATTTGATCTACGAGACAATGGCGAGCGCACATCGCAAACGCGCTACGTAGCAACAAGAAGTATTGACTCGGTAGACATCAGCGCTCTCAAGACCGACGTCTGGAAGCTTGAACACTATTCGTTTCCCGATTCTATCCGGCTCTTTGTGCGCGTGCTCGATTCAAATGGATTTGTTGTGACGAACATGGCAGCCCCCTACAAAAAGGATGGCGCCCCTGACTACTTCCCTGTCCTTACCGAAAGGCTTGGTATCCGCCGAAAAGTGCGGGAAGTTGATATCGCTACATTTACGGTTCGCGAATTTGGAGAGAAAGACTCCATTCCAACAAATATTGCGCTGGCCATCGATTGCTCAGGATCAATGAAAGGGGCTAAGGAAACCATTGATCTTGGTACGGAGCTGTTCATTGAGATGAAGCGCAGTTGCGATAACATTTCCCTTACTGCCTATCACAAGGAGATACGAAGCGTGTTTCCACTCTCGAGTGATACGGGGGCGATGTTGCGCGAATTTCGCGAGTACAAGAAATATTCTCAGGGTCTTTTTACAGCTACGTATGATGGAATTCTAAAGACACTGCAGACCTTAAAAGATGTACCGCTTGATCAGCCAAAAGTGTGTGTTGTGTTTTCGGATGGGGATGAGAATCTCTCAACAGTGAAGATTGGCGACATTTTTGAATACGCTACCAAACACAATGTTTCCATCTACTGCGTTGGCTTTGGGTACGCACAAGACGAGCCCCTGCAGGATCTCTCACTCTATACCGGTGGCAAATATTACAGAGCGTATACCAAGAAGGACCTGCTCTCGATCTTTCTGGACATATACCGTAGCCTTCGCAATTATTATCTCGTCACCTATACACCACCTCGATATGAAGGACTTCACACTGTTGATCTTACCGTACGAGTACCAGGCCGCGACACACTGATCGCTAGAGGAGTGTATGACAAGACGCCCCTTTCACCAATTGATCCGCGCGATGAATTTTCGAAGTTGATTCTTTTTGCGTACAATGAAAGTGACATCGACACTGCCTCCTACTACATCCTGGATGAGCTTTCCGACGCCTTGGAGCGATTTGAAAATGTAGTGCTCGAGGTTCAGGGGCATACGGACAACATTGGTACCGAAGAGTATAATCAGATACTTTCTCAATCACGGGCAGAGTCGGTAAAATCGGCCCTCGTAAACAGAGGCGTGGATGCAACGCGCTTGCGCACGAGGGGCATGGGCTTCATGATGCCAATGGTACCAAATGATTCTGAAGAGAACCGGGCCAAGAACAGACGTACCGTATTTCGCATCCTTCGTAAGTAAAGCATGGGCGCATGGCCATGCGCCCCCTATCCGTGGCTACATGAATGGTGTTGCAGAAACCGGGCGTCAGGCCGCAGAGAAAATCTTAGCAATAATGGACTGAGCTACATTTTGTCCATCTAGTGCGGCGCTCACAATGCCCCCTGCATAGCCTGCTCCTTCGCCACAGGGAAAGAGTCTACTAACATTTATGTGCTCTTTTGTTTCGTGATCGCGTGGAATGCGCACAGGTGAAGATGTGCGAGACTCAACGCCAACCATTACGGCATCGTTGGTAAGATATCCCCGCATTGATCGGCCAAACTCGCGAATTGCAATTCGCAATCTTGCGTCAATATTCGGCGGAAGAATACTTCGCATGTCGATGCTTGCATGACCTGGGATGTACGACGTTTTAGGAATCGACGAAGAGACATGTCCACCGAGATAATCCACGAGTCTTTGAGCCGGCGACCGCTGTGATCCATCGCCATTGCTTGCAAATGCTGCGCGCTCAACACTGGCTTGATACTCCATAGCTGCAAGATTTCCAGCACTCGCATAGTCTTGCCAGTCTTGTGGTTCAACCGCTACAACTGTTCCTGAGTTCGCAAATGGCGAATCGCGCCGAGACATCGACATACCATTCACAACGATCTCCCCAGCCGAAGTCGCAGATGGCACGATGAGTCCACCAGGGCACATGCAGAATGAAAACACGCCCCTTCCATCGGCTTGGCAAACCAGCTTGTACGACGATGCCGGCAGATCTGGATGACGGGGCGCATGATGATACTGAATAGAGTCAATGAGTTCTTGCGAGTGTTCAATACGCACTCCAAGGGCAAACGGCTTTGATTCAACAGCGATGTTATTTCGCTCGCACATGAAAAATACATCGCGGGCGCTATGTCCTGTGGCAAGAATCACGGCATCGGCTAGGATCTCGCGTCCGTCGGAGAGAACAACGCCCTTTGCCGATCGATTTTTTTGTGCGTCCGACGTCAGCACCATATCGGTAACGTAGGATTCAAAATGTACTTCGCCACCGAATTGCAGAATTGTTTCTCTCATTTTTTGAACTACCACCCACAGCTTATTAGAGCCGATGTGAGGATGTGTGTCGATGAGTATGTCAGTGGTAGCCCCATGCTCAACCAAGAGTTGTAATACCTTTTCAATACTTCCACGTTTGTGCGATCGTGTGTAGAGTTTACCGTCTGAGTACGTTCCTGCGCCCCCTTCACCAAAACAATAATTCGAGTGTGGATCAACAATTCCATCTTGTTGGATGGCGCGCAGATCGCGTCTTCTTGCTCGCACGTCTTTTCCGCGATCGATCACAATTGGTGTGATTCCGTGTTCGAGTAGTTCGAGAGCAGCAAAATATCCGGCGGGTCCAGCACCAACGATGATAACACGCTTTTTGGAGTTGGCATGTTTCAGATTGTCAAGAACGAGTGATGTTACTGGAGCTTCTTCCCCTGCATAGACATCAGCTTGAATTCGCACGCCTGGCATCCGCGCGCGCGCATCTATGGAACGGCGGATGAGTCGTACCGACGTAACATCATCAAGCACAATGCCCGCTTCAAGCGCTGCGTGGTGGCGCACGGTTGCTGGGCTTACTGCCTGCGAAGGCGAGAGGAGGAGTTCGATCCGTTTGGGCATGGGTGCTAAATTACTGCTATGACACACGAGTCTTCAGATCTATACGACCGCATTTATTCAATCGTGCGCTCTGTTCCGTATGGCAAAGTGGCTACGTACGGGCAAATCGCGCAGATAATCGGCGTGAGGTCTGGCGCTCGGATGATTGGTTGGGCGCTTAATGCCGTGCCGCTGCAAGACCGCATAGACATCCCCTGCCACCGCGTAGTTAATCGCCTAGGGGAGCTTTCGGGCAAAATGCACTTTGAGACACCCTATATAATGCGGGAGCGACTGGAGGCCGAAGGGGTCTCGTTCATCGGAGAGGCTGTAGATATGAAGATTCATTTATGGATACCCGTTGAATGACGCTTGACCCATATCTTTGCCGTTCATATCAAACCAAAGGAATTCTATGAAGGTCTTTCTGACCGCAGCACTTGCGTGTTGCATCCTCGCTGCCTGCGAGTCAACTCCAGAAGTTAATGCCGTAAAGCCGGCTAATGGACTGGATTCAACCAGTTACGCTATCGGCGTACAAATTGGCAAATCATTGAAGCAGCAATCGCTTGATGTAGATATCAATATGCTAGCAGCCGGAATGCGCGATGTACTCGCCGATAAATCACTCTTTGCAGATTCAACACTGCAAACAGTGATGGCAAAGATTCAAGAACAAGCAATGAAGAAGATGCAAGCAGAGCAGACCCAAAAGGCAGATTCAAGTCGTGCTGCTGGTGATGGGTATCTAGCTCAGAACAAAACGAAGCCTGGTGTTATCACAACGGCGAGCGGCCTCCAATATCAAGTTGTTGCGCAAGGCAATGGGCCAAAGCCGACAAAGGATAATACCGTGAAGGTACACTATACGGGCTCGTTAATCGACGGTAGTGTCTTTGACAGCTCAGTGCAACGTGGCCAGCCAGTGGAGTTCCCTGTCGCAGGAGTAATCCCAGGTTGGACAGAGATCCTCCAGCTTATGAACGTTGGGTCAAAAGTACACGTCGTTATTCCAAGCGCCCTGGCATACGGAGACCAAGGTTCGGGTCAGACAATCCCCCCAGGTTCCGTGCTTGTTTTTGACGTGGAACTCATCGCGATCACCAAATAATCACCGTCCTTCATCACAAACCGTAGTACGAAATGCAAAAAATTATCATCCTAGCGTTTGCCCTCATTGCTGGTATTGGTACCGCAGAGCTAGCAACCGCCCAACCGCAAGTGAACAAAGTGAAACCAACATCATCGAAGGATACGGCGAGTTATGCCGTAGGTATGCAGATTGGCAAATCCCTCAAGGACCAAGGATTGGACCTTGATATTGATCAACTCGTGAGCGGCCTGCGAGATATGATGGCTGGTAAAGCACTGCTCACAGATGCAGAGCTTACCACCGCAATGACATCTCTACAGCAAGCTTCGATGGCTAAGCAACAAGCTGAAGCCAGCAAAAAAGGCGAAGTGAATAAGATAAAGGGCGAAGCATTCCTCACAGAAAACAAGAAGAAGCCAGGTGTGATGGTTACGCCGAGTGGACTTCAATACGAGGTGCTGGTTGAAGGCAAGGGCAAGAAGCCAACCAAGGAAAACAAAGTAAAAGTGCATTACACAGGTAAGCTCATCGATGGTACGGTGTTCGACAGCTCTGTTGAACGCGGCGAGCCGATAGAGTTTCCACTTAGTGGCGTTATAGCAGGCTGGACAGAAGGCGTGCAGCTTATGGCCGTTGGCTCTAAGTATATGTTCTACATCCCGTCAAACCTCGCGTACGGCACGAACGGTGCAGGTCAATCGATTGGTCCAAATGAGACGCTCACATTTGAAGTTGAACTTCTCGATATCACGAACTAAGCGTTCGTCTCATCCTGACAAACTTTCAAAGGGTTGTGCACTTCTGCACAACCCTTTGCGTTTTCGGCACTTTTAGCTCGCCTGTGTTCTTCCTATCCTGGACTCTCATTGGAGCCTGGATGAAGTCCTAACGCAGTCATGTTGACGAACTGTTGGTATCATCAGATTCGTATAATCATCTGAAGTTGGACCGTGAGAATATCTGCAGTCATTTGTTGGTTGCGCTGAGCAAGATGTTTATGTCAAGGGGGCTCCATTCGCAGGGCAAAAGTGGCCGCAGATTCGTCACCGGCAAGAGCACATGTGGTACAATTTCTCCGTAACTTTGAGTCTTCATTCCACTTGCAAAGTTAGCTCCGTGTTTAAAATTCCGATCTTCGGTCTCCTCATTCTTCCCTTACTTGGAACAGTCTACGCTGCGTACGCTGCGTTTCAGGGAGACATAGCGCCGTATTACATTATCCTTTGTGTTGCTGGTGTAGTTCTAGCCGAATACGGCATTACGATGGGCTATCACCGGCTTGTAGTTCACAAGGCCTATGAACCACATCCTGCATTGAAAGCAGCAATCCTTGCGCTTGGCTCAATGGCCTTTCAAGGTCCAGTTGTGAATTGGGCTTCAGTCCACACCAAGCATCATGCGTTTAGCGACCAAGAGGGCGACCCTCATTCACCAACACTCAGCGGTTTTCTATACGCGCACTTTGAGTGGTTGTTTGAGATGAGCACTCCAAACATGGACGAAGTAATCGTCAAATGGGGCAGCCGTTACACCAAAGACCCGATGATTGCATGGTTCTCTAGAACCTTTCCGTATTGGGGCTTCGGCGGCCTGTTCTTGCCTGCCGTTATCGGCTTTTTCATCGGTGGTGGCCACGGTGCCTGGATGGGCTTTATCTGGGGTGGCATGGTTCGTGTCTTCATTACCTCGCACGTAACATGGAGCGTTAACTCTGTCTGCCATTACATTGGCGGCCGGATGTTCACAACAACAGATAAGAGCCGCAACAACTTTATCGTTGGCATCCTTGCACTAGGCGAAGGCTGGCATAACAATCACCATGCATTTCCTGCATCGGCATTTCACGGCATGAAGTGGTGGCAAATAGATATTACGGGGCTCAGCATTCGCCTCTTTGAAAAGATTGGTCTTGTAAAGAAAGTGGTTCGAATCCCTGCTGGACTTTTAGAAAAGCGTCGCGAGGATGGACTCCACTCTGCCGTTAACGTGCAAGTTCTTGCCATGACAGAAGATCCCGTTGATGAAGACGTCAGCGAGGCCGCGTAAGAGGAGACCGTTACGATATGACGTTATTTACTGTAACTGATCTCAGCAAATCATACTACGAGAAATCTCTTTTTGAAAAGATCTCGTTTGGCATGCAGGATGGCGAACGTGTGGGCGTTATTGGTCGCAATGGCGCCGGGAAAACGTCACTACTTAGAATTATTGCCGGCATCGATCCTCCTGATGAAGGCGATGTAGCAATCAACCGCGAAGTGCGCATTGAATATCTGCCGCAGTTGCCCACATTTGATGTGGATGATACTGCGTTACATGCCGTCATGAGCGCATACGATGAAACGCATGGTCACCTCGAAGAATGGGAATTAGAAACTCGAGCACGCCAAACGCTTGGGCGCCTTGGAATTCATGATCCATCGAGCAACGTGCACATTCTTTCAGGTGGACAGCGCAAGCGCGTTGCAATCTCGCGCGCACTTATGTCGGAACCAGACTTACTCATACTTGATGAGCCAACGAATCACCTTGATGCCGCAAGTGTTCAGTGGTTGCAAGATGATCTGCAGTCAACTACGCGCGGCCTTTTGCTTGTAACTCACGATCGATATTTTCTGGATGCAGTGTGCACACGCATTATTGAGATTGATCAAACTCGATTGTTTTCATATGATGGTTCGTACGAACGGTATCTAGAGCGCAAAGAGTCGATGGTAGCACTTGCAGATGCAACGGCAGATCATCAACGTAACAAACTCAGAACCGAACTTGCCTGGCTGCAAAAAGGCGCTAAAGCTCGACGCTCCAAACAGCAAAGCCGTATCGATTGGATTGATAAAATGCAGAAAGAGCAGACCACTGCATCTACTGAGTTTCGTGACATCGACATCGAAGTAGGCGGCCGCTTTCTTGGTGGCAAAATTATTGACGCAATTGATGTGTCATTGCCCCCTATCATCAATGACTTTACATACAGAGCAGCGCCAAAAGATCGCATCGGAATCATTGGCGCCAATGGGGCAGGCAAGACAACGTTACTGTCGATGTTGGCGGGCAAGAAGCCCCCTACGCATGGTCATGTAACTATTGGTGATACTGTTTCCATTGGGTTCTTTCAGCAAGAACTTCGCGATCTATTAGAAAATGAAACAGTGATTGCTAACGTGCGAGAGGTTGCAGAATACATTGATGTAGGTATTGGACGAGAGCGTTTTATCACGGCCAAGGAACTCTGCGACAGGTTTGGTTTTTCGTCAAAGCAGCAGCACGCATACGTGCACACTCTGTCTGGTGGGGAGCGTCGCCGACTTGGACTGTTGCTGATTCTCATGTCGAATCCCAACGTGCTCTTTCTTGATGAGCCAACAAACGACTTTGACCTTGTTACTCTCTCTGCTCTTGAAGAGTACCTCACATATTTCAAGGGCGTATTGCTCATCGTTTCTCACGACAGAGCGTTTCTCGATAAAACGGTTGACACCATCTGGGCATTCGAAGATGGCGGACGCATCAAAGAATACCCCGGCAATTACAGCGCGTACTTGGAAAAGATCGAGGCAAAGCCCAAGAAGAATTCAGGAAAGACACCTCAGCCTGGTAGCGAAGGGGCTAACGGCGGCAAGGTTGTGAAGAAGCTCTCGTACAAGGAGCAACGAGAGTTCAGCGACCTTGAACGAAAGATTGCAGAACTCGAGAAGCAGAGTGCCGATCAGGTTGTGCTGCAAAGCTCAGGAGCAGGGAGTTATGCTGATCACCAGCTTTGGGCTGAACAGCAAAAGTCCATAGCGATTGATATAGAAAAAGCTACAAGTCGCTGGATGGAACTCGCCGAACGGAAACAATGACACATGGAATTCTCCTCCTATGCACGGCTCTTGAGTGAACCATTCCGAATAGCAGAATCGGAGTTCATAGAGCGTATAGAGGTTGCACAAGCAATTGAGCACTCTGAAGGCGAAGATCCTGTGAAAGTTGCGGCTGACGCAATTGTGTACGCTTCCACACTGGTACACGATGTAACTCTGATCACGTTAGACACAGACTTCGCGGGGCTTCCCAACGTTCGCTACACCAAACAATTAGCACACTAACCACACAAAAACATCATCATGGCTACTCAAGACATCTCGATGATCAACAAGGTCTATGCAGACCTGCCAAATAAAATTTTGGCAGCGCGCACATTAGTAGGTAGACCTCTAACGCTCGCTGAAAAAATTCTTTATTCTCATGTGACAGAATTGCCGGCAAATGCTTTCATGCGCGGTGGTGCGTATGTGGATTTTCACCCTGACCGTGTTGCCATGCAAGATGCCACAGCGCAGATGGCACTTCTCCAATTCACGTCTGCAGGTATTCCAAAGGTGGCGGTACCATCAACGGTACATTGCGATCACCTCATTAGAGCTGAACATGGGGCTAATGAGGACCTGGCAAAGTCGCTCACAGAAAACAAAGAAGTTTTTGATTTTCTTGCAAGCGTTTCTGAAAAATATGGGATTGGTTTCTGGAAGCCCGGTGCAGGCATCATTCACCAAGTGGTGATTGAAAACTATGCGTTTCCTGGTGGCATGATGATTGGCACCGACTCGCACACTCCTAATGCCGGCGGAATGGGAATGTTAGCAATTGGTGTTGGTGGTGCCGATGCGGTGGATGTGATGGCCGGCATGCCGTGGGAGTTGCAGATGCCAAAGCTCATTGGCGTAAAGCTTACGGGAAAAATGAATGGCTGGACGAGTCCGAAGGATGTGATCCTAAAGCTTGCAGGCATTCTCACGGTCAAGGGCGGCACGGGAGCAATCGTAGAATATTTCGGAAGTGGGGCCGCTTCGTTTTCTGCAACTGGTAAAGGCACAATCTGTAACATGGGCGCAGAGATTGGTGCAACAACATCCGTGTTTCCCTATGATGCATCGATGGAGCGCTACTTACGTTCAACCGAAAGAGATGACGTTGCAGATCTTGCGAACGGCGTGGCAGAACACTTGCGCGCTGATGCTGAAGTAGAGGCCAATCCTGCAGCATACTACGATCAAGTGATCGAGATCAACCTTGATGTCTTGGAGCCCCACATCAATGGACCATTTACACCTGACCGCGCAATGGAGCTGTCAGAGTTTGTAAAGGCCGTGAAAGAGAATAATTGGCCAGCAGAATTGCGCGTGGGGCTTATTGGTTCCTGCACCAACTCATCGTATGAAGACATGAGTCGCGTTGCAGACATAGCAGCATTTGCGGCTGAGCACGGAATGAAGGCCAAAAGTGAATTCACGATTACACCGGGCTCTGAGCAGGTGCGTGCAACTATTGAGCGCGATGGCTTCTTAGCAAAAATGGAGGCCATTGGTGGCACCGTGCTTGCGAATGCATGTGGACCATGTATTGGGCAGTGGAAGAGACATGATGTGCAGCCGGGCGACAGAAATTCTATTATCACATCCTTCAATCGCAACTTCACAGGTCGCAATGATGGCATCAAAGAAACACATGCATTTGTAGCATCGCCAGAAACGGTTGCTGCATTTGTATTGGCTGGCAACCTTACAACGAATTTTATGACGGAGCCGATTGATGGTGTGATGCTACAACCACCAACAGGTTACGAACTCCCTGCGCAAGGATTTGTTCCCGATCCACATGGTTACGTAGCACCAGCGGAAGATGGAACTGCATTGAGCATTTCAATTGCACCAGATAGTAGCCGCTTGCAAATACTCGCCCCTTTTACCGCACCGAAGTCTGCCGATTATCTTGACATGCCTTTGCTGTTGAAAGCAAAAGGAAAATGTACAACGGATCATATTTCGATGGCCGGACCATGGCTGCGTTTCCGCGGGCATCTCGACAACATCTCCAACAACATGTTTATTGGTGCAATAAACTATGCCAATGACACTGCCAATGCCGTAAAGAATGTTTTCACAGGCGAATATGCCGAAGTACCTGCTACTGCTCGCGACTACAAGGCGCGCGGGATTTCGTGGGTTGTTGTTGGTGACGAAAACTATGGTGAAGGCTCTTCCCGCGAGCACGCTGCAATGGAGCCCCGTTTCCTTGGTGGCAAAGCAGTTATCGTTAAGAGTTTTGCTCGGATACACGAAACAAATCTCAAAAAGCAGGGAATGTTGCCGCTGACATTTGTAAACGCTGCAGACTATGATAGAATTAGCGAAGGTGATAGAGTGTCTATGAGCATTGAGTCCTTGTCTGTTGGCAAAAACATAGATGCAACATGTAATCACGTTGATGGCACATCTGATGTCATTGAGTTGAAGCACACAATGAACCAGCAACAAATCGGTTGGTTCAAGGCAGGGTCGGCACTTAATCTCATTGCAGGACGATAGAATCATTTTGAGTGCACAAACACTTGATGATGATATTCGGATTCGACATCATTGGTTTGGAGTGGAGTGCAACAATGAGGCATAGCGATTAACCGAGCTGCAAACGCGCATGCAGCTGCATACCATTGGTCAGTTATTGGAACGGAAGACAACAAAGCAAAGGCCTGGGCACTTCTCGCACAGGTCCACGCACTTGCAGTTCTTGGTTATGACAAACCTGCATCTGTGAAAGTCAAGAATGTCATTTGTGAGCCATCGTCACCGACCATTGGTAACAGCGTTCGCATATCATTCAACATAAAGAACACCTCACCATTTCGTTAAGACAACATACTACGCGAACACACTACCCAGGTGTACATCGTATTGCCGAGTTCGTTGTTTTTGCTCCAGTAGCTAAGGACATAAGTTCCGAGCTACGGGAGTGATTCCAGCATGTAAACGCGAAGCAGCCCTTTACGCTTGTTCAATAGAGTGCTATGTTTGGTTGCAAACACAATATGATATGACAGTTTTTTACATGTTTGCGGCACTCGGTATTGTGCCGCTACTCTCATCAAGCGTAACGCTACTATGAACCGACGCTCCTTTCTTCAAACATCTGTGGGAGTTGCCACCTTAGCATCAACCTCTCGTATTTTTGCACGCTCTGATGATGCCACGCTGGTGATATCAACATGGAATCATGGCCTCCCCGCTAACATCGCTGCACGCGCAACACTCCGTAATGGTGGCACTGTGCTCGATGCTGTTGAGCATGGGGTAATGATCGTGGAGGCAGACCCTACAAACCTCAGTGTTGGGTTGGGGGGGTTACCAGACCGGGATGGAATTGTTACTCTTGATGCATCGATCATGACGGGCGATTGCAGGGCAGGCTCCGTATGTTTTGTACAAGGCATCGCACACCCTATTTCACTTGCACGGATGGTGATGGAGCGCACGCCGCACGTAATACTTGCGGGATTGGGCGCTGAACGCTTTGCGCGTGAGCAAGGAATTTCTCAAGTGCCAAACGCTCTTACACTTCAGGCACGAAAGGCATGGGAAGTGTGGTGCAAAGAGAAAAACTATTCGCCCGTCATTAACATTGAAAACCACGATACGATTGGACTGCTTGCAATAAATAGTTCAGGTGAAATGGCCGGTGCGTGCACTACAAGCGGACTTGCTTTTAAAGCGCATGGTCGGGTAGGTGACTCCCCAATCATTGGAGCTGGACTATATGTTGACAATGAAGTTGGAGCTGCAACATGCACGGGGCTTGGAGAGAGCGTGCTTCGCACCCTGGCTTCATTCCTAGCGGTGGAGAGCATGCGGTCAGGAGCTTCGCCCCAACAAGCGTGCGAAACAGCTATCAAGCGTATTGTTTCCAAGCACAGCAACTACAAAGATTTTCAGGTTGGCATTCTCGCTATCGATCGCCAAAGACGTCACGGGGCATACAGCATACAGAAGGGGTTTTCTTATGCACTCAATGAAGAGTTAAAAACATCTGCGAGTTACATCGGTTGACGTTGTCGTCTTACATAGAGACGTATGCTTTGAGTTACCCCCACGATAACAGCGAGCTACACGTTGCCATCAAGCTATGCAAGAAAGCGTTGGACACGGGGAAACGATTGGATATCTACCAACCGGAAGGGGTAGATGACGGCCATTACGTGGTCTTGAAGTAAGGGTCAACGGACCTCTCATCCAAATGTGCACTGAAGCTTGGCAAAATAGTGCCGCACACAACATGGATTCAAATCGCAGAACTACATATGGACGAATGAGTGGATTGAACTCAACTAGGAATGGCATTGATGAATCTATCGTGCTCGCATCTTTGATAGAAGTGGAACAACGGTAGAGTGATCAACCCCTTCCAACACGATACTCATGAGTTCATCATCATCGAGATGAAATATCCTCCGCAAGCATTCTCTCATTAACTGCGGCACATCACCGTCCTCAACTCGCAGGTATGGAACATCACCCAGCGCGTGCTCAACAACCGTGTGCCCCATTTCCGTTGCAAGGTCTACAAAGCTCTGTTGTTTTTCGACATTTGCCTTTGAAAGCAACACATAGTCGATTCCCACAATACCATTCAAGAGCGCCAACTCAACAGATGGAACACCATCATCCGCTGATGTTTGTACGCTTGGGATGAGGAACACTGCAAACACATCCAGTGCGGTTGAATCTCGAACTGCTTGGCACACAACATCTACATCTAGCACCGTCACCACAATGTCTTTAGGGTCAAGCGGCTTAAACTTGTCCCGAACACGAAACATCACAAAGACAATAACAGATATAGCAGCAAGAACAGCTAGTATCACATCAATGTTGAGAGCCATTTCCATTGTATCACTCCTACGGTGTCATTGAATAACTACAGCAAGGCCCACTTGCGCAGAGAGACCTCGCTCCCCTACTCGTCATCTGGTCCGGGTCCAAGAAAAGCAACAAAGCCTTCCTCGCGAATAATGCGCTGAACCATTCCAAGTGCCTGGGCATCTGATGGAAATGGGTCTTCCCAGACCGACGAGTGATCATGATCATCAACAACTTCCAAATGCCACGGGGTATTGCCACGTTGTCGGAAGATGTACACCTCTAGTGTTCTATCGTTTTCTGTGATACTTCTGCAAAGGGGCGAATATTCTAGCTCAGGATCGTCTGTCATTCTGCGTGGCTCATGTGTATTCCAATCCGCGAAGATCGCACATACCTACGGTTTGTCACACAACTATCGTAGTTGTTGCAATACGGGGTGAGCCAGGAGCCCCTTATGGGACTTTAATTTTGAAGACTGCCTTCCGCACAGACACCGATGGTGGTTGAGGAGCGTGCGCATCACCTGGGAAGAAAACAGCGGCAATTCCTTCGCTGAGCGTTAGGCAGGTTGTTGCGCTGTCCGACATCAATAACACATCGTCTTCTGAACTATATGGCTGAAGCAGATCAACACACTGTGCAAGTGGACGCCACAAAACGTCAAACGATCCTTCAATTGTAAGCTGAAGGTCAATGTACGTGCGGTGAGCTTCAAGGGGCGGATGTACATCTCGTGCTGTGTCATCGGCAATGATTACAAACAGATCGTCACCATCAATATCATACCTACCGGCATCGGCTTCGTGCAGATTGTTGTTCAATACATACTCTTGAATAGCTACAAACCAAGTCAGATGCTCAAAAGCCGATGTTTCGCTGAATTGATCGATGATCATCTTTTGGTCCAAGAATTGGTAAATACGAAGATAGTCTGACACGGTAGTTGATTTCACATTACGTTTGCCTTATGCACAACCTCATATTCGCGCTGATGTTTTTCCTTGGCAGCATTGCCATTGTTGCACAGCCATACGTTGACGTTAGATATACTGCCGTTTCTGAAAATGATATCGCATACACAACTGCGCCAGCATTTAATGGTCGCATCGATACGTTGCGCATGAACGTCTACTACCCAACCGATGATGGTGCAGCAAGCAGGCCACTCGTACTCTGGGTGCACGGCGGCGGCTTTATTGGTGGCAACAGAGCGGAGATGAACGCTCTGTGCAAACGTTGGGCAGAGCGGGGCTACGTAGCCGTTACAATATCATACCGCCTGGGCTTCTATGGTCCATTACTTTTTGACCCTCCCTTTGCCTATGACACCGCAGAAGTCCTACGTGCGTTGTACCGTGGCGTTCAGGATTTTCGGTCGGCACTGAAATATCTCGTTGTGAACGCCTCCCGGTACCGCATCGATACATCTCGTATAGTTGTTGGTGGCGGAAGCGCTGGTGCAATGATCGCACTTCATGCGTCCTACCTTGATGATTCAGATCCACGTCCGCTCTTTC
The DNA here is from genome assembly GCA_947495975.1 of Ignavibacteria bacterium. Taxonomy (GTDB): domain Bacteria; phylum Bacteroidota; class Ignavibacteria; order Kapaibacteriales; family Kapaibacteriaceae; genus UBA10438. Next base: position 48,293 of record CANMBE010000006.1, on the reverse strand, counting down.
TTGGAGAGATCAGTCCGGTTGTGCGTGGCTTTGATCAGTTTCCGAGGCCACACATTGGCTCCCTACATGGAGAGTTACTCCCTGGTACGCCCCTTCCCTCTATTCGTGCAACGGTGAACATTTTTGGTTCGCTAATAGACATTAGGCTGCTGCAAGGCGCGCCATTCGTACCAACCTATAGCTATCATCAACGAGCAGATCCCGTTGTTCCATGTGCAATTGCTAGGGGGCTTTGGGGACTTCCACTTAATGTGTCAGCGAACTATCCTCAGTTTGTTGGTACTTGCGCCATGAAAAGAGAATTTGAAAAGCGTGGCATCCCAACCGATCAATACGAAACGTGGATCTATGAAGGGACTGCCCATGCACTGCATGATGAGCGGCGCATTGATAGTGCGGCGGCTGTGTTTTGTGCACGCATGATCCAACGATCTGTGTTCGTGTCAGAAGACACCCATAGAACCGAGAATATTGGTCCGTGGCTGATTCTCGACTTAAAAGGTTCTGTTGTTGGTCAGGTTGATGCTCTCAATGACCTGCTCCCATTCGCTGATGGCGTGTATGCCGCGGTAGCATCAAAACATCGTACAATTCTGTGTGTTTGTGGCGGAAGAATCTCACAACAGCAGAACTAAGACTAGCCTGTATCTCTCCACGCATCAAAATTGGACTAGGTCCTAACTTTACAGATTCATGTGGCGTATAGAACTTCAAAGGACTTTGCGATGAAAGTTATCTTCCTTTTTCTGTTTGTTGCCTTCTGTGCGCATGCGCAACAGACCGTTGGTGTATTTAAACATGATCCATCACTTTCGTACAACGGCTACACACTCTTTGCTCCGATTACATCAAAGACCACGTATCTCATAGACAATGATGGCCAAGTTGTAAAACAGTGGCGCAGTCAATACGGTCCAGGTCAAGCTGTCATGTTGCTCAATGACGGCACACTCCTTCGAACAGGAGCACCTGCTGTACAGTCAATGGGTGGCGGCGGTGCCGGGGGCTTAGTAGAAAAGTTTGACTGGGATGGCAAACTGCTTTGGCTGTTCGAACATTATGGCAGCACGTATCGGCTTCATCACGATGTTGAGATACTTCCTAACGGCAACATTCTACTCCTTGTATGGGAAAGTCATACGCGCGAAGAAGCCATTGCACAAGGAAGAATTGAATCTCGTTTGACAGAGAATGAGCTGTGGTCAGAACGAATCATCGAGGTACGTCAGACCGGACCTGCCACAGGTGAGATTGTCTGGTCGTGGTCATCATGGGATCACATGTGCCAATCCATTGACCCTTCAAAACCCAACTATAGTCCAGGACAAAACAGTCCAGATCGAATTGACATTAACGTGGGTGGAACGCGCTCTGATTGGCTACATATGAACTCTGTGCGTTATAACGCAAAGCGCGATGAAGTCCTTGTGAGCATTCATAACCTGAACGAATTGTGGATTATTTCTCGTACGTCGGGCGATATCGTATATCGCTGGGGTAATCCTATGCTCTATCAGCGTGGGACAATGGCAGATCAAAAACTTTTTGCCCAACATGATGCTCGTTGGCTTGATTCAAACGGCACGCGTATTACGATGTTCAACAATGGGTCCAACAGACCCAACTCCACGCCAACAAATTATTCAACAGTTGAAGAGATTGTTGTGCCCCTTGATGCATCGGGCAACTATCTTCGCCAACCGAATGCAGCATTCGGTCCAGCTACATCTGTTTGGAAATATCCGGAGATTGGCACCACACAGTTCTACGCAACCAACATCAGCGGCGCAACACGCATGCCCAATGGAAATACGCTGGCGTGTCTAGGGCCTCAGGGAATATTGACTGAAGTAACCGCTGACGGCAAAGAAGTGTGGCGCTATGTGAGCCCCGTTGGCAACATGGGGCCAATACTACAGGGTCAAACTCCACGTAACACAATGATCTTTAAGGTCTACCGCTTTGGACCAGATCACCCGGCACTTGCTGGCAAGACACTCACAAAACAAGGTCGGCTCGAAGACGGTCCACTAGATGTTCATGATGCAATCCCATCACCCACATCCGTGCAACTCGACGTTCTATCACGTAACGTTTACGTATCCGTTCTCGTAAGCGGCAACATCGATGTTGACGCATATGATGTATCTGGCAGATGGCTCGGCAAAGTTGTAAACGAAGAACTTTCCGTAGGAAAACATACGAGGCATGCACCACATGGCACATACCTCGTTGTATTACGAGAGGCTAGGTGAGTCGATATATAGACCAGCGGAGACTGTTTCGCTTTTAGGGCCTAGATGTGTGACGAATGTATAAATCACGCTGAGATCCTCATTCGTCAGTGAGCGTGTTCATGAGAAGCCGCACGTTGTTAACTGTGAATGTTTGCGCCAGAACGGGCGCTCACGATCAGGGTTGGAACATCTTCGTGCTTGTTCTACGGTGTCATTCACGAGGTCTTAATGTCACGTTTTGCTCCTGCTGCGGCACAGAGACAAACACCGACACTATATGATGGAGCACTTTTATGACCCTCAATGATATCGACGATATGGAGCGCTATATGGAACACGTTGAATCAATGCGCAACGCAGAACGTGCGTGGCTGGACGAAGAAATGGAGATTGAAATGATGATTGAAACAGCGCAAGAAGATGGCGATGACGGGGCTTCGCAATACCTACGCAGTCGGCTTCACATCATGCGTTTGGTACACGAACATTGCATTCGCAATGAATTTGAGCACCTTCTAGGGGTGGGCCTCTCCACGTGATGGCGATGACAACAACAGCACGGAGTGGCCAACTCGTATAAACGATGTCTCGTGCAACTGGCCTTGTGCCGATGCCACCGTCAGGACTAAAAGTGAACGGCTGCTCCGTTGGCACGATAAAGGCTTGGATATCACACGGTCTGCGATAAGCACTATCGAGCTAACACCTGATATTTCATGAACTTCCGTTCACTGGCAATGCGTCATTCGGTTTGGCGTCCTTGCTCGCTCAGTGGTATATTTGTTGCAAAAGGAAGAGCATGATCCGTACAACCCACATACACAACAGCAGATTGTGGCTTATGGCCATTGTACTTTCCTGCATTGTAATGTCGGCACCGGATCTCTTAAGCACTACCCTTCAAGGCAAACCCTCGTTTCTAGCCTCTATCCCCGACTCGGCACGCCAGCGCCCGGTCTTCCCTGATGAATTCAGCGATTTAGACGAAGAGACCTCCACTGCCGGAGAATGGGATCCTGAGGTTACATCCAATCTGGAGCGTGCTCGGAAGCGTTATCTGAAGGCACTTTCACTTGTTGAGCAGCGAGACACAGCTGCGGCAGCGGTTCAGTTTGAGTCGGCCATTGCCTTGCTTAACGACCTAGCTTCATATCCACGCATCGAAGAGAACGTAGACTTTACAGACCTTGTACAGGCCGTAATCGAAGACTACGAATCCTATGTGCAGAACATTGACAACCTAGATGAGAACTCATCAGTCTTTGTTCTCCGCGAGCGGCTCTTTGAAGAAGTGGAAGCGTCTCGTCCAACAGTTGAGACCATTGTTGTTCCGAAGCCTGAGCCGCCTTCAACGATTCCGGAAACCATCATTCCGCTGACGTACAATGAGTCGGTGCAGAAGAACATCAACTTCTTCACGCAGAAGCTTGGTCGCAAGTTTATGAAGATCTCGCTTGAGCGCACTGGACGTTGGTTTGACTTCATCAAGCGTATTGCACGAGAAGAAAATGCACCAGAGGAAATTGCTCACCTTGCGATTGTTGAGTCGGGGCTTAACCCAAATGCATTCTCTCGAGCACGTGCTGTTGGTATGTGGCAGTTCATGCAGCCAACAGGTGAGGAGTATGATCTAAACGTAACGTATTGGATTGATGAACGGCGCGACCCTGAGAAATCTACTCGTGCAGCGATGCGATTTTTGAAGGACCTTTTCAATGACCTCGGCGATTGGCAGTTGGCATTGGCAGCATACAACTGCGGCGGTGGAAACGTTCGTAGAGCAATTCGCAAGTCCGGCATTGAGAAGCCAAATTTTTGGCAGATCCAACCGTTTCTACCCCGCGAAACGCAGCAATATGTACCCGGATTTATTGCTGCCACACTCATTGTGTCCAACCGCGAACTGTATGGTTTCCCAGACGATTCTTTACGTTTTCACGAGCCGTTTCGGTACGAGTCAGCCAAGATTACAGAGCCCGTGCAGCTTTCTGTCCTAGCCCGTTGTTGTGACATCCCAGTTGATTCACTGAAGAAGCTAAACCCAGAGCTTGTGCGTGGATGCACTCCACCAACTGGAACGTATCTCCTCAAGCTTTATCCAGGCACCGCTGAAGCTTTTCACAAGCGGTATGCAATGCTTACCGATCAAGAGAAGCGTCCGTGGGTAAACCACAAGGTTGCTCGTGGTGAAACGCTTGCCTCAATCTCTCGCCGGTATGGTGTTTCAGGGTCAGAGATTGCTGAAGTGAATGGCCTTAGTGGCTACAAGACAAAGCTTCGTAGAGGAAGCAATCTTCGTGTGCCAGTTACCTCGCGTGGCGCAGAACCAGCTGAGTTAGCCATCACAACAAAGGTTGTTACACCGCCAGCCGCAGAAAAGAGTCAGGTTCTCACTTCGAAGTACGTAGTCCGCAGTGGAGACAACATCTCTTCTATCGCTCGTAAGTCTAACGTTCGGATTGCCGACGTGCGCAACTGGAATAACCTGCCATACGATCAAGAGAACATCCGCATTGGTGATACGCTGATCGTATCAATCACAGACTCTCCAATAAAAAAGGGCGCCGCTATAGAGCGGTTGGCGATCACCCGCACTATTGAACACAAGGTCCGCAAGGGTGAAACACTCACTGCGTTAGCAGAAGCTTATGGGACCACGCCAGAGCGTATCAGACAGCTTAACCGACTTAAGCCCAAAAGCGTACTCATAGCCGGAGTGGAGATTGATGTTGAGACATCCGTAACAAAGAGTAGGGTTGCAGATATACAGGCGAGCACTTTCCTACCTTCGCAGCCAAAGGCTTCCCTACCACGGAACTACAAGGTAAAGGCCGGAGATACCCTGCAGGAGATTGCAGATCGGTTTGGGGTTACCATAGAGTCCATACGGGCTAAGAACGCGTCACTGCGGAAATCTACCGTTGTTCGCAAGGGGCAGACGATACGCCTCCGTTGAATTACGATTTCAATTGCCCTAATCCCTAGGCCCTAATCCCTATCTTTGTGGTCTATGCACGCCATCATACCTGTTGCCGGAATCGGCACCCGTCTGCGCCCATTCACACATACGTTGCCAAAAGTTCTGGTCAACGTTGCGGGCAAACCGATTCTCGGTCATATTCTGGATTCACTTGTTGCACAAGGTGTAACGAGTGCAACGATCATCACCGGATACAAAGGTGAGCTTGTTGAAGAATATGTGCGCACCACATACAACCTCAACGTAACATTTGTTGAACAAGAAGAAATGCTTGGCCTTGGTCATGCAATTTGGATTGCGCGCGAATCGCTCAAAGAAGAACCTGTTCTCATCATCCTTGGTGATACGGTGTTTGACGTTGACCTCAGCGTACTTGCTACAAGTCAGTTCTCATCGCTGGGCGTAAAGTTCGTTGATGACCCGCGGCGATTTGGTGTTGTCATCGAAGATGGCGGATTCGTAACAAGCCTCGTTGAAAAACCGGAGACTCTTGTTTCGAATCAGGCAATCGTTGGACTCTACTTTATTCGTCGGCCGTCAGTGCTGCGCACAGCACTCGAAACGTTGATCGACAAAGACATTCGCACCAAGGGTGAGTATCAACTCACCGATGCATTGCAGCTCATGGTTGATGCTGGAGAGAAGTTCACAACCTTCCCTGTTGAAGGCTGGTATGATTGTGGCAAGCCTGAAACACTCTTGCTTACGAATCGGTTTCTATTGACAAATAGCGGCGAAATGCCGGCGGCCCCAAAGGGCTGCGTGTTTGTGCCGCCCGTGCATGTTCACCCAACTGCAATCATAGAGCACTCCGTCATTGGTCCGTATGCATCTGTCTCCAAGGGGGCAGTTGTGCGCAGCAGCATTATTCGTGACAGCATTATATGCGACAGTGCAACAGTTGCAGACATTGCGCTCAATCATTCAATCATTGGCGAGAATGCAGAAGTAACAGGAAGATTCTCATCAATCAATATTGGCAACGCTTCAATCGTTCGTCTGTCTCAATAGTTTCGCAGTTGATTTAAAAACGTATTCGAACAACCTTTCACCTCTCAAGCTTTCCATGCAGTACATTTTCACGTCAGAGTCGGTCTCAGAAGGACATCCAGACAAAGTTTGCGATCAGGTCTCCGATGCAGTTCTCGATGACGTTCTTTCAAAGGACCCCAATGGTCGTGTTGCCTGCGAATGTTTCGCAACAACAGGAATGATCGTTGTTGGTGGCGAGATCACCACTACAACCTATATTGATCTTCCCGATCTTGTTCGTGGGGTAATCCGAGACATTGGATACGACCGCGCAGAATATCGGTTTGATGCGGACTCATGTGCAGTTCTCAATGTGATTAACCGTCAGTCTCCAGATATCGCACAAGGTGTTGATACAGGCGGCGCTGGTGATCAAGGTATGATGTTTGGATATGCGACATCAGAAACTGATGAATACATGCCCGCTGCGCTCTATTATTCGCACAAGCTTGTAAAACGGCTTGCTGATGTGCGCAAGACGAACAAGACCCTCATGCCTTATTTGCGTCCAGATGCAAAGGCCCAGGTTTCTGTTGTGTATGGAGACAATGGCGAAGTTGTGCGCGTAGACACAATCGTAGTCTCTACACAGCACGATGAGTTTGACGATAATGGCAGCGCAATCACACAACAACGCATTAAAGAAGACGTAATCGAAAACGTTGTTAAGGCCGTTATCCCCGAGCATCTCATCACAAGTGACACCAAATATCACGTTAACCCAACTGGGAAATTCGTTATCGGCGGACCACACGGCGATACGGGGCTTACTGGTCGCAAGATCATTGTTGACACATACGGTGGCCGCGCTCCACACGGTGGTGGCGCGTTCTCTGGTAAGGACCCATCAAAGGTTGATCGCTCGGCAGCCTATGCTGCACGCCACCTCGCAAAGAACATTGTGGCTGCAGGCGTAGCCCGTGAATGCACAATCCAGCTTGCGTATGCCATTGGCGTTGAACAGCCTGTTTCAATAAACGTCAATCTCCACGGCACGTCCAAGGTAAGCGAGCGCGAGCTCGAATCGTTTATCTCAAAGGAGATAACTCTCACTCCGGCAGGCATCATTGAACGTCTCAATCTCAGACGCGCCATCTATCGTCCAACCGCTGCATATGGTCATTTTGGTCGCCATGAATTCCCGTGGGAACATCTCGACCTCGTTGACGTGTTTACTAAGAACTTCGCATAAAATTTCTCACTCTTCTATCAATAGTACTCATGCCAACAAAGACAGTAAAGAAGATCAAACCCGCAACAAATGGTGTTGCTAAGGTCACAAAAGCAGCCCCAGCACCCAAAGGCACACCCAAGTTGCCAGCTCGTGTTGCAAAAGGACACATTGCTCATAAGCCCCTTGCCTATGCAGTAGCAAACATGGACCTCGCCGAATGGGGTCGCAAAGAGATCCGCCTAGCCGAAGCAGAGATGCCCGGCCTTATGGCGCTGCGCTCTGAGTTCAAAGGCAAGAAGCCATTGAAGGGAGCTCGCATTGCGGGTTGCCTTCACATGACCATCCAAACCGCGGTACTTATTGAGACACTGGTAGACTTAGGTGCCGATGTTACGTGGTCTAGCTGCAACATCTTTTCTACGCAAGACCACGCCGCCGCCGCCGTTGCAAAAACGGGCGTACCCGTCTTTGCGTGGAAGGGAATGACCGAGGAAGAATTTGATTGGTGCATCGAGCAAACGCTGTACTTCGGGAAAGATCAAAAAGCCCTCAACATGATCCTTGATGACGGTGGCGATCTCACAAACATGGTGCTCGACAAATATCCTGCACTGGTAGAGGCAATTCGCGGAATTTCTGAAGAAACCACAACCGGTGTGCATCGCCTCTATGAGCGCGTAAAGAATGGCACACTTCTTATGCCTGCAATTAATGTAAACGACTCTGTTACGAAGAGCAAGTTTGACAATAAGTACGGTTGCAAAGAATCTCTCGTTGATGCTATTCGTCGCGCAACAGACATCATGCTTGCCGGCAAAGTGGCTGTAGTAGCAGGATATGGTGACGTAGGCAAAGGTTCTGCTGCGTCACTCATAGGTGCAGGCGTGCGTGTGATTGTTACAGAAATCGATCCAATCTGCGCACTTCAAGCAGCGATGGATGGTTTTGAAGTGAAGAAGATGATTGATGCTGTAAAAGAAGCCGACATCATTGTTACTGCAACGGGTAACTGCGACATCATTAGCGAGAAGCACTTTAAGGCGATGAAGGACAAGGCAATTGTTTGCAACATCGGCCACTTTGATAATGAGATAGACATGGCGTGGCTTAACAAGAATCACGGCAAGTCCAAGATCGAGATTAAACCACAAGTTGATCTCTACACTATTGGTAAGAAAGAGATTCTTGTTCTTGCTGAAGGTCGCCTTGTAAACCTTGGCTGTGCAATGGGCCACCCATCGTTTGTCATGTCGAACTCTTTTACAAATCAAGTACTTGCTCAACTCGAACTGTGGCTCAATTACAAGAAGTATGAGAACAAGGTTTATGTTCTGCCGAAGAAGCTTGATGAGAAAGTGGCTCGTCTTCACCTTAAGAAGATTAGCGTGGAACTAGAAGTGCTCAATCCTAAGCAAGCCAAATACATTGGCGTTGATGCGAAGGGTCCATACAAGCCCGAGTATTACCGCTACTGATCCCCGAAGAGAGAATAGAGAGCCCCTGACCAGCAATGGTTTTGGGGCTTTTTTTATCTTTAAAACGCGGCACATGCATTAGCCAAAGTAATGCTGACTCGTTTTGCGTCAGGCAGACGATGATGTCTTCGCTCGCGTTTTGGCTGGCAATGGGGCCCCATTTCTGTTGCGTCTGCGGGGTACAATTGATGTTAAGGGCAAATGTGAAATGAAGACGTGGTGGTTGGAACTAATCGCCCCCTAGCCAGCATTCTTTCATCTAACAACTGATAGTGCCTTTTTGGCAATACATGTGTTAAAGACCCCTAGCGAGTGCAGACGCGAGGGGTCTTGTTGTTTGTGGTGGTAGTTTTGTGGCTTCACTTTTCGCTTTCCAACGCTTCTTGTCTCACGTGGTTAATGGCAAATCTTGAATTGCCTGAGATTTTCTTTGAGTCTCTCCATGAGTCAATTGGTTCAACAAGACTTGAGTTGGATGAAGACGGACTTGTGTCTGTCATCCACGATGTGCATTCAACCGCGCATAGTTATAAGCGCTCGATTGCGCCCCTTGCGATCACTTGATCAATTGCATACGATGGCCAAGACAGGCGATATCTTTCGGTCTTCAACGGAACTTTTGTCGCAATTGTTACGGGGGCAGGTCAGAGTTACAGGGTAGTGCGATAGCGTACCTACCCCGTTAATCAAATGTCCAGATTGCGAACGTATTGAGCATTGCGTTCAATGAATTCACGACGAGGTTCAACAGCTTCGCCCATCAAAGTTTCAAAAACATGAGTTGCTTCAGCAGCGTTTTCAATGCTTACACGGAGAAGTGTACGCGTCTCTGGATTCATTGTTGTTGACCAAAGCTGATCGGGATTCATTTCACCAAGACCCTTGAATCGGTTGATGATAATTCCGTCAGCAGTAGCCCCTTCCTCTACTGTTGCTTCAACCTCCTCTACTACGTCGGACTTGTCTGCATTCTTTGCGGCTTTCTTGTCGGCCTTCTCTTTGCGTATACGTCCAATGATTTCATCACGCTCTTGATCGTTGTACGCGTAGAATTCTTGCCGTCCTTTTTTAAGCTTGTAGAGCGGGGGCTGAGCGATATACAGTTTGCCATCATTGATGAGTTGTGGCATGTGTTTCCAGAACAACGTAAGAAGCAACGTGCGAATGTGTGAACCATCAACATCAGCATCGGCCATCAAGATGATTTTGCCGTAGCGGGCTTTGGATGAATCGAAGTCTTCGCCAAAGCCTGCGCCAATTGCAGTGAGAATTGTGCGTACTTCTTCATTCTCAAGAACCTTTGTAAGGCGAGCTTTGTGAACGTTAAGAATCTTTCCTTTGAGCGGAAGAATTGCTTGGTATCTCCGGTCGCGGCCTTGCTTAGCAGAGCCACCGGCCGAGTCACCTTCCACTAAATAAATCTCTGTGTCTTCAGGCGTACGCATCGAACAGTCTGCAAGTTTTCCAGGTAATGTTGCGCTGTCGAGAGCCCCCTTACGCCGAATCAAATCCTTGGCTTTGCGTGCCGCAGCGCGGGCTTCTGCTGCCTGCATTGCCTTGTCGATAATATGCTTCGCAGCACTTGGCGTTGCATCCAAATACTTTGTGAGCTCTTCGTTAATTATAGAACGCACAATACCTTCGGTTTCGCCGTTGCCGAGTTTTGTTTTTGTTTGACCTTCAAACTGCGGTTCGGCGATTTTCACAGAGATCACAGCAGTGAGACCCTCACGGAAATCTTCACCAGTTAGTGTGATGTCCTTCTTGCTGAGATTGTTTGCTGCAGCATACGCGTTCAACGTGCGTGTAAGAGCGCTACGGAAACCCGAGACGTGCGTTCCACCTTCAACAGTATTAATGTTATTTACATATGACAGTAGTGTTTCGTTATAACCTGCATTGTATTCAAAACACACTTCAACAACTGTGTCTACGCCACTTTCGTTTGTTGACGTGCCAGCCATAAGAATAGGCTTTGTAATAGCCGTTGCATTTGCATCCATGTGCCGAACAAAGTCAACCAAACCACCGCGATACGCGAACACATCTTTTTGTCCGTCGCGCTCGTCCTGAATGGTGATGGTTACGTCTGGATTAAGAAAGGCCAACTCGCGAAGACGTTCAGAAACCTTCTCATAGCGAAATTCAACAGTGCGAAAAATTGTTGCATCTGGCCAGAAACGAACTGACGTACCTGTTTTGTCTGAAGGGCCGAGCTCTACAACATTCGATTGCGGCGCGCCGATTTTGTACTTCTGTTCGTATTTCTTGCCTTCGCGTTCAACGGTAATTGTAAGATCCGACGAAAGTGCATTTACGCAACTCACACCAACGCCGTGCAGACCACCCGAAACCTTGTATGTGTTCTTGTCGAACTTTCCACCCGCGTGGAGCGTGCACATAACAACTTCGAGTGTTGAGATCTTCTTGATTGGGTGAGGTCCAACAGGAATACCGCGTCCATCATCCTGCACGGAGCACGATCCGTCTGCATTGAGAGACACAAAGATGTTCTTGCAATACCCCGCAAGTGCTTCATCAATAGAGTTGTCTACCACTTCTTGAACGAGGTGGTGCAAACCGCGCTCGCCAACATCGCCGATATACATTGCCGGTCGCTTACGCACGGCCTCAAGGCCCTCGAGGACCTTGATACTATCTTCGTTATAGCCTACTGGTTCTTGTTCTGATGCATCTGACATATTCGTCTCCATAATGTGACTCTTAGCGAATGATGATCTCGTGGATCAAATCACCGCCTGCAAGAGCGTTAATCTTTGTTCGTAAGTCTTCGCGGCGGAGTGACAACTCACTTCGCCATGCTGCCTCTGGTACATGCACTCGTAGAGTACCGTTTTCAAATGATTGAATGACCGTTCGTCCCGCAAGTCCATCGCCAACCACCTCCTGCCAAAAGCGAGGAATTCTCGACTTCGCCAATTCAGCGTCGAGTCGATTATTCTTCACCCAACTACGCAGCAAGTCCGAAAGAGCGTGCATTATGCGGCCTCCGCACTTTGGTGCAACGGCAGTTCTGATTGCTGAACGTATGAAGCAATTCCGCCTTCAAGTGTGATCATCGAAATGTCAATGTTGCCGCCGCGAGTGCTGCTGATCTCTTTCATCAACTTCAAAACAGTCTCGCCTTCCGTTGTGGTCACAAAACACTGCATACCCATTGCCAACACACGTTCTAGTACTCGAGCGCATCTATCGCGGTCGAGCTCACTAAACACATCATCGAGCAACACCACTGGACGTTCGTTACAACGCTCATGCAATAACTCACATTCTGCAAGTTTTAGTGCAACGAGTAACGACTTGTGTTGTCCCTGCGATGCAGTTTCGCGCACGAGACCGCCATTGATCATAAATGCAATTTCATCCTTCTGTGGTCCGAACAGTGTTGACTCCCGAGCCATCTCGCGCGGACGCAACATGCGCGCTGCCGCACGGTACGCCTCTGCAACTGACGAGCTCGAAAGAAGCGTATCTGTCGCCAGCGTGCCGTGTGAGGCTACATCCGGTTGATAGACGATGTTAATCGTCTCGGCCGAACCCGATACTGCCTCATATGCTGAGCACACAATCGGCATTACATCTGCAAGAAACCGATTACGACGCTCCACAACCTCCGCGCTTACAAGAACAAACTGCTCCGTCCACACATCTAACTCTTCGCCATCGCCATGCATGAAAGCACCCGCTTGCAGAGCAGCATTTCGTTGCTTCAACAATCTGCGATGCTCATACAACAGTTCCGTAAATCTTTTGCTCGACTGTGCCATCACTCCGTCAAGAAATGCTCTTCGCTCTGCTGGACCACCAAAGGTTACGCTCTTGTGATCGGGTGACAGTGCAACCATCGGCAATTCACCAATGATATCGCGGGGAGTAAGACTTGATCCATGTGCCGTTGTGATTCGTTTGCGAACTCCATTGCGAACACGTACTGAAATACGATATGGCACATCAAGATCTCGCAATGCCTCAACAGTAGACGTACAATCTTCAAATCCGTGTTTGATAAGTGCTTGATCTGGTACTGGCACAAAACTCTTTGCAATTGCACAAAGACTGATGGCTTCCAAAATCGTTGTCTTGCCTGATCCGTTGGAACCACTCAGAACGTTCACATCCCGAGCACACACGATCTCTGTGTGTTCATGGTTACGAACATGTGCCAATAACACGGAGCGAATGACCATTGCCGTCCTCGTCAGATCTTAACCGGCATCACAAGCATGAGCAGCGAATCATCGCCCGCCCCAGGTGTGATAAGCACGGCGCGAATCGGCGTTGAGAACGTCATGCGCACGTTGAGATCGGGATCGTCATCTGTAGTGATGTTCTTTATCGCCTCTTCTAGAAAACGATAATTAAATCCAACTTCGAAGCCCTTGCCTGAAAACTCGCATGGAATATTCTCTGTTCCCTTTCCACCGGAGTCCTCATCTTCGGAGTGTACGGCAAGTGATGACTCCTCCATTGTAAATCGCACGTGTCGTGTGTTTGTGTTTGCAAATAGCGAAACACGCTTGATAGCACTTAACACTTCGCGTTGGTTCACAATTAGAGATTTGTCGTTGTCGGACGGAATCACATTCTGATATGGCGGATATTTTTCATCTATCACACGCGTTGTAATCGTCATTGACCCGATGGTAAACCGTGCATGTGTCCGCGAAATCTCCATTGACACATCGCCTTCAAGTCTACGAAGTAGATCAACCGCACGTGAGGGAATAATAGCTTCAAGTGCTGTTGGGAACGGGGCTCCTTCTGGCGCTTTCACTATTACACGACTAAGGCGGAATCCATCAGTTGCAACGGCGGTTACACTTTCGCCATTGAACTGAAAGAACACACCCGTCATACTAGGACGATACTCTTCTGTTGAAACTGCAAAGACAGTTTTGTTGGCCATTCGCATCATGTCTTCTTTGCGCAACAAAGCAGACTGTGCTTCCGGGAAGGGAGGAATTGATGGGAACTCGCCAACATCAAGCGCCTTCATCTCGTACGAGCCTGTTGGCGTACGTATTGTAACGAGCTGAGTAGCTTCGTCGGCATTCACTTCTATCGTTCCGGCAGATCCCAATTCTTTGACAAGGTCATTGAATTGCCGTGCAGGAATCAACAAAGCCCCATCTCTATCACCCGAAACGGGTGTGCGAAGGGAGATTGTGATCTCTTGATCTGTAGCTGTGAACGTTAACTCGCTACCACTGAGAGATGCGTGGATGTGTTCGAGAACGGGAATGGTACTCTTAGCCGGAATTGCAGGGAGGACCTTTTGAAGTGCCTTCTGTAAATCGGGGAGCGCAACGGTAAACTTCATGCTGATGGAGCCAAATAAGGGGTCAGGAGGCGCGAAATCACTAATTTGAAGGACGAATCTACGAACCGCAGTATGACCCTACAACCTTTCTCAGTGACCAATTCGGATCAGCGATGCTGACTCCGTATGGGCGCAACAACGCATTCCTCCTGTTGGGCATTGGCGCGTGCGTGCTCTTGCTCGCGCTTACCCCTGTAGGCACTGCTTTGCAGGTGATCCTCATCGCGCTGGGGATAATAATCATCGGTTTTACCCTCTGGTTTTTTCGGGATGCCGAACGCCCCCTCATTGCAGAAGCGCAAAATAATCCTGCACTTATTGTGGCTCCGGCAGACGGACAGGTGGTAAATGTGGATTCTGTGGCTTACAGCCCGGAATTGGGCGGACCTGCTATTCAGATCAGCATTTTTCTGTCCCCAGTAAATCTGCACGTCAATAGATACCCCGCTTCAGGCACAATTGTGGAGGCGCGCTACATTCCCGGCGCCTATCTCATGGCATTTAACCCTAAATCCAGCATGGAGAATGAGCGATCACTTTTTGTCCTGGAAACTGCTGCTGGCCGCATCTCCTATCAACAAATAACTGGTTTTCTAGCCCGTCGCATCGTGTATGACACCAAGGTTGGCGATGTGGTCTCCGCTGGTAAGCGCTTTGGCATGATGAAGTTTGGGTCGCGCATGGACGTTGTCGTTCCCGCCTCTGCGAAGGTTGTTGTGCGGCCCGGAGACAAGGTGGTGAGCGCTCACTCAATCCTTGCGCGGCTTGTGAGTAAGGTAGACTAAGTATGCGAGTTACACGATCTGTAATCCCCAACCTCTTCACACTCGCCAATCTTTTTTGCGGGTTTGCTGCCATCGTAGCCGCTTTTGAAGGTGGGCTGAGTCAGGCAGCGCTCCTCGTTGTGATGGCAGGCATTTTTGATATGTTGGATGGAGTTGTTGCCCGCATTACTCACAGCACGTCAGAGTTTGGTGTAGAGCTCGATTCCCTCTGCGATGCCGTCTCATTTGGGGTGGCCCCCTCTGTAATACTCTATGTGGCTTTCTTTCAACAATGGCATCAATGGGGCCTCTTAGTTGCGTCCTTGCCAGCAATGGCTGGAGTGTTGCGTCTGGCCCGCTTCAATGTGCAATTGACGAGCATGGAAGACAAGCTCTATTTCCGTGGTATGCCTATTCCTGCAGGGGCCTTTACGATTATTTCGTACGTGTACCTCTGGCACAGCTCTGACATTCTTCCTGCAAGCTGGAAACCGTGGATGATTGTTTTTGTAACGGTGTTAACCTCCTTGGCAATGGTCAGCACAGTGAAGTATGACAATATTCCTCGTCCATCATGGCGCAGTCTGCGTCAACGGCCCGTTGTCTTTTCCGTATTTTTGACTGGTGTTAGCGCGTCCGTTGTAACGGGCGGCAAAGCACTCTTCCCGTTCATGTTGGTCTATCTCATTGGCGGCGCTATTCGGCATCTCGTATTGTTTGTACGAGATCGCTCGGATAACGATGATTCCGTTGAAGAAGCAGATCCCGATCCGTTTACAATGTGATTGTATGAAAACCTATACCGCCTCAATTACTGTTACTCTACGTCGTGCAATCCTTGATGTGCAAGGCAAGGCCGTTGAGCATGCACTACATTCACTACACATGCCTGCGCTTGGCAGCGTGCGCATTGGCAAACACATCGAAGTAGAAGTGCAAGCACCCGATACAGATACAGCCAATGATCTCGTGATGGATGCTTGCAAGAAACTTCTCACCAATCCAGTGATGGAAGACTTTCACATCGCGCTCGTTGAAAAAGCAGCAGGAGTGCCGGCATGAAGATCGGTGTTGTAACCTTCCCAGGCTCAAATTGTGATGCAGACGCACGTTATGGTGCAACCGTAACAGGCAATGAAGCTGTTCAGTTGTGGCACAAGGATGAGACTCTCCCAATTGATGTAGATGTAATTATTCTGCCCGGGGGCTTCTCCTACGGCGACTATCTGCGCACTGGAGCAATTGCACGGTTCTCACCGATTATGAATGAAGTGATCCGTTTTGCGAATGATGGAGGCCTCGTTCTCGGCATTTGTAACGGCTTTCAAATTCTATGTGAGTCGGGGCTGCTCCCCGGAGCTCTCATTCGGAACGAGAACCTACGTTTTGTGTGCAAGGATGTGCACCTACGCGTTGAAAACAGCGCAACGCCATTTACCTGTGCAGTGAAACTAGGAACAATGTTGCGGGTTCCTGTTGCTCATGGCGAAGGCAGATACACCGCTCCACAGGAAACGATTGATCGGATTGAGGCTAATGGCCAAGTGGTCTACCGTTATGCTTCGCCTACGGGCGAAACAACGGCTGACTCCAATCCGAACGGAAGTATGAATAATATCGCTGGCATCATGAATGAAAGGGGCAACGTTATGGGACTGATGCCTCATCCTGAGCGGGCATGTGAGCCCCTTCTCGGATCTGCTGATGGTGTGAGCGTCTTTGCTAGTTTGGCTCTTCACGTTGCACATTCAATTCTCATTTAACGGAGCAATCCATGTTCGGATTACCTGGCGGCATGGAGTGGATTCTTATCCTCTTCGTCGTTGTTTTATTATTTGGCGCAAAGAAGATCCCTGAACTCATGAAGGGTCTTGGCTCCGGCATTCGCGAGTTCAAGAATGCTTCATCTGGAAAGGACGAAGAGATTCCACGTTCCAAGAGCGATTCAAACCAAGATTCAGCAAACTGATCCACCTACAACACAAGAACACCCATGTTTGATGTAGGGGGCGGCGAGCTCATACTCATACTGCTCGTTATTCTATTGCTCTTCGGTCCAAAGAAGATCCCGGAATTTGCTCAGCAAGTTGGCCGTGGTATTCGGCAGTTCCGCAAGGCACAGGAAGATTTGACGCAGCAGATTCGCGACATCTCAGCAGATGTTGCAGTGAGAGACGCATCTACCAATATATCAGCAAAACTGCCTGTCGTTATTACTCCGCCGGATGAGATTGTTTCTCGCAGCCAAGTAGATGACGCGGAACCAGACAAAACCGACCTACAATGAACGAACAGTCTACGTATACAGCAGATAGAGAAGCCTATACACAAAGCTCTCTGTCGGTTGTCCAACGCACAAAACAATTTCTGCAGCGAATCACGGATCGTGCAGAACTAAATGCGTTTATAACTATTAATGCTAACCGTGCAGTTATTTCTGCTGGTGAAAGTGACGAACGATTTACGGCTGGGTTAGAACGTCCTTTGGAAGGCCTTGTAGTTGCACTCAAGGATAATATCTCGATGAAGGGGCTCCCTACCACGTGTGCATCCCGCATGTTGGAGGGGTACACGCCCTTGTATGACGCAACCGTCATTGAACGTCTCCGAAACGCAGGCTCCGTCTTTATTGGCAAGACGAACATGGACGAGTTTGCCATGGGCTCGTCAAATGAGACATCTGCCTATGGAGTTGTGCGGCATCCTTTAGACGCTACGCGTGTACCGGGCGGATCATCTGGTGGGTCTGCCGTTGCAGTTGCAGACGGCATGTGTCATGTTGCTCTTGGATCGGATACTGGCGGCTCAATCCGTCAGCCAGCAGCATTCTGCGGCACGTATGGACTAAAGCCTACGTATGGAAGAGTATCGCGGTACGGACTTATTGCCTTTGCATCGTCGCTCGATCAGGTGGGTTTATTCTCTCTGTCTATCCCAGACATGGAAGCAGTTTTTGATGTGGTAGCTGGTTACGACCCAATGGATTCCACGTCTATAGAAGCCCCTTCCATCGTGTCAATTCCAACAGACCACCCTCTGCGTGTTGGTGCGATGCCACTATCGCAACTCACGGGTTGCGAGCAATCAATTCTCGATGCGTATGGTAAATATCTCGATGCGCTTCGTGCAAGTGGAGCACGTGTAGTTGACGTTGCCATACCGCACAGCGAAACATGGATCCCAACGTATTTCATCCTCGCAACAGCCGAAGCGTCGAGCAATCTTGCGCGCTTTGATGGTGTGCGTTTTGGGACAAGAGTGGATGCCGCAGATGGCGACATTACAACAGCATCGCGTACAGCAGGATTTGGAACAGAGGTAAAGCGCAGGATTATGTTAGGCACCTACGTTCTCTCGAGTGGTTATAGCGAGGCCTACTACGGCAAAGCGCAGATGGCGCGGCGCCTCATCAGAGATGCATATGTAGATATTTTCAAGAGTGTTGACGTGCTCGCAATGCCTACTACACCCACCACTGCTTTTAGCCTTGGTGAAAAGAGCGATCCCGTTAGCATGTGGCTAAGCGATTATTTTACCGTGTCGGCCAACATAGCAGGCATCCCAGCGCTCAGCATCCCATTTGGCACGGACTCTGCCGGACTTCCTATTGGCATGCAATTGCAAGGGGCTATGAACAGCGATGAAATGCTGATGAGCATTGCGCGAGGGTTGAAAATTTAGATTGTTCAGCGTTGAACAAACGTAACCGACACCTGTATCTGCTCTGATATGCTAAGTCGCACCGGGCACATTGTGACTGCTGTTGTCATAATCTTGATCTGGCCGTCATCGTAATGGGCGTTCAACACAATATCAATGATTAACCTGCCGACTCGCCGGAGTGGGTCTGCCACCATTTCTTTCTTAACGGTGAGCTTGGTGCCCCGTACATCCCATCCGTGTTTGTCTGCGGTAAGGCCAATGTAGGTAAGCATGCATGTTCCAAGAGCAGTTGCCAGTAGGTCTGTAGGCGAAAAACTTTCTCCTTTTCCGTGGTTATCGATAGGTGCATCAGTAATGAGGGTCTTCCCAGAGGGACCGTGGGAAGCACTGCAGCGTAGCTCGCCTTCATATATCATCTTCATTTCAACCATTGGAAACTCCTGCCATTGATGGTTTGTCCGTAAATTTGTGCTCTATTCCACTTAGGACATATAAAATGAGCGTACTCGTAAACAAAAAATCCAAGATCATCGTTCAGGGCATAACCGGTAGCGAAGGCACCTTCCATTCTTCGCAGATGTTGCAGTACGGCACAAACGTCGTTGGTGGTGTTACACCGGGCAAGGGTGGAACAATGTATTCCGGCAAGGGTGAAGATATCTTTATTCGGCCAGTTCCAGTGTTCAATACTGTTTCGGATGCAAAGGCCGCAACGGGATGCGACGTTTCCATCATCTTTGTGCCGGCACCAATGGCGGCCGATGCGATACTTGAGTCTATCAGCGCTGGCATTGAGGTTATCGTTTGTATCACAGAAGGCATTCCAATTCGTGATATGATTCCGGTCCAAGCTGCTCTCGAAGGTTCATCATCCCGACTCATCGGACCAAACTGTCCGGGCATCATCACTCCCGGTGAATGCAAAATCGGCATCATGCCTGGTTTTATCTTCACGCAAGGTCCAATCGGACTCGTGTCGCGCTCGGGCACGCTCACATATGAAGCTGTTCGACAACTTTCAGATGTTGGTCTGGGTCAAACGACGTGTATCGGTATAGGGGGCGATCCAATCGTAGGCACTCGCTTCATTGATGCGATCAAGCTATTCAACGATGACCCCAAGACTAAAGCTATCGTGATGATCGGCGAAATTGGTGGCAGCGCAGAAGAAGAAGCTGCAGAATACATCAAGAAGCACGTAAAGAAGCCTGTTGTAGGCTTTATTGCCGGTCAAACAGCCCCGCCTGGCCGCCGCATGGGTCACGCTGGCGCAATTATTTCCGGTGGCAAAGGAACTGCTGCAGACAAGATGGCCACCATGCGCGCGTGTGGAATCACTGTGGTTGAATCGCCAGCAACAATCGGCATCACGATGAAGCAGGTGTTATCTGGGAAAGCCCCTTCAAAAACATCTTCAAAGCCATCAGTAAAAAAATTAGTCGGTAAGAAGGCAACTGCCAAAAAGGCAACCTCAAAGAAGTCATCGAAGTAACTCCAAATCACAACACTGAAGCTATGGAACGTACACTCTGTATTATTAAGCCGGACGGCGTCCGCAACAACAACATCGGCAACATTGTTGCGATGATTCAAGCGGCAGGCTTCCGCATTCTAGGAATGAAGCTCACTCGCATTTCATCTGATGTGGCTGGCGCATTCTACGCTGTCCACAAGGAGCGCCCATTTTACGGCGAGCTTGTGAATTTTATGTCGAGCGGTGCTATTGTGCCAATTGCCCTCGAAAAAGAAAATGCAATTGCTGACTGGCGCACATTGATCGGTGCAACGGATCCCGCAGAAGCCGCCGAAGGAACCATCCGCCGTGCATATGCTACGAGCAAGGGCGAAAACGCCGTTCATGGCTCTGATTCCGTAGAAAATGGGCTGAACGAAGTAGCCTTTTTCTTTGCGGAAAGCGAACTGATTAACAACGCCTAAGTCACAACACGAAACGTGTGAACACGTCTGGTGTTCTACAAAGAGGGCGGCTATCCGCCCTCTTCTCGTTTGTGAACGTTTTGTGGTAGATTTCCATGACTAAACGCACTTCTATGACAATCCAAAACACCCTCATCATTGCCCTCTCGTTCCTGTGCTTGGTTGGCACAATGAACGCGCAGAAAACAGGCGCTCCTCCAGTTGAACGAGAGTATCGGCTACAAGCTCTGTATCGTGCCGGCATAGCACAGAATTACGAGGTTGTTGAGCAGTCCACGGTGGAGCGAACACATAGCGACTCCTCCAAAAAAACCTACGGGCGCACGGTCACGTACTTTGTGACTATTCGCTGTATTGAATCCATGGACGGAATTGCCAAGTTGGTTGTAAACGTTGATTCGTTGAAGTATATGTTTAGAGCCGCTGGTGCAGACATCACATACGATTCGCAGAAAGATATCACGCCAAAAAACTTTGCCGATCTCAACAACTACATTGGACCACTGAATCGCACGTTTGAGCTTACCGTTAGTCCATATGGCGAGGCAACCAAAGTGTCGGGTGAGCAAGTAGACTTTTGGCGCGACTACCTCATGCAAAACTCGGCAGATCTCGATACGGTGGTGTACACAATCTGGATGCAGTCCATTGATCGTGAGAATCTACTTCAATACGGCGATCTCCAAAAGAGAGTTATCCCAGGACTTCGTAAAGGTGTTGATTCAACCTGGGAACACAGTCTCACCACACGAATTGATGGTGCAGTGTATGAGGGAAAGGCAACATCACGTCTTGCCTCCTATACTGGCGGGCTTTATTCGCTCATCACAAAAGACTCAATACCTGCTCGCAAAAATCAAAAGATTCATGTCTATGACATCCCATATATAGCCGTGGTGCAAGATGGTGGTGCGGTAGTTGACAACGTTCTCATGCTTTCTACGAGTGGAACGATCAACGAACTCACAACAATTACAAAATCATGGTTCCGCGCTTCAGTTCGCAATGAAGTCTTTAACCAACTTGCCACAACCACTACACGGTGGAAACTCATGGGTCAGTATCAATGGTAGTTCGGTACCTCTTTGCGGTAAGCCTTGCCATTTCTCTTACAGCCTGCACTGGCAATGAGTCACCACGAGAAACAGCAAAACTCAGCACGGAAGCAAAGATTGATTCGTTTGCACTTCGCTATAAGAAGGGTGATGAGTTGCACTATCGTGTCCGGCAATATCTAGAAGCTGGACCAGATACTGCACGAGCTGAAACGCATAGCACTCATGCATACACAAAGAACGTGCTCTCTGTTCGCTCTCTTCCAAAGAATGCGCCGTTCTCTGTGAAGGTTAACTCATCATCGATAACTGGAACGTCTCAATCCCTCCTCAACGTTGAAGGGGGCTATACAATCTCAAAAAAAAACGCGATTACGATGCATGTGGCAGCAACCGTTGTTTCACCGAAGGGTGAGCGAAACACGGTGTCGCAGAATCAGACTGTGCGTTATGAAATCGAACTGTTGCCGTAACAATTATGACGAAACAAAAGGTAGACCTACGCAAGGTCTTCCAACCTAGCGACTCAATAGCGTTCCTTGTGATCGTCATTGGTCTCTTTATAGCACTCTTCCTCGATGAGATGTCTGTACGTCTCATTGGGATTTGCATTACGGTGCTTGGTGGTGTGGCACTCTTCATGATCGTGTCGCCTCGGCTTACAGACTTGCAAATTATTGCGCCTGTGAGGCCGTCGCAGATGCCCGACCTAGGTTCGCGCACGGTGCAAGATGGGCAGAAGAGATCACAAACGTTTGATCCCGAGGCCTACCGCGAGTCATTTGGAATATCAGAATCTGATGAGTCGCTGTTTGTTGACGAGAATCAAATCGACCTCTTTGATGGTCAGGCAGAACTTGTGCGGAAGCCCGTAGCTCTTCGTGAAAATATTGTCGAGCAAAAGTTTATTGATCATTTGGACAGTGAATCGGGAATCAGGATTCTTGGTACCAAATCAGGAACGAAGACTGCGCCTCCAAGGCTTGTAAGTGAAATGCGGCAAGAGCGGATTCGTAAAGACCAAGCGGAACTGGCGCAAAAAGCAGAGTCAGAACAGGTTGTTTTCTCATCATCAACGGCAGTCATTACTGGTCCCGTTACGAATGAGATTCAGCTTTCAGATGATGTTATTGTTCGCCCCCTATCACGTGTGAAGCCCATACGTGTTGAGCCTGATACACCAATGGAAGAAGCGGTAGAAGCAACAGGCGAGGAGATTGTTGAGGCAGCGAATTCGATTGAGACACCGGAGCCTGTCGTAGAAACAACGATTGAAAATGACGTTGTAGATGAAGGTGCTGATGACTTCATTGGTGATGTTGAATCGGAACCCGAGCCGGAACTTGTTGCGAACACTGTTCATGTTGCACGCGAGGTTACTCGGCGCTCACCTGCGGTGTCTCTATCAACATTTGTAAACGACGAGGCAGACGAAGATCTTACGTCACAGGAGCCGCGACGTGAGTTTGACCATCTTCTTAACCGTGTACTCATGGTGATTCGGTCTGTGACAAATGCGCGTACGGCAGCGTTTTTTTGGGTCAATAGCGAGCGCCAGCAACTCGTACTCGAAGCAAAGATCACGGAAGCAGAAGCAGAGTTTACTACAGAGCGCAAGATCCCTATGGGATATGATGCACTCAGCCAGATTGCACGTGAAGGCCGGCCCGAGATCATCACGCAGATCAGCTCTTCTGCCGAGCTTGATTTATTGCCTTACTACAACCGCCATGCGCAGACAATGTCATTCATCGGCGTGCCGGTGTATTACGGTGGCAATGTTGTAGGAATACTTTGTGCCGACTCTCTTATCGAAGATGCCTACTCCGACATCACCGTTGGTTTCTTTGGTCAATTCACAAAACTTATATCTGGACTTGTATCTTCATACACGTCCAAATTCGATCTCATGCATGCCTCGGCTACACTAGATGCCACAAAGAATTTTCGCGATCATCTAGGCGGTGTACCAACAAACGTGCTTCAGATTACGCGTGCGTTGTTTGCTACGCTCATTCAGCAGATGGATATAAGCCGTGTTGGAGTTGTCAGCTTTGACGCTACTCAAAGAGCATGGACGCTTACCGATGCTCGCTCTGCAATGGATGATGGCTACCGCTCTCATGTTGGGCAAATTGTTGATCTTGCAACTTCCGCAGTTGGGCACGCTATAAACTCTGCAACCACAGTTGTGCATTCAGAAGAATACAACGGCATTCGAGTGATGACCACAGAGGCCCGCATCGAACAAGGACAATTTGTTGCCGTTCCGATATGCACAGCAACAGAATCATATGGCGCACTCTTCCTAGAAAATCTAGAGTCCACACTTTCGCACCAAGACATTGCGCTTGTTGAAGTGCTTGGTGAACTTGCAGGTCCACTTCTCGACCATCTTCGTACTGCTGAGAACTTGCAGGGGTCTGCATTGCTCGATCACGCAACGGGAGTGCTCAATACCCAGGGCTTTGAGATGCGTGTTCGGGAAGAGTTTGCTCGCGCTGTGGACTACAATCTTCCACTCACGTTGTGCATGCTCCATCTTGATCCATCTCGAACAACGGAAGAGCAACGCGAGCGAGCAATCTTACATGTGCTACGAATGGTGAAGGGGCAGCTTCGAGAGTATGACATTATAGCTCGCCTTGATATTGATCAGCTTGCGCTAGGCCTTGTTGGATACCGTCTGCAGGAAGCGCAAAATTGGACAGAGACCATGCGCCGAGAGATCGCAAGCACTCCAGTTGATATCGATGCCAAGCGATTGTCGTTCACCGTGTCTATTGGGATTGCGCAGTCGGAACCACGAGATACGTGGGATGATCTCATTGCGCATACTAACGCTGCACTTGATGTTAGCAAACGAGCAGGCAACAAGGTTACGGTATTCGCTTAGTCGTTATCTGGTCCGATGGTACTAAATCGCACCAGCACTGGACAATGATCACTCACTGCATCTGCCATGTTATCCTTCAGGAACGAACGAATATCCTCAACTCGTTCCGATCCTTTAATCATTCTGTCTCTCGCACTCTTGGACACAACAACTTGATCGATTGTTGTCCACTGTTCGTTCTTGCAGCTCTTGAGCAACCCAGTGAGGAACGCCATGTTGTCGCTTTCAAGCAAGGCCGTTAGAGTTGCTTGCTGACGCCGAGATGTAAAGTCATTGAAGTCTCCTACGATCATGATGTCTTTCTCCGGTCCACGTGCAATCAGCGAATCCGACCACGAGCGCAATATTTCTATTTGTCTACTTCGCATGACGCGAGATTCATCGCGCATTTGATTGGTGCTATCATAACGCGACGTGCTTTTTAGGTGCACCACCATCATCGTCCAGTCAAAGGCACCCTTCTTACAACTCAACACAAGCCCTGGGCGCATTCCAGATCTACCAAGGGCAAGGGGCTCAAAAACGCCACTCTTCGAAACATCAACGCCCCTACGATAAATCACGCCTACGTTTTGTTTGATGCCCGCATCAACAACAAAGCCATCATAGCTTTGCAGGTACCGAAGCACTCTACGCAGCGCCCCTTCATTTTCAATCTCTTGTACGCCTAAAACATCAGCACCAGAGCGAGCTATTACATCGGCTATAAGCAGGCATTCCTGATCGGTACGAGGCTTTTTGTCATCGAGGCCATCACCAAGCCATTCTATATTGAACGTGCCTACAGTCACCGTTGTATCTGGCGATCCTTGCGGCGATTGACACGCAACAATAATGAGCGTGGTCAAAGCGATTGTTAAACGTATGAATATCCGCATTCTATCGCCCTGTAAATAATGCCTTCGCAATGTAGCCCGCTACTTGCGGATTTTCCTTGAGCCGACGCGTTGAGTAGCCGTACCAGTCTTCACCAAATGGTACATAGACACGCACTGCATGTCCATTACCGATGAGTGCGTTGCGTCTGTCCTCACGGACGCCGAGCAACATTTCGAATTCATATTTGGACGTTGGCTGCTTGTCCTCTCGGATGAGGCTCTCCGCGTTAACAATCAATGACTCGTCATGTGTAGCGATATGGGTGCGCCCCTTACCGGAGAGCAATATTCGAAGCAGCGACGTAAAGCTGTTTCGAATTTCGTCCGGCTCCTTAAAGGCATGTTCCTCACTCTCAACGTAGATACCCTTGCAAAGCCGCACGGAAGGTTCATACGCAAGGAGAGAAAGCACATCAGATTCAGAGCGTCGCAAATACGCTTGAATCACTACACCAACATTGTTGTGGCCATCACGGCGAAGGCGGCGGTAAAAGTCGAGAGTAACATCGGTATAAGGCGTGTTCTCCATATCCATGCGAACAAAGACTCCTACTGACGCGGCCTTCTTCACTAGTGAGGAAATATTCTGATATGCAAAATCAAGATCAATGTCTAGACCAAGTGATGTAAGCTTTACACTTAGGTATGATGCCAATGAATTGGAGTGGATTGCATCAATAACGGATGCCTGCGTTGTTGTCTCTAACACTGCGCGTTCTCGCGACGAAACAAATTCACCCAGCACGTCAATCGTGGAGGAAGCACCAAGAGACATGAGGTCCTTCGTAATGCGCACGGCATCAACGAGGTGTGGCCCAGCGATATATCGCTGAGCCACAAGTCGAACAATGCTTTTCGGAATAAGCGGGAGCCCTAGAACAACGAACTTCGTAAGCACACTCATAAGGTCCCAGCTCCAGTTTTATCGAACGATCACAAGAGGAGCAATCACCTGAATACTACCATGGCGTATTGCAATACGATATGAGCCAGGTGCAACGTCATTCAATGACACTTCCAATATTGATGAGCCCGTGCTAAGAGTACATCCTGATCGCAATGAAAGTTCTCGGCCATCCACAGAGATAAGAACTACGTCACATTGCGTTTGCGATGTTGCACTCAATCCAAGCCGAACAACAGACGAAGCTGGGTTTGGAGAAACGGACGTAATTGCGAACGGCAAATCTGTTTCTTGTTCATCAACTGAAACCGCTGCATTACATGAGTCAATGAGTAGACTATCGCGTGTAGCCAGAACAGCTTCGGTCACTGCATCAATGACACGAAGTTTGACTTTTGTTCCTGCCGGAACACTGTTCATATTCACGTTGCGGCTAAAGATTTGTCCGATGGTTACATCCAACGTTGATTGTTGCGTTGCTGTGCGCCAGTTGGCCCCGTTATCTGTAGAGTACTGAATCCGAATGTTCGGGATAAAATCAGCACTCCAACGGAACTGGTTCAATTGATTCTTACACAGTGCACCGCCCTCACCGGGGAGTTCAAGAGCAAAACGTGGTGCGCCTATTGTAAAGGTACCACTCGTTGATACTGCATCAGGTGCACTCACAGCTGAAACGCGAATTTTTGCGATGTCAGTTGCTACATTAGGCACAACCCAATTGTGAGATGTTGCGCTTGATGATTCTAGAAGTACTTCGTAGGACGTGGCATCAGGAGCGTATTCAAGCTTCACATTGCCAACGCCAGAGCCCTTCGTCCAACGAATTGAGAACGTAGAACCTTGTCCAAGTCGCTCGCCACCTTTTGGCGCATCAAGCACAACAGGAACGTTGAGGCGGTAACTCGCTATTGATGTGTCATGCGCTTCTGGCTCTGTTGAGCCTTCAACACGAATCCAGAAAGTGGTGACAGGCAATGCCGGTATGGTCCACAAGTATGACCTGCTAGCGGCATCAACATTCGATGCAATTGCCGTCCACGGACCAGTGGCCGTCCCACCCCAACTAATATTCACCGCAGCAACACGTGCAGAAACCCACCGAATAGGCATGAGCTCGCCCAAGTTGTAGATGGTAGATCCACGCGGCTCTGTGATGTGAATATCTGGACGTGTAACAAGAAGATTGCAATCTGCTGCAGCCATCCAACCTCGCATGCGGTCAGCCACACGATCGCCAAAAGTAAGGGGCTTATTGCTCCCGTTCACGTCTTCGCAATAGCTCATGATTGTGCCGGGGACAATATGCCTAAGAGCAGGATTGTTGAAGCAACCGTCCGTGCCATCGGACTGAAGCATGCACGTATCTATAGGCGGACTCCAATAGCAGTTATGCGTGTGCAGCGCGCCAACATCATGGCCGAGTTCATGTGCGACTACTTCGAGGTCAGAAACGTAGCCATTTGATCGCTTGGGATCACCGGGAATTTGTGATGCATTTGTGAATGCTGCAGACACACTATATCCACCAGCATATTTTTTATTACACATGGAAGCAATCGTTCCAATTCCAAGAACGTTACTGCCACCTGGGAGATAGAGCGTAAACAAGTGTGCGATAGAACGATCAACGCTATTTCTTGAAGAGGACCAATCTCGAGCAAACTCTTCTTTCAGTTTCGGCACATCTTTACCATCGTAGAAGTAACCAGAAGCCTCATCTGTAGTATACTTTTCGAAAAGTGTTATGTAGATCGTGGCGTCAAGCTCCTGTTCGTATGCCTGGGAAACACCAGCAATTATCTTCACGAAGTATTGAGCAACCTCCTCGTCCGTATCCCCGCGGCGCTTCATGATGCTATCTAAGTCTTCGCGCAACACAATCGCCAGTTTGAATTCTCTAAGATAATCTGCTTGACCTTGTTCAACAGACTTAGCTGTAGACTTTGCCATTGGAGGTATAGACATTAATCGCACAACCGTTTCTGGGTCTGTTGGCAGATCTTCATTGGCACAGACAAATCGCGCAAGCGGATCTTGACCTAACATTGTTGCCTCATCGGCAATCATATGCGCAGTGCCTTGGGCCGATCGAGCCACGCTGTAGTCCCGACCAATCAACGTCTTCTTGCCGGTTGACATCTGCACGTAACCTGTGATGTTACCCTCACTGTAGTGAAGAGAGACCACAGACGTTGGATCGTTGTTCACAGTGCCACGATATGAGATAACAGGGCGAACCTTAAACGCAACTCTACCTGACTTTGTATGTGTTATGAACTCTGTGTTTGCGTCAACAACCGCACGCGTGCGCTCAAGGACAAGCGTTGAACTTGTGTTTTCAGGTAGCGGGAAATTTGACAGCGTCAATTTCTTACTCGATGCTTCAAACACAGAACGTGCAACTGTGTGCTGAAGTATCATTGGGCGAATGAAACCATTCTGCTGAGCACTCGGTGAATCTTTCGTAACCTGCCTTGGGGTAAACAAGAGACGAGCATCAACTGCTGATTGTGCGAATCCTGTAACCGCAGAGACCGTGGCAACTGCTAAAATTAAGGTTGCAGATATAAGGGTACGTGTCATAGACAACTCTCAATGGAACTTGGCATAAAGATACAAAATGACTAGCGGGTGATTATCAGTGGAGCTGTCACCTGTTGGCCATTGCTACGAACACAGACACGATATGCTCCGGCTGCTATATCGGCTAGTGGAAAATCAATGCTCATTGTACCTGGAGATGCGCTTATACCAGTTCGTAGGATGATTTCGCGGCCATCGTTTGTGATCAAGAATACATCAATCAGATTCGACGTCTGTGACCCAATCTCTAGTCGCATTGTTGTCGAAGCTGGATTTGGTGTCATTGAGAATAAAACGTCAGAAGGCGTTTCATCTACTGAGACGGCGCCGCATGAATCCATACGAAGGAGATTCCGCGTAGCAAGAATCTCTTCAGTTTGAGCATCTACGACGCGTAGCAAGAGCGTCGTGCCTGCAGGCACACTGTTCATATTTACGTTGCGGCTAAACAATGAACTCAGCGTTGCATCTATTGTTGATTGCTGTGTAGCCGTTCGCCAGTTAGCCCCATTATCGGTGGAGTATTGGAAGCGAATTGTTGGAATAAAGTCTGATGTCCACTGAAAAAGATTGACTTTGTTTTTGCAGAGAAAACCGCTTTCTGCCGGAAGCTCCAATGAGAACCTGCGAGCACCTATCGAAAACGCACCACTGATTGAAGGAGCCGCCGGTATAGCAACTGCCGCAACTCTGATACGCGCGTTGTCGGTTAGTACCGTTGGCACAGTCCACTGGTATGCTGTTGCACTCGATGGGGCAGCCAGAGTTTGGTAGTTGGTTCCGTCTGGCGAATACTCGAGCTTCACATCACCAATCCCATCTGACTTTGTCCAGCGAATATTAAATGCGGATCCCTGACCGAGACGTTCCCCACCCTTCGGTGCATCAAGTATAACAGGAGTTGCAAACCGATAACTGGCAAGAGACGTATCGTGCACATTTGCATTCGATGCATCCTGTATGCGGATCCAGAAATTTGTGACTGGCATAACTGGAACGGTCCATAGATACTGTCGATCAACGGCATTAATGTTAATGGCAATGGTTGTCCAAGGACCAACTTCGGCTGGCCCCCATAGGATATTCACTTTTGCCACTCGTGCAGAGGCCCACCGAATGGTCATCCGCTCACCATAATTGTAGCTGTCGGAACCACGAGGCTCTGTAATCTTCACAGTAGCCTTCGTTACAAAGGGCGCACAGGTAGATTCTGCCAACCAACTGCGCATCTTTTGCGATGCTCGAGGACCAAACGTTAGAGGGGTGCTTGAGCCATTGGGTAGGTGACAATAACTCATGATTGTGCCGGGAATGACTCTGCGCAGACTTTGGTCATCGTAGCACGCATCAGTGCCATCAGATTGAATCTGACACGTATCAATTGCCGGACTCCAGTAACAACTGTGCGTGTGAGGTGAACCGATATTGTGACCCATTTCATGTGCACCTACAAAGACGTCCCACACAAAACCATTACCTCGATTAGGGTCGCCTGGAATTTCGGATGCGTTCAGATACAACGTTGATACGCCGTAGGCGCCACCAAAAGCTTTTTCACACAGTGTACCTAGGAATGCGATGCCACCTACAAACGAGCCATTGGAAGGCCGGATAAGAGTATAACAATGGGCAACACTTCGATTTACACTGTTCCGAGTTTGTGACCATTCACGCGAAAACTCATACAGGAGCTGACCTGGTGCTGAGCCATTATTGTAGAGGCCAGACGGTTCGTCCTCTGTGAATTTCTCAAAGTATCCAACATAGAGCATCGCATCTAAGTCTTCCTCATATGCCTGAGCCATTGCGGCAGCGATCTTCATAAAATATTGAACGATCTCCTCATCTGTTTCGCCACGAAGCTTCATAACACTGTCTACGTCTTCTCGGACAACCATTGCCATCCGGAATTCTCTTAGATAATCTTCCTGAGTTTGTTCGCTGATTTTTGCTTTGGCAGGCATAACCATAAGCCGTGCTATAGCGGCCTCATCAACTGGCAGTGCGTCATTGCCGCAAAGAAACTTTGAGAGTGGGTCTACACCAAACATCGATACTTCATCGGCAACTGTATGTGGCGTGCCGCCATCGGTGCGCTTGCTGCTAAAGTCTCGGCCAACAACCGTTCGGCGGCCATTTGCCATCACTACAAATCCAGTGAGGCTACCTTCGCTATAGTGCAGGGATACTTTCGTTGCAGGGTCTCCGTCTATTGTACCACGATAAGAAACAACGGGACGAATATTTAATGCTACTCTTCCAGCAGATGTGTGTGTATAAAATTCTGTATTCGCATCGAACACAGCCCGCGAACGCTCAAGAACAAGCGAAGCTTCCGTGTTTCCTGGAAGTGGGAAATTTGAAAGGGTGAGTTCCTTGCTTTGGACCTCGAACACAGTGCGCGCAAAATCATGCTGCAACATCATCGGGCGAATGAATGCCGTCAGTTGAGAATTTGCAGCACTCTTTGATGGTTGAATCGAAACAAGAAGTTTACGGGTATCAACTACAGTTTGTCCGCGGAGCGAAGCACCAAAGGAGCCCAGAACAAAGAGCGAGATGACAGAGACAAAAATATTACGGTTCATAAGGGAGTGTGCGTAAAAAACTGATTCTAGAGAAGAGGTTCTAGAGTTGAAAAAATGTCGCTGTGGATCTCCAACCGATCACGAGAACCATCGATCACCATAAATCGTTCTGGCTCATCAACTGCAATTTGCAGATAGCCATAACGGACTCGCTCAAAGAAGTCTCTGCCGGAACGTTCCATTCTATCTGGCTCGCCTACACCGAGGTCAAATTGCATACGCTGCTGGGCCTGTTCGTATGCAACATCTATGAAGAATGTTACCGTAGGCATGACCCCCCGAGTGGCTATCCTGTTACACAGCCGAACGCTATCCAAATCAAGCTTGCGGCCAAATCCTTGGTACGCCGTTGTGCTGTCCACGTATCTGTCACACAGGATAATTGAACCCTCATTCAGAGCTGGCTCGATCACTTTTTCTACAAGCTGTGTTCGTGCAGCGCTAAAAAGCAGCAATTCTGCGGTAGGCGTGATGGTCTGTTTTGTACTGAGAAGTATCTCGCGGATAGATTCCGAAAGAAGCGTAGCTCCTGGTTCGCGAATCACGACAACTGTTAATCCTCGATCCTCGAGCACCTCGCGCAACATCACTAACTGGGTGCTTTTGCCGCTACCATCAATGCCTTCAAAAGAGATGAGCATTAGATGCCTCCTTGAACCATATCGCCCCCTATCAACACAACACACTCACCCTTGATGGAGGATTTTGCAGCAAGACTGGCTATCACGATGCTGACAGTTCCTCTCACGTACTCTTCGTGGAGTTTGGATATCTCGCGAGCAACTACGGCTGGCCTGTTGGGGCCAGTTATCGTTTCGATATCGCGCAACAAATCAAGCAGACGATATGGAGACTCATACATGATGATCGTGCCGTTCTGTGCGAGAATTTTTTGCAGAAATGCTACCCGGCCCTTTTTCTGAGGAGGAAACCCAACGAATGTGAGCAGATCGGTTGGAAGACCAGAGGCAGCAGCGGCTGTGACCATAGCCGAGGCACCAGGCAATGCCGTTACAGTGAGGCCAGCGTCAATACACGCACGCACTGCGCGGTACCCAGGATCGCTAATGCCTGGCATGCCGGCATCGCTTATCATGGCAACACGCTGACCGATGCGAACACGCTCCACAATTTCTTTCGCTCTATCTCGCTCGTTGTGCTCGTGATAACTGAGCAGTGGTTTTTTGGGGACATCAAATCGTTTGAGCATGGGGCTTGAGTGTCTTGTATCCTCACACACAATCACGTCCGCCTCTCGCAGCGTCTTTACTGCTCGCAACGTCATATCATCAAGGTTACCAATTGGCGTGGGCACAAGCCACAACACTCCACTTTTGCTGATGGCTGGCGATTCATCATTTGATTGAACAAGGGGCTCCTGCCTGCGCTCAGCAAAGAATTGCGTTAGCTGAGCCGAGCATTCTTCTTCGAGTATTCCTGTTCTGACAATTGATTGATGATTGAGGCGCGGATCATCAACAATCTCAAACACACTGCGGCATGCGCCAGTCTTGGGATCGGATGCACCGTAGATAACGGTTGGTATGCGAGACAATACAATTGCGCCAGCACACATCGCACAAGGCTCTAGGGTTACATAGAGTGTGCATTTTTCCAGAAACTTTTCTCCAAGCGAACGCGAAGCGTCTTCTATTGCAACAATTTCTGCGTGACGTGTAGGATTTCCCATTCGCTGAATCTCATTGGCACCTCGGCCTACCACTGCGTCCTCACAAACCACAACGCAGCCCACGGGAACATCACCTGCTTCTGCTGCTTCAGCCGCAAGTGCTAGTGCCTCGCGCATAAATTGTTCATGCTTTCGAAGTGCGTCAGGCATTTAATTTCCCTGGCGTGCAGCTTCGTACTGTTGAGCGTTTCCGGGATCGAGAAACCGCAAGTCAGACCAAATCTGTTCACCCTTATAGCCGCGGAAAAGATCTGCAAGCTCTAATGATTTTGCATCAAAGAGCACTTGAAGAAACACGCTACGATTTGTGATCTTCGTCCGCTTGAAGTCGGCAATGTCATGAATTACAGCTTCGATTTCAGCAAGCCCCGTACCTTTTTTCAGTGCAAACGCATCAATAGCGTCGTGGTAATCAAATAGGAGTCTGCGCAGGCCTTGATACCGCATGTCGCTGAGCTCTGTAATGAGTGACATGCGGGTAAACTGACCCGGCTGGTACACTGTGCTAAACTGCGTAACACCGTTGGCGTTTCCGGTCTGTGCGATCTGTTGTGCAGCCTGGAACATGGCAGATCCACCAAGATCTTCATACGTGTCCAGGTCTAACCCGATTGCGATGAGCATGTAAAAGTCTACCACGCTTACGAATGGATCAAAACGAAGGGGCTGATACGTAAGCGTTGGGTTAAATGCCCATTCAAATGCCCAATCCTGATCAAACACTCGGAGCAATCCACCGCCCGTTCCAGCGGTGTTGTTTATAAGGCGTTTGCTAACGATGGAGATTCTTCCCGAATAGCGATTTCCGTTCCGAGAGTTAATGTAGATCGTTACGTCTACAGGGATTTTGGGGCCTTCCCAGTCACCACCCGTGTATCGGTTAGAGCTAAGGTAGTTCTTGACCGTTGAGGCCATGGTAATCACGTCCTGTCGCTGATCCTGCGGCAGTGGATCCATATTGACCGACACCATAGGATCTAATTCTTGAGCCGAGAGCGTCACGTTTACACACAAAAACGCCACAAGGAGGATAACCGAACGCATTGACACTGCCATGGAAACTTCTCAGCAAAAATGGGTACCAACGAATCTACGCACCCAAGCGGTGACGGCTACGGTCATATTCATATTGAGCGGACACCTATTGGCTCAACAGAGTGCCTCTGGATGCGGGATTCTTAGCGAAATAGACGCTTTGGAGGTGCCCGCATGGGAAATCGACAGTCAGATCGTAGTAGAGGCAATCGCCGCACCATTTGGACTGACGGAGCTCTCGAGGGCAACTTTTGCCATCGGATTACCCCACCTGCCCGTTTCAATGTGGCTCTCAGGCAGGTCCGCCAGCGGCTGGTCAGACGTAGTCCTTGGTGGGCGCACAACATGGTCGCCCGGGACGGGCTTCCACGTGGGTCTGAGAACAACGGTTGGCTGGACAATTCTGCGAGGGTTCTCGAATTCGGTGGACGTGCGGTTAGGAATCAACGCGCTGGTGCGGCGCGACCAGTGGACGTTTGGGGCCTCAATTGACGACATTGTTGTAGTTGGGTCACAGCCTGCGCTCTGGGTACGATGCGCTGCCATGTTTACATCAGACATCTATAGCGTTGCTGCCGACGTTGTGATGAACAGCAAAGGTGATGTTGCACTTCAATGCACTGGTGTCTGGTTACCGGCAACCGATGTGACAATTGTAGCAGCTATTCTCTCTGCGCCGCTCACTATTCGCTTAGACGCGCACATTGCATCGATTGAGACTATTGAGATAATTCTTGGTATTCGGCACGTAGACAATCTTGGCACGTCACCACACGTGATACTGACGTGCCCGTGGTGATGAGGCTGATTTTGCTTGTCGTGATCTGTAGCATACCGCTCACAATAATCGCACAGATCGATGATCTACTCGATGGTGCGTGGATTGCACCAGCACTTGACGTGCTTGAACGCCACCGAGAAGATCCGCTCTGTCTCCATTGTTGCAAGGCACAAGACCTCACAGAAATTCCTGGCATTGGCAAGCGC
This sequence comes from Ignavibacteria bacterium, assembly GCA_947495975.1. Classification (GTDB taxonomy): domain Bacteria; phylum Bacteroidota; class Ignavibacteria; order Kapaibacteriales; family Kapaibacteriaceae; genus UBA10438. Next base: position 13,070 of record CANMBE010000006.1, on the reverse strand, counting down.
ACTGCCGTTGCAATCATCCGCGCTGTCAATTCTGGTGCGATTACCAGCATTGAACATCTTGCCGACACACTCTGCCTTACATCAGATCAGTTTGTGCTTTTGACGGCGTGCACATCTCTTACGTGCGCATGTAGTGGATTCATCAGTAGGGCCGATGCCTTCATTCGACTACCAACGAGGGCTACAAGTACTGCCGTTGCGCGGGTAGACGTTCAGTACGCACTTGGTAGAGTTGGTGCTACGTATGCATTACAGGGCTATGCTGGAAAACAGATTTCTGGTTTTTGGGCAACAGCTCGAATAGAGAATGTTGATATAGTTGTGGGCGATTTTGCACTTCGGTTTAACTCCGGACTTATCATGGGAACTGCTCGGGCTCTCGCAAGAAATCCAACAGACATTCTATCGTCCTCAAGCACATCCTGGCAGATGCACCCGTGGACATCCACAGTGACAGAAGGACTACAACGAGGCGTTGCAATTCATACTGTAATACCAAACACGTTTTTTGATTTGACCTTTGCTCTTAGCTCTCAGAATGTAAACGGAGTTATGAACACTGTTCTCGCTGCATCGTGCTCGGCGCAGATTCAACAATGGACAATCATATCATCAATGGTTTCGGGTTCACAACAATCGCTGCTCTCACTTGGTGCAGCGTTCCACACTTCTGGCGGAAGTTTAACAGGAGAAATTGCACTAGACGCTTCTCTACGTAGCGCTGCACAAATCAACGCCGAATACTCTACGAAGTATTCTGACATTGGCATGGCACTTTGGTGGTATGATCCCAACTTTCGATCAGACTTTGGTTCAACCACAAACACTGTATCAACACCACACAATCATGCGGGATTTCTTATAGCTGCTCGTTTCCATCCTACGCCACACGCAGCGGCATCTCTTGCACTAGCATATGGCGGTAGAATCAGTAGGTCTTACCTCGTGCCTCTTCCCACTTCAACGACTGGCCTCACAGCAGACTTCACTGCAAGACCATTCCGCGGAATCAACACGAGCGCGCGGCTGCGATACGAGCATGGCACGGATGCACACTCGCTGAGTGCAACACGTCAAATGGGCAGATTCTCATTCTTCATGATTCGTGCAGATGTTGACTTCCCCATAGCTCCCTCACTCATTGGAAGACTTCGAATAGACACACGAGCGCAGATATGGGAACAGTTTGGCGCAACTGATCAGGGAACGTTGATGTTTCTAGACATACGATGGAGTGCACGAAAGGATATATCGATTCGTGCGCGGCTGACTCGGTTCTCAGCTACGAATGGAGACGTAGCTCCACGAATGTTAGATGCCACCGTTGTTGGCGCACTACAAATCGTTGTTGGCAATGGTGTTGGAACGCGAAGTTCACTCACAATACGTTGGCAAATCGCTGAATGGTTTGCGGCTTCATGTTCTCTTCACGAAGACGTGCGAGTTGTTGATAAAGAAAAGCGAATTGATCTCTCAGGAATCTTTCAGATCAACGTCCAACTTCGTCCCAACAACAGGAGTGGCTTTATAGCTAGCAGTAATGAGTCTAGCACCCGGTTGGAATGATACGCAATACCACATCCATTCAATCATACCTTTACATCGATTGCGGAAGCTGATGAGTAACAGCACATGAGTATTCTGGAGAGAACGAAGGATGCTGCACTTTGGCTGAGCGATATCACCCAGAGAGAGTGCGGCCGTAGAAACCTGATATAGCACAGGTTGAAATTCGTTACCTGCGAATGAGTACAGAATACGCATCAGCTTCGTGAAGAAAGTGCCGAGCAATATTCAATGAAAGGGGCTCATCGTAGCTCATACGCTCCGGGTGCCACTGCACTGCGAGCAGAAACGGCTTTCCACCCATTGTTGCATCGCCCCATTCAAAAGCTTCAATTACACCATCGGGAGCTAGGGCAGAGGGAGTAAAGATGCTGGCAAGTTTTTCTACAGCCTGATGATGCGCAGAGTTCACGCTGGAATCAAACACACCCGCAATGCGACGGATGATGGATCCTGATTCAACATGTACAACGTGCGATGAATCCGCAGAATCAATGTGTCGATGCTCTATGGTGCTTGGCTTAGCTGTTGGCAAGTCTGCATAGAGCGTGCCGCCGTATGCAACATTCAGAACTTGTGCGCCTCGGCAAATACCAAGCATTGGAATGGAGAGCTCGCGTGCTTCACGTGCTAACGCAAACTCAAGTTCATCGCGATCAAGGTCTATTAGACCGCACATATTTCTCTTTTCAGGTTCATTATAGCGCTGAGGGTCAACATCAGGACCGCCAGACAATACAAGCCCATCACATTCGCTAAGAGCGATTACTGCATCTTCTGGGTTGCGCCCTATCATGTCTACAATCTGCACATCTGAATCCACTGCTCTCAGCCAACGTGCATAGCCTTCGTAGTTAGCCGCACCAGATGCCTTTGAAATAGCAATCTTCATTGTGTTGTCCTTGTCGCGAGCAGTTCAACAAATGCTTCGCTATGAATATGTGCATAAAGTGAAACAACATACATCGGTACCTGTAGAGCTCCATGCACAAGCATATGGGTTCGCAGTTTTACGAGATCTTTTTCTGTTGTAACAATCACAGCACTCGATGCACGAGCAACATGGATGAGCGACGCAACATCGGCCGCCGTGTATCGATGATGATCCCTAAATAGCCGCTGGGCAACAATACTATGCCCACGCTCTGCAAGTGCGCTGATGAATCGCTGCGGCTGAGCAATACCAACAACTGCTAGCACATTTGCTTGGCGAGGAAGAACGTCTGTGCTATCAACTATCGATCGTGGTGCTTCTGTTTGCATTTCACACGGTAGGATCAATGCATCTTCTCTAGCTAATGCAGAAACTTCATCTGGCGATACATCTCCCATGCAGAGAATCACATTGGCTCTGCGCATTTCTGAAAGTGGCTCCCGCAGTATTCCACGTGGAATCATCAGACCATTCAGAGTGGCACGATCGATAAGAACAATGTCTAAATCGCGATGAAGTGCGCGGTGCTGGAATCCATCATCAACAACAATCACATCACACGACAAATTTTTAGCAGCATACGTAGCAGCTTCAACTTTATCCTCGCCCACGACTACTGGCACACCCAATGTCTCTGCATGAAGAAACGCCTCATCGCCGGCTTCTTCTACAGTAGCGCAAAGCTCCAGGCCGTTGTGCACTACAACGATTCCTTTTGATGTGCGACGATAACCACGCATAACAACGGCCGGACGTTTTCCTTGCCTTTGTAAAATTCGGACGATGCCCTGCACAACCGGCGTCTTACCTGTGCCGCCTGCACTGATATTACCAACACTGATGACCGGTACATCAACTACAACAACTGGCTGACGTTGAGAATCAAACCGAGCATTGCGTCGCTTAACGCCTGCAGCATAAATGCGAGAAAGCAATATCAACACGAATTGTTTCCCATCTGCTGGAGACGCTCAGTTACATCATTAATCATCGCATCAATTTCATCGCGTGTGAGTGTTGATGACACATCAATTGCAGCCGACACGTGAAGTGTGATTTGTGTAAACGGCAATGGCAATTGAAAGCGATCCCACGAGCGGTGGAATATCTTGGTGCGGGCAGCATGCATCCGTACAAGCACCAGAGGCACTCCTGCGCGGTGTGCTGCGATCACTGCACCTGGCTTAGCTATGTGTGCTGGACCTCGCGGGCCATCGGGTGTTATAAGCACAACGTGCTGTGCTGCCAGCTCCACAAGCGTCTGCAGTGCTTCCTTACCACCTCTCGAAGAGGAACCAGCAACTACATCGTAGCCCCAATCTTTCAGCACGGTGGCTATGAGCAAGCCATCTTCACTGGGACTCACAAGTGCTACCGGACGTAACGCTCTAAAGACAAACAAAACAGGCAGCATCTCGCTATGCCAGAATGCGACAATACACGGTCCAGTTGGAAAGCGTCCTTGTATAGAAACAGCCCATGTGCGCGCCAATGCGCGAATGGCCATGGACATAATCGCGGCTTTCAACGCTGAACCATCTCAGAAATGATATCAGCGGCACGTGCACTTGCAGAGCCACCAGCCAGCATTGATTGCACTTTGGACATTGCACTTGTTAACTCATTGCGTCGTGCATTATCCAACGTCAGCTCTACCAGTTCTCGCTCCAGGTTTAATGCAGTTGCGTTACCCTGAATGTATTCGTGAACAACGGAGCGATGAAGAAGCAGGTTCATCATCGTAACAGACGTTACATTCACAAGACGTTTGCTTACCTGAAACGTTAACGCAGATGTGCGGTAGAACGTGGCAAAGGGAAGCCCCCTCAAAGCAGCTTCCAGCGTTGACGTGCCCGCCTTGATCAATGCTGCGTGTGATGTCAACATCGCGTGTTCAACATCTTCGATAACGGTAACTCCTCGATGTGCAAGGGGCTCAAGTGAACGCACGTCAACATTACGAGCTTTTGCCACAACAAAGTTCAATGTGGGTTGAGATGAATTCATCAATTCAACCACTTCGGCTAACAGCGGGACGTGAAAATGAATCTCTTGTTTGCGCGATCCTGGCATGAGCAAAATCTGCGTTGGAGACCTCGTCTTTTCTTGTTCCGGACGTATCTCTTCTGAAAGCGGGTGTCCAACATATTCGGCGCGAATGCCGTGTTTTTGAAAAAACTCTACCTCAAATGGAAAGACAACCAAGAGTTTGTCTACCACCGATGCGAGTTCCTTTGCTCGTCCTTCCCCCCATGCCCAAAGTTGGGGCGCAATGTACCAGACGATGCGAATCGTAGGCGACCTGACGCGTGCCGCCAGGCGCATGTTAAAGCCTGGATAATCCACGGGAATAAAAAGTACTGGCTTTGTTCTGGCTATCGCCTCCTCACACCGCTTAAGGAGCCCCCTGAAGAACCTATAGCGTTTTGCTACCTCCCAGAACCCAGTTACGGCTAGGTCCTGAATATGGGCGAGCGACCGGAGGCCCTGAAATTCCATTTCTGGACCCCCAAAACCCTCAAAAATCACGTCGGGAATACGCTTGCGTATCTCCGCCATGAGCCTCGCAGCATGGATATCACCTGAGGGATCGCCTGCTGTTATGAAGATATGGGTAGGTAGGTGTGGGTCTGGTCGCATTTGGCACGAGAAGTGATGACTGCAAAATCGGTATATTCGAGTCACTGACCAATACAGGAAACACCATGCGTCGCCTCATAATTGCCACTTTCATGTTTGCAGCCGTGGTTTCACTATCCACAGCAGGCGTTTCTATTCGCATCCTTCCTGCTCCGAGACATGCTGAAGTTGATGGAGCGCTGGGTGCTACAATCAAGCGTATCCCGGCAGGGGGCGAGTTCCTCCTTTCAGTAAACAAGGGTCAGGACGTAAGTTATTACCGCATCCAATGGCTAAAAGATGGCGTTGCTCTGCCAAATGAGACAAACCAGGATCTGCGCTATTCGTATGCTGAGGCTTACATGAACGGTGTGTACACTGTGAAGATGTCTAATCCATGTGCTACTGTAGAATCTAATCCCATTCAAGTAACAGTTGAACGCAGAGCATTCCAAGTCAACACGCAGGTGGCCACTGACCAAGGTGTTGCCGGTTTCAGCGGCTCAACAACAACTGCATTTGAACTCAAGGATGTTTCTCCAAATCCGGTTCAAGATCGGGCAACGTTATCGTTCACCACACGCGAAACAGCAATGGTTACGTTGCGTGTTGTTGACCTTGTAGGAAATGTTGTTACAACACTTGTTAATGACGTTTTGAGTGCTGGCGAGCACAGCGTTACAATGAACACTGCAAGTCATGACATGAGCTCGTCACTCTACTACGTTGTGATGTCGGCCCCGGGCTTTACCGAAACAAAGCCCCTCATGCTTGCAAAGTAATTCAGCGCTGGTGTAACCTTCTACCACACAATCGATGCTGTTGTGGTATAACCAAATGTGTTCGTAATAATGATCTTCAACGTGTACGGCGTTGGAGAATCTGTTGGCACACCTGTGAGTGGAATCATAAAGCGGGCTACGATGCCGTCAGATGTTCTGCATAATTGAGCAGAGCCTTGTGCAGAACTAAAACGCGCGTTGTGCGACGTCGCGATGTATCTACCGTAAATATTCGATGTTCATGATGTCCTGACTCTTCGTGCTCACAACGCCATCACCCGAATCAAAAATTTCAATACGTGAGCCCTTCCAACTGAAAGTACTTTTCGCAGTATCTCTTGTGCGGATCCACTCCGCAAGTTCTTGATTTCATCGAGGAGATCAACCTCACCGATAACGCTTACATACTCTACATCGAGCGGATGAGCATACTTTGATAATCTGCGGAGGTTGCGAACCGCTGGTGCATCGAATGGTACGTCGCCTTCGGCTCCCTGAATTGCAGACAGAGCCGCTCAGCAAGGTTCTGATAACACAACATTCTGCTCGCGACCACATTTTTCTAGCTCTGATTTCCACGTCCAAATATTTGCAAATGGAGATCCAAGATGGGGCGCACAGCTGCGCAAGACTTTATACCGACGAGTCGGTTCGGTACAGTAGAACATGCAATTCCTACGAGGCAAGTGCATAGCAACAAGAGTGTATGTGGAAACCTCATGAGGTGGGCTTGCGCGCAACGAGCCTGACGCGCTCCACACGTCGAGGAGAGCTCTCTAGAATTGTGCATTCATAATCATCAAGCATTACAACATCGCCTTCAGGAGGAATGCGCCCAGCCCATGCATTGATTAGTCCGCCTAGCGTTTCGTAGTCTTCACTTTCAGGTAAAGCACACGGCAGAAGATCATTTGCTTCATCGATACGGATGGCAGCATCAAGCTCGTATGCACCTGGCGTGTGTTGCTGCACGAGTGGCGCCTCATCGTCATATTCATCCTGAATATTGCCAACGAGCTCTTCGATAATGTCTTCTAGTGTTAGCATTCCTGCTGTGCCACCAAATTCATCAATGACAATTGCCAGATGCACTTTATCACGTTGCATGTCTCTGAGTACACGCTTGATTTTTACATCTTCTTGAACATTATAGGGGGCATGCAAAATGTCGTGCAAGATGATGAGATCTTTATGATGCATGAGTGTGAGCAAGTCTTTTGCGTACACGATTCCCACGATGTTGTCAATTGAGCCTACGTATACTGGTAGACGAGAATAACCTTCATTCATCACTCTGTCTAACAACGCATCAACTGGCAGCGCGTTATCGAGCGCAATTATTTTTGATCGTGGCACCATAACCTGAGCGGCTGTGGTTTCTGTGAATTCAAAGACATTTTCGATGAGTTCTCGTTCAGATAACTCAAGAGCTCCCTGCTTAGAGCTTTCAGCGATGAGGTAACGAAGTTCTTCCGGGGAGTGAACGTCATGTTCTGAAGATGGTTGAATTCCAATCACACTCAACATTGCGTTCGACATCCAATTCAGGACGTAGATCACTGGCCGAAACACAATAAAGAAGATCCGCATTGGAATGGCAACGGCAAGCGCTACCGTTTCTGAGCGTCTAATCGCAAATGTTTTTGGCGCCTGCTCACCAACCACGATGTGGAGCACCGTGATGATCGCAAAGGCAATCACAATAGAAACTGCGTGCAGAACCGAGGCCTCTAGTGTAAGGCCTAAACCTTGAGCAGCATCACTCACGATGGTTGAGACTACGCTCTCACCTATCCATCCCAAGCCAAGCGAGGCGAGTGTAATACCTAACTGAGATGCACTGAGATACGAATCGAGGTGTTCAAGAATATGCTTCGTGATTCCGGCGAGGAAATTTCCTTCGCGAGCTTTGAGCTCAATCTGCGAGGCGCGGACTTTGACAATAGCAAACTCGGCCGCAACGAAGAATCCGTTGAGAAACACAAAGAACAATGTCAATGCAATATTGCCAGCCATCACTCAATATACGAGTTCACCGCAGGGCGTTGAAGGCGTTTGATGTTATACGTTTATCAAGGTGATGAGAAAAATATAACGAGACAAACCCTTCGAGTTCCATTTGCTCCTGTTCGGAGATCACAGATGTACCACCATTCAGAGCAGTAAGCACTTGTGTATACACCGTATGCGAAAGGCGGAGGCCCTCTTCCCCATCTCTCCGAGCAACCCCATCTGATATGCCTACCCTAACGGCAGCGCCTTCAGGTGCGGGAGAGGACGGCAGACCAAACCCCATGATTTCTGCCAGAGAAAGTCTCATAGAAAGGCTTATGCTGTAAGCACTGGGTTCATCAACTACCTCCAATTGCTCAAGTGAGCGAGCGAGCAATTCAAAGACGTTCTTATCTGGTTGTTCCAGGGCTTGCGTTCTCACAAGCGTGTCACACATGAGCAGACCGGCGCGCAGCAGATCCAGTGAGCCCCCTAGCCTACGTCGAGTAACAAGCGTCTCCGCCGCTGACAGCGTATGCAGATCCTTGTTCCGTCCATGATAGATTGTGCAACGGATGTATCCAAGGGGCTCCAAAGCCGCCCCAAACGAAGACTTCAGCGTGCGAGCACCTTTGGCAACAACCGAAACCTTGCCCAGATCACGCGAATACATCGTCACAATCCTAGACGAGTCACCAAACCGTCGGGAATGCAGGACAATGGCTTCGGTAGAGAGGATCATGGAGGAAGTTACGGGGTTACAGAAGAAGGTCCCTCGTAAAGCTCGGGATAACACGAGGGTTACAGGGTTTCTGGGTTACGTGGAGCTGGGCTATAGTCCAGCGGTTTGAGATGCGGGGATACAGAGATATGGAGATAAAGAAAGCGCTTGCTCACATCGTGAACAGGCACTTTTGATTCGAATGGATTCAATAAATCCCTGCTTATGGCAAGTACAGTGCTGCAGGATTTGTTTCTATCGGACAACAACTATCCGAGCAGTCGCTACCTGGCTACCGATCAATGCCGTTGCAAAGTACAAGCCAGACGCTAGGCTTCCCGTGGATATGCTGAAGGTGTTGTTTATTCGAGGAACTTTCACCGTTGTTGTTCCATCCGCAGATATAAGCAGCACATGGTTAGGTAAAAGTGCAGCGTCCGTAATCTGAAGACGAAACTCAACCTTATCAGTAGCCGGATTAGGCCAGGCTACGAGTGCGCCGTTACGGTTCAACTCTGGAAGTTGTTCTCCCACATTTGTAGTACCGATCATCCTTTTGTGAACGCCATACGAGCCCCCTATCCACAGTTCCTCGTCATCGCCAAACGCAACACCGCCAAACCTCTCAGTTATGGGCAGATCCAGAACTTCTTGAAATGGGGCTTCGTGGTTTTCGGCTACGAAAACTGCCCGAGGCGTGCATGTTGCAATTCTACCACGAGGCGAAAACGAGATTGGCCATTGGAATACAAATGCCTCGCGCCGTGTGCTAGGATCGGCATCGTCTGTGAATATCTTTATCCACGGGCCAGAGGGCTTAACAGATCTGTAGAGTGTTGCTGTGCCATTTCGAACATACGGATCAGCTTTACCTCGAAGTGTTGTGTCGAAAACCATGTCCGTGGCCCAGCAATACCATGCCCTGTCTGGACCGAGCGTCAGACTCTCTACCCATTGTTCATTGGATGGCAGCGCTAAACTATTCCATGTAACTCCGGCATCTGTGGAAATTGCAACGCCTCCCTTTTTGTAAGAGAAGTTGTTCTCTATCTCGCTGCCTTCAGCGTATCCGCGGAACGCAACTACGAGCGTATCGTTGCCTTGCACGGCCATGCTCGAGATGGTAGCCCGTGAGTCGCGAATAGCTGATGGAATCGGGATAATCTCCCACACTGTATCTCGTTGACGTGCGAGTACGTCGCCACCCATGAAAAAACGTCCATCTGTTTGGCGGGCAACACACGTCATGTAACCCTGAAGGGAAACAACACCAGGGACACGAACAGGTTGCACACCCAGACGTGAGATGTTTACTCTGACAGATCCAGGAATTGCAACGGAACTATCACCCAATCCCAGGACTGAAACTCGACGCAGGAGTCGTTTGCTGATCGTGTTTTGCAGTAGATATAGAACTCTACCAGGCATCACGCCAGGAAGTGTTTCTTCGTTGTCAATGGCGTAAAGGTTTCCTTGCACGTCCGTAAGGAACGGCAATCCGCCTGATACACCAACCTGATCAACAAACACTTGACCGATTGGATTTCCCAGATCGTCTAATGCACTTAGCACGGGTCGAGCGATTGGTGAGTCCCATCGTGAAAAGAACGCGGCGGAAGAGAGATATCCACGGTCGTTCACATCCACGATCATCACATTACCTGTCTCGTACACCTTCACTTGTTCAGTTTCAAGCGAGTATTCGATTGTGACATACGAATCTGGCATGCCCTCAGTGGTCACGCGATAAGAAAGACGAAGAACGTTGTTTCCACGAACACGCTGCACCTCATGAACAATTTCCCCCCTTAGAAGTGTGGGCGTAAGTGACCGTATTGTTGCGGTCACACCATCATACACGATCATTCGGGCAGAGTCAAGAAAGAAAATGGCCTTTCCCGTTTGTGTTGCAAAAAGTCTATCCGAGTTCAGGTATACAGTTCTCTCCGGTTGAATCGCTGCTCCATCAGTTGTAGCAAGTGTGGGAACTTGTTGCCATGGTGCTTCTGCAGACGAGCGTATGGAAATATTCACCTCGTCGCCGTCAATGTGTTTGATTGCCATGCCTGCACCACTTGGAAGCAAGGCATATCGGCAATAAGCTGGATCAAGCGAGGACTTGGTATACATTCTTGAGGCAGTGTCCACCACATACCACTGCGGTGGGTCAATGCTTAGAACATAAACGGAATCTCCAATCCGTTCTGCAAAATTTTGTTGTCCCACTACATCATCATTCTGCATACGTCGCCATGACTGGCCTCCATTGAATGTGAAGGCCGCACCAGCCTTGATGGTGCCATTACCAAGAATCTGGACGTCTCCGGAATTCACACCGGTTGCGAAGGACTGCCCATCCAGTTCTTGCACACCTAATTTTGTTGGCACATCTGAAATGGTTTCGAATCGAAAGAAACCAAAGGTGGTCTGGGACAGTGCATTGCCCATCACGAGCACAGGTCCATCAGGAATGCAGAGCATTTGTGTTCTATCCTGAACCAGCGAATACTGTGCGGGTGTGAGGGCGAGTTCTCCAGTGCCGAACAAATCACCTCGGAAGACTCCCTCTGATGTCAACACCATAACGCGCCCATCGAGATCCGTAGTTGCCTCTCGATACGATGTGTTTAATGACTCCCAACTTTTGATCCATGTCCAATCCGTCTTCTGCGCTTTCGCTGGAGTGAGCCAGAGCAGAGTAGCAAACATAGTAATCGCACTAATCGCAGCACACATTGCTAAGCCCCTTGAAATAATCTACAGAACAGTCAAATATCTTATTGCAGGATTGTTCGCATTCCTCTTTGTCTGGATCATACGAACAGGTAGTTGCATAGGCTTTGCAGCAAGTAGTGGCAGTTGGTCTACAGTATCGACGCTCGATCATGCAGAAGTCTTTGCAATCCAGACATTTGTCGTAACAACCCGTGGTATAATTTTTAATCATACACCGTGGCATTGCGAGTACATGGCAATACGCCGCCGGCGAGGTCATACAGCCGTATCCTTGAGTACATGCTGGAATCGTTACACCTAGAAAATTGCCATTTGCACAGCAAAGATTTGTCCCCTTCACGATTGCCTGAAGAAGAGCAGATTCGCCGATGTTTTTTAGATCCTGATCCACACAGAAGGAGCGCACCCAGGTAATGGCGTCAAGGGCACGGGCGCACTCATTTGGAGCCAGAGTACATGGATTGTCAATAGGATTTGGTGGAGAAGCAAACTGCGTGCACATTTCAATTGTCGCAGTATACGTTGTACCACCATGACAAACTTCTATGTCCATCTTCCGCCAATCAGTGCACTGGTCACAGTTGGGTGCTATCTGTACCGGGTCGCACTGCGCCATCAAAACAGGCGCGAAGTAGAATAAACAAATCAGCGTGATTATAGTTCTGACGTTTGGGTACTGCATCAAATATCTCCTCACGTCAAGTTGAAACAAAAAATGTATCAAAATGTTGCATGCAAAAGCCACACGTCTATACTAAACAACGTTAGCACAACTTACCCTCATTCCCACACTGACAGTCATACTGTGGGCCACGGACGCGCGATAGCGTGCTATCGCGTAGAGGGCAAAGAGTAAAAAAAGCGCCTGCTCACATCGTGAACAGGCGCTTTTGATTTGCTCCGCAGCAGGGACTTGAACCCCGGACCCTCTGATTAACAGTCAGATGCTCTAACCAGCTGAGCTACTGCGGAATTGGACTCCAAATATAGGGCAAAAATGGTTTTCTGAGCGAATGAATATCACCGTGGTTGCCGTATCGTTGCAACCATGCTCTTTACGATAATCGCCTATCTGGAGGTTACAAGCTATTTGCTCCTGCTGCTTGTAGCCGTCCCGCTGAAGTACTTTGCCACTGAGCCTTTGGGAGTAAAGATCCTTGGGCCTATCCACGGCGTCCTTTTTGTTGCGTATTGTTTTATGGTCATCCGTAGGTCAAACGCAGAAGGCTGGCCGTGGAGAAAAACATTTTGGGGTCTCTTTGCTGGAATTCTACCGTTGGGTCCAATCAAGATTGCGAAGAATCCCAATGTTTGAATTACAGCCAACGGTAGAGAATGATCTCGTATTGCTTCTACCCTTAACAGCGGCGGATGTTGAGAAGCTCTACTCCGTAGCATCGGAACCACTTCTGTGGAAGCAACACCCAAATAGTGACTCGAGATCACTTCTTACTCTGATAGCTAATATTCCCAACCGGAAAAAACAGCGTGAAGTTGGTACGATTTGAGATGAGGATTAAGAGATTCATATTTATGCAAACGTAGCGCATCAATGACTTGATGCGCTACGTTTTTTGAATACATGCGTTGTGATTGGAAGTTCAGGGCTTAGCCTACAAAGAAGTCGCCATCACCAGACGGCTTTTCGCGAGGCTGCTCATCACGTGGACGATCATCACGTGGACGATCATCACGTGGACGATCATCACGTGGACGATCA
>CANMBE010000005.1 GCA_947495975.1 Ignavibacteria bacterium | reverse complement strand
TGGCAGATCTCGAAGCACAACTTGTGCAGGCCCGAGCTGATGGCGCTCGTACAATTCTCATAGCAACCGATGCAGTGTTTTCAATGGATGGAACTATTGCGCCCCTTGACAAAGTGTGTGACCTGGCCGATAAGTATCAAGCGCTCGTTATGGTAGATGAATGCCACTCCATGGGATTTCTGGGCGCACATGGCAGAGGTGTGGTAGAACATTGTGGTGTAACGGGGCGAGTTGACATCATAACAGGAACGCTTGGAAAGGCATTGGGAGGGGGCATTGGAGGCTTCACTACGGGTCGGCAAGAGATCATTGATATGTTACGACAACGCTCACGTCCGTATCTCTTCTCAAATTCCCTACCACCATCAATCGTTGGTGCAGGCATTGCCGTGATGGATTTGTTGAGCTCAACTACGGATCTACGAGACACCCTCGAGGAAAACACAACGTATTTCCGCGCCGGTATGTCTAAACTGGGATTTGATATCGTACCAGGCACACACCCCATCACACCTGTGATGTTATATGATGCTCCCCTTGCGCAGCAAATGGCCAACAAACTCCTCGATCATGGCATCTATGTAACAGGCTTTTTCTTCCCTGTTGTTCCAAAAGGCAAGGCACGCATACGTGTGCAGATTTCGGCGGCACACACACGCGAACATCTCAACAAAGCGATTGCAGCTTTTGCAACTGTTGGCAAAGAACTGGGAGTGATATCATGATCGTTGGTATTTGTGGTGCGGGCACGATGGGAAGGGGCATTGCAATTGCTTCTGTCGTGGCTGGGCACAACATTGTGCTCTTCGATGTTTCTGAAAAGGCCCTTGATAGTGCGCGCGCAAACATCATTAGTCAGCTTCAGAAGGCAGTAGAAAAAGGAAAACTCGATGCTGCGCAGTGTGAGCACGCGCTCCAGCAAATCACAACGTCTACATCACTTGATGCGATGTCCGCTGTTGACATCGTGATAGAAGCTATTGCAGAGCAACTCGAGATCAAACACACACTTTTTACGGCTTTAGAGAGTGTGTGCCGAACGGATACAATCCTCACAAGCAACACCTCATCCATCAGCATTGCATCTCTTGCGCGCTGTCTCAAGGATCCATCACGCTTTGCCGGGCTTCACTTCTTTAACCCAGCACATATCATGAAGTTGGTAGAAGTGGTAAAGGGTCCGCGTACATCTGCTGTAATCATTGCAGCCTGTGTTGAATTTGCACAGGGGCTTGGCAAGACCACCGTTGTTGCAGCAGATGCCCCTGGCTTTATCGTCAACCGCATTGCACGCAACTACTACAACGAAGCACAGCGAATTGTGATGGAGGGGGCTGCAACTATCACACAGGTAGACTCGCTCATGCGGGGACTTGGATTCAAGATGGGTCCCTTTGAACTCATGGATCTCATCGGTGTTGACGTCAACCTCGACGTAACAAAATCGCAGTGGGAGCAATTCTTTCACGAGCCTCGGTTTACGCCTTCGCTATTACAACAACAATATGTTGATGCCGGATTGTTCGGGAAAAAATCCGGAGATGGATTTCATACCTACGAATAATGCGTTATCATTGGCCACTCATCCTCGTTATTGCGCATCGTTTTGCGCGCTCGCTTCGTGCTAACGGATTTGCGCGATTCACAACAATAGTTTCCGTGATGAGTGTAGCATTGGGATGTGTGGCATTGATTATTGCCATCAGCGTGTTGACTGGATACGAAGAGAAGATTGAAGAGACGGCTATGCGGTTCACATCGCACATAGAGGCCAAGCCAATGTTTGGCGACGTGGTAACGAATGCTGCATCAACAACCCAACTCCTTCAAAAGATTGATGGTATTGCCTCGGTGGACATTGTACTCAATCGTGAGGCGCTGGCGCGCACACGCTCTGGTGTTGACGGCATCATTCTCTCAGGCGTTACCCAATATCGCTCCGCTGCATTCATCAATCCTATGATCATTCGTGGCGGTTCTGTAAGCCCGAATGGTGTTGTGGTTGGTGAGCTTCTAGCAAAAACTCTTGGCGTAGATGTTGGAGACACTATGGTTGTATATGCGGCTAACGCTGATGCAACCCAGCCCATACTTTTTTCGGCTCGTGT
Source organism: Ignavibacteria bacterium (assembly GCA_947495975.1). GTDB lineage: Bacteria > Bacteroidota > Ignavibacteria > Kapaibacteriales > Kapaibacteriaceae > UBA10438. The sequence continues at coordinate 146,764 of CANMBE010000005.1, read as the reverse complement.
AGGGGGCATTCTACGATCCGGCATGGCAAGTTTTGACAACTCTGTTGTTGTAATGCCCATCGAAGCTGTTGGTACGCACTTGCGACTACCGCAGGATGTTGCATCAAGTCTACTGATCACCTGTGCAGACGTGGCAAACACACGTCGGATAGGTTCACGTGTGAGAGACGTGTTGGGTCCACGTGTTTTCGTGCAGACCTACCTCGATACATTTCAAGCGATCACAGCGTGGATAGATTTACAGAAGAAGCCCATCCCTCTTGTCTTGGGGCTCATCAGCATTGTTGGCGTGTTCACCGTGATTTCTACACTACTCATTGCAGTAGTAGAGAAAACCAAGTCAGTTGCTATCCTTATGACGATAGGCATGACGCCATGGCGGATTATGCTGATCTTTCTCCTTCGCTCAATTTCAATTGGAGCTGTAGGCGCTGCACTCGGTTCTGCAATTGCTTTTGCTTTTGTTTGGATGCAAGACACCTTTCACCTCATCCGATTAGACGGGGCTATCTATTACGTCTCAGAACTCCCTGTGAGTTTTTCGCCAGCCCCCTTCATCATCGTACCCGCTATTTCGATAGGTCTATGCGTTCTTGTTGCAATCGCGCCTATGGTATTAGCCTCGAGAGTGAGTCCGGCACGGGCAATGGCTTTTTGAGAGACGCGTTGAGGGACTCCCCGAGGGAGCAGGTCACATCAAACCAGCTGTTCCTGCGTAAAAAACAGCACTCCGCAATTCCGTAACTCAGTAACTCTTCTGATCAGGCTTCTGATCTTTAAACAACAATGAGTCTACACTGGCTTTACCGGGACCTGCGAGGAAGGTGTAGACTGCCAGGACGAGGAACAAGAATGCCTTTTCTTTTTTGGCGAATGCGTCGGCCCCATGAAAGACAAAAAAGATGATGGAGAACAGTGTGATGTTCATAAAGGCAACGGGGCGTGTCATTAAGCCAACGATGAGCATCACACCGCCCGCAAACTCGATGTAGGCCGCTGCAAAAGCTTGCATCGTGGGCATAGGCCAACCACGTTCGGTGAGGCTCTGCGTCATGTCTCCCATTCCTTCAAATACTTTTGAGCTTCCATGGTACACAAGCAATACACCAAGTGTGATGCGAATGAGTGTTGGCAAGGCATCGGTTGCCCATGGCTGTGTAAAGGTGCGGATGTAGTTGGTTATTGACATGTAGTTCAGTTTGCCATAATTATTGGAAGTGCGTTTTCGTATATATCGCGCAAGTCAGATACGGATTGTTGCAATAGCCCATCTATGACGAGCTGAGTACCACCAGTTGTTCCAAGCATTGTGTGTGGCACATCATTGGTTGATAATATCTGGAGAAGTGCTACTCGTGAAGACTCAGGAACACTAAGAATAATTCTGCTCTGTGCTTCGCCAAAAACATGCCCTGCATGGTGGTCGAATGGAATGTTGACAGTTGCGCCAAGCCCCTTGCCAATCGTCATCTCAACAAGTGTTACAAGAAGTCCACCTTCTGCACAATCATGAGCCGCTGTTACGTACCCCATGCGAATTGCAGCAAGCACCGCTCGTTGCAAGCGAACCTCTTCATCGGCATCGATGTAGGGGGCTTCCCCAGTGATGCGACCCTTTATTGTTTTGAGATACTCTGATCCACCAAGTTCGCTTCTCTGCCATCCAACAAGAATAATATGTTCGTTGGCGCTGGTGAATGAATTGCCAATCACCGTAGTGACATCATCAATGAGACCAAGCATTCCAATTGTTGGTGTCGGAAATACTGCGTGCTGTTGCGATTCGTTGTGGAAGCTCACGTTTCCACCCGTCACTGGTGTGTTAAGCGCTCTGCACATATCACCCATACCACGGATTGCCTCTGCGAATTGATAGTAGACCTCTGGGTCGTACGGGTTTCCAAAATTTAGACAGTTGGTAATGGCAACGGGCTCTGCGCCAACACACACGCAGTTGCGCGCTGCTTCGGCAACGGCCGCCATTGCACCACGATATGGATTGAGATACACGAATCGACTGTTGCAATCTGTTGTGACGGCTACTGCGGTACCAGGAAGTTCCTTGATCCGCAAAACAGCTGCATCACCACCTGTGCGTATAACTGTGTTGTCGCCCACCTGCGAGTCATACTGCTCATATACCCAGCGCTTACTTGCAATTGTTGGTGAAGCAAGAAGCTTCTTAAGAATTTCTGTGCAATCTTTTTCGTGCAGTGTTGGACCATGATCTACTGGACGGGTTGTTAGCTCAAGATACTCTGGCTTCTTTTGTTCACGTATGTAGACAGGTGCATCGCCCCCTAACACAAGAGATTGTGCAGGAATGTTTGCTACTACCTTGCCATAACGAGATACGTGTACATGTCCATCATCTGTGACTTCACCAATCTGCACAAACGGCACATCCCACTTTGCACACACTTCAGCAGCTTGGGCTTCCATTCCCTTCTCCACAACAACCAGCATGCGCTCTTGCGATTCTGAGAGCATAATCTCGTAGGCACTCATACCTGCCTCGCGAAGGGGCACCTGGTCGAGATCGATACGCATACCCATATTACCCTTTGCGCTCATCTCTGCCGTTGAACAACAGATCCCAGCAGCTCCCATGTCTTGCATTCCAACAACTACACCTGCGTCAATGAGTTCGAGCGATGCTTCGAGTAGAAGTTTTTCAGAGAATGGATCGCCTACTTGTACGGTTGGGCGCATGTTCTCCGTCAAAGAATCAAACTCGCGCGATGCAAGCAGTGACGCGCCATGGATGCCATCGCGGCCCGTGCTAGAACCCATAATGAAAACAGGATTACCCTTGCCAAGTGCAATTGCAGAAGCCATACGATCTGCACGTAGCACACCAACAGCCATTGCATTCACGAGTGGATTATCGGTATAGCATCGATCGAAATAAATCTCACCACCAACTGTTGGCACGCCGAAACAGTTACCGTAATGTCCAATGCCATGCACAATTCCTTTGACGAGGTATCTTGTGCGTTCTGTATCGGGCTCGCCAAACCGTAAGGAGTTTAATGCAGCAATCGGACGTGCACCCATCGTAAAAATATCTCGCAGGATTCCACCTACTCCTGTTGCAGCACCTTGAAAGGGCTCAACAGCACTTGGGTGATTGTGTGATTCAATCTTGAATGCAACACCGTAACCTTGACCAACATCAATTACCCCTGCGTTCTCTTCGCCCGCAGCAACGAGCATCCTACCGCCACTGCGTGGAAGCGTTTTGAGTTGCAGGATAGAGTTTTTGTAGGAGCAGTGTTCGCTCCACATCACCGAGTAAATGCCAAGCTCAGTATACGTTGGTATGCGGCCTAGCTTACCACAAACAAGATCGAACTCTGCGTCTGTGAGTCCAAGTTCGCGTGCAGTCTCGGTTGTTACTGGTATCTCGCTAACAGATGTGGTATCAGTCATAGTTGAGTGTTGGTTGTCTGCGTTTTTCTTCTGCAGTATATCCGGCAGCAGCAATTGCTGCAAGAGAGGACAAGAAAGATTCCGGTTGTGAGATAGGCCAATGTTCTTTTACAAAGAACGTACTATAGTTACCGCTTCTAAAAGGGACTGAGTCAATGACAAGTCTGCAAAATGGAATTGTAGTTTTGAATCCAACTATCTGGTACGCATCGAGTGCTTCAAGCATACGCGTAATGCACGTTTCTCGGTCTGCTGCATGCACAATGAGCTTTGCTACCATCGGATCATAGTGTACGCTTACTTCATAGCCTTCATATAACGCTGAATCATTACGCACACCTTCGCCCGTTGGAAGCTGCATAAAAGAAACAACACCAGTGTCGGGCAAGAAGTCGTTGTACACATCTTCGGCACAAACTCTACATTCTATTGCAGCACCCTTTGGCAATGCAACATCAGCCTGACGAAACGTGAGACGTTCACCGGCGGCGATACGTAGTTGTTGTTCAACAAAATCAATACCCGTTACCATTTCCGTAACTGGATGCTCAACTTGAAGTCGGGTATTCACTTCCATGAAGTAGAATTCGCCCCTTGCATCAAGAAGGAATTCAAGCGTACCGGCATTTGTATACGATGCTGCTTGAACAAGACGAGCGGCCGCTTCTCCCATAGCTTTGCGGATAGCAGGAGTAACGGCAGTTGACGGCGACTCTTCAACTACCTTTTGATGTCGGCGTTGCACTGAACACTCTCGCTCCGGGAAATACAACACGGTGCCATGATGATCAGCGAGTATCTGAATTTCTATGTGACGGGGCTCAACGATATACCGCTCAATGAAAACACGTTCGTCATTAAACGACGTTAGCGCTTCATTCTGTGCAGCTCGAAATGCAGTTTGGATTTCCGATTCTTCTTCTACGATGCGCATGCCTTTACCACCACCACCTGCTGCTGCTTTGATAATGACCGGGTAGCCGATGCGTGCAACAACCTCGCGTGCATCATCAAAAGAAGAGACAGCGCCATCACTTCCCGGTGAGATCGGCACCTTTGATGCAACCGCAAGATCACGCGCGGCGGTCTTATCGCCCAGCATTGCAATTGCTTCAGGCGCTGGTCCAATAAACGTCATCCCCGCCTCAGCCACAGCACGGGCGAACTCTGCGTTTTCGCTGAGAAAACCATAACCTGGATGTATTGCATCAGCACCCGACTCCTTAGCCGCGGCCATTACCTTATCAATGACCAGATAAGACTCACGAGGTGTGTAGCCCCCTATCCCAATGGCAAGGTCAGCTTCCGACACGTGGGGTGCCCGTACATCTGCATCCGAATAGATCGCCACAGTAGCGATCCCCATACGCTTACACGTGCGCATAACACGCAGGGCAATTTCGCCTCTATTGGCAATTAGGACACGTTTGAACATCCAGCAATTTACGGAGATCGGCGGGTAATTAGTTAGTCAGTTAATCGGTTAATCAGTTAATAGGCTCATGGGTTCGTTGGTTTTGTCATGAACTCAGTAACTGATTACCCAAACTCCACTACCGTAATCCCATCGCCCCCTTCATGAATGGTTCCGATGCGCCACGACTTTAGTTGTGGGTGTTCATGGAGATATTCATGCACCACTTTGCGCATGGCGCCAGTACCCTTGCCATGTATGATAGTAGCATGAGTAAGTGTACCAAGAATGCCATCGTTGATGAATTCTTCGAGTGCACGCAGGCCTTCATCGGCGCGCATGCCACGTAGATCAAGCGATGTGCTAGCGTCAAGCTTGAGGTGGTCAAGAGCACTGGCTTGACGTTTTCGTTCTTTCGGAGCTGTTGATGCACCTGCATCGAGTTGGTCAAGGGGCACCTTGAATTTGATGCCGTTTACATCAATCATTGCAGACTTGCTTTTCTCGTCGATACTGAGAATAGATCCAGATGATGATGTGCCACGAACGGTAACAGTGCTTCCTATGGAGAAGGGCTTAGGGACTTGGGCAGAAGACTCGTGTATTCCGCGGGAAGTTGATTGAGAAGCAGAGACGGAATCTATTTGTGATTTGCCTGATTCGAATTCACGTTTAATTTCTGCAGCGCTCTTTTGTTGCTCGCGCACTTCGCGAATGGTATTCTCTACGAGTGCATTAGCCTTGCGCAATATCTCGCGTGCTTCTTCGCGTGCATCTTCAACAACGCCGCTTCGCTTTTGCTTGACAACTTGCAGTCTCTCTTCATAGTCCTTGCGAATCCGTTCTGCTTTCGCTAATTCTTCTGCTGCACTGCGGTGTGCTGCTTCCGCTTCACTGCGAAACTGTTGCATTGCATTGATGCTCTTCTCCAGCTCACCATGGCGGTCTCCGAGGTATCCTGTTGCACGATCGAGTACTACATCTGGAAGCCCAACATTGCGTGCCAGCACGAATGCATACGAGTTGCCAGGCACTCCATATAAAAATCTGAATGTTGGTTGGAGCTTAGCGTCATCAAACTCGAGTGATGCGTTTGTGATCGATGATCGCGTGAGGGCGTATTGCTTGAGTGAAGATTGATGTGTTGTCACTACAAAGCACGCACCGCGTTCAATAAGCGAATCTAGAATCCCCGCTGCCAATGCGCCCCCTTCAGCGGGATCGGTACCGGCACATATCTCATCGATCAGTACCATCGCGTTAGGATCGCAATGCGAGAGCACGTCGCGCAGTCGAATGATCTGAGATGAGAATGTTGAAAGATTAGATTCGATGGATTGATGATCGCCAATAGCAGTTGTGATACGTCGCGGACGCATAGAACACATACCAAGTGGGAAGATGCCGCTCATTGCCATGGACATTGACAGTCCAATTGCCTTCATCGCAACCGTCTTACCGCCTGCGTTGGGTCCAGAAATCAAAATGCCCCGTGTTGTATGATCAAAGCGTACACTCAGCGGTATGACAGTGTCTTTTGATCTCTTTGCGTTGATTGCAAGGATTGGATGAAACACGTTGGTGAGTTCAATTTCCTCGTCGTCAACAATATGAGGCTTTATGCCTCCGTAGTCTAACGCAAAACGTGCACGAGCAAGTATCGTATCGAGTTCTGTTAGAACGTATACGGCCTCGTCTATTCCATGGGATACAGCACCTATCTCTGCTGAGAGCATTGAAAGGATTCGAATGATTTCTCGCTGCTCCTTGCTATGCAGAATGGCCAGATCATTATTCATTTCATACGTCTCAGCGGGTTCCATGAACACCGTCTGACCCGACTGCGAAACGCCGTGAATGATCCCTTCAACACTGCGTTTTGTTTCAACACGCAGTGGAAGCACAAACCGACCATCTCGTTGCGTGATGAATTCATCCTGCAACAATTCTTCGTCGCCATATTTCTTCAAGATTCGCTGAAGTCGTATGCGCAATCGAGCGCTGAGTTCATGTATCTCACGGCGAATGGCTAACAGATCTTTACTCGCATTATCGCGTACGGTACCTGTATCGTCTATCGCCTCCGTGATATGTTTTTCGAGTACACGATCTTCGATAAGGGGCTCGCAGAACGCATCAAGGTACTCGCAGCGGACTGAGCGCTCGCGAAAGAACGACTTCAGATTTCGAGAAGTGTGCAAGGCCTCAAGGATCTTCAGTGTATCCGGTGCCGAGAGAAAGTTGCCCTCGATACGAGTGCGTGCAAGAAGCCCCGTAACATCGGATAACCTGTCGAAAGGAATTGTTTCGCCTAGTGCGATGAGGTCAACGCATTCACCAACACGATCTAGGTCGGCACGAAGGACATCAACATCCATCGTTGGTCGCATGAGCATTGTACGCTCTGCACCGGCATCTGATACACATCCGCGAGCGATCGTTTCTAATACGCGCGAAAATTCGAGTTCTTCCAGAGCTGTTTCGAGGAGTTCGTGTTCCGAAGCTGACATCATTACTCGCCGCTCAAAATCCGTTTTGCAACAGACTGGATAAGAGTTCCGTCAGCCTTACCCTTTAGAGCTTTTGTTGCCGCGCCCATGAGTTTACCAAAGTCGCTCGGTTGAGTCGCGTTGATACTTGCGGCTATCGCCATTACTTCAAGCTGCACTTCCACATCCGTGAGTTGTGCAGGAAGAAATTCCATGATGATTGCAAGTTCTGCACGCTCTGCATTGGCAGTATCTGTGCGTCCAACGGCTTCGTATTGTTCAATGGCGTCTTTACGCTTCTTTGCCGAAGAGTTCAAGATCTTAAACTCGTCGTCCGACGTCATTTCGCGGTCAACGCCGCTCTTTTCAAACTCCAAAATCAATGCACGAAGCGAGCGCAATGTTTCCAGCCGAACTTTGTCGCCTGCTTTCATTGCCGTCTTGATTTGGTCTACGATGTTTTCTGAAAGTGTCATGAGGCAAATTACGGAGTTAGGCAGATACGGAGGTACGGCAACACAATAGCGCCGGGCTTCAGCACAGCGTTTAAATGATGGGAATTATTTGGGTAGCGCCATCCCGAGTGAAGCAGCCTGTCTCGAGCAAAGCGAGAGAAGGGGCTAATCTCCGTGCCTCTTCCACATCTCTGTATCCCTTGTGTCTACGTATCTCCGTAACTTTGCCCATGATCAAAGCTGTTGTATTCGACCTCGATAACACACTTGTGGACTTCATGGCTATGAAGCGCCAGGCAGTGGATGCGGCAATTGGTGCAATGATGGATGCCGGCCTGAACCTTACCTATGATCAGGTAAAAGAGCACATAGACAGCATTTACAACGAGTTAGGCATTGAATATCAGCAGGTATTTGATCGTTTGCTTACGGACGTGTTGGGTCATGTTGACCCTCGGATCATCTCAGCAGGTATCATCGCATACCGTCGCGCACGCGAGGCCGCGCTGAAGCCATATCCTCATGTTACCGCTACGCTCATGCAGTTGAACCGTCGTGGAATCAAACTGGGCATCTTAAGCGACGCACCAACACGTGAGGCATGGTTGCGACTCTGCTTCATCAATTATCATCACTTCTTTGACGTGGTGGTAACATTTGATGACACAGGCGAGCGCAAGCCTAGCCCCCTACCATTCAAAACTGTACTGAACAAACTTGGTGTTGCACCTGAACATGCAATCATGGTTGGTGATTGGGCCGAGCGAGACATGCTTGGTGCGCGCAACGCAGGAATGAAAACAGCCTTTGCACAATACGGTGATTCATTTGGCAATCAAGATCTAAAAGATGTAGACTACATTCTTGAAGACATTAAACAGCTACTCGATATCGTTGCATGATTTTACCTGTCTATACATACAACCACCCCGTACTCAAACAGCGCACAAGTGAGATCACGGATGTAAACGCTGAAATTCAATCGCTCATCGATGACATGCTTGAGACAATGTACAATGCCAATGGCATTGGGCTTGCTGCAAATCAAATTGGTAAGGGGCTCTCGCTAACGGTTATCGATCTCTCTGATGCAGAAGAAGAGGACGACGCTTCAGATGGTCCACTTGTTCTGATCAACCCCATCATTGAAGCATTCTCCGATAATGAAGAAGAATTCGAAGAGGGATGCCTTAGCCTTCCAGATTTTCGTGACGTTGTGACACGTCCAAGTGAAATTCAAGTGCGATATCTCGACCGACAAATGAAGGAACGCCGCAGTGAAGTTGGTGGCCTCCTTGCACGCGTCATGCAACATGAGATTGACCATCTCAATGGCATCTATTTTTACGAGCGCTTGTCCCCTATCCGGCGCACACTAGCGCAAGGAAAGCTGAAGCGAATTGCAAGGGGCGAAATAGAGCCCGAGTATGAAGTGTACAGGGCGTAGAACTCAACAAAGAGTTTACGTTCTGGTTTGGTTCACAACAGACACAACGCGCCATGGCATTGAATTCATAATCATCTATCCCTATTAGAGTGGAAGAATACGATATGAACATAATGCTTTTCACGATCTTTGTGCCGTCACGCCATAAAATCATGACACCCCGTAACTCCGTAACCCTGTAACCCTGTCCCCTTCCTATGAAGAACTACATCGCTGGCCAATGGCTTCCATCTTCCACTGGACGCACTTTCAATAACATCAATCCGGCTGACATTAGCGATGTGATTGGTTCATTTCCTCTTTCGAATGTTGATGATGTAGCACGAGCAGTTGCAGCTGCATCAGATGCATTCAAAGCCTGGCGGCTTTTGCCAGCACCAAAGCGCGGAGATATACTGCGCGTTGCGGGTGACATTTTTACGCGGCGCAAAGAAGAGCTCGCAGCAATCATGACGCGCGAAATGGGTAAGACACTCGCCGAAACAAAAGGCGATATTCAAGAAGCAATCGATACGGCATATTATGCGGCAACAGAAACACGGAGACTGTTTGGCCACACAGCCCCCTCTGAAATGAACAACAAAATGAACATGTCATTTCGAATGCCGATAGGTGTATGTGGAATTATCACCGCGTGGAACTTCCCAATCGCAGTGCCATCATGGAAGATTCTGCCAGCACTTGCGTGTGGCAATACAGTGGTGTTTAAGCCAAGCGATGATTCGCCACATAGCGCAAATATTTTTGCTGAGATTCTAGAAGAGGCCGGGCTTCCTCCAGGTGTGTTCAATGTAGTGCACGGAAACGGCGAAGCAGGCGCAGCTCTCGTAGAAAGTGAAAACGTTCGTCTCATAGGGTTTACGGGCTCAACATCTACAGGTACAGCCATTGCAGCTCGTTGCGGCGCATTGAACAAACGAGTCTCCTTAGAAATGGGTGGCAAGAATGCGCAGATCGTTATGCCCGATGCGGATATGGAACTTGCATTGCACGGAGTATTGTGGGGTGCATTTGGCACAACTGGACAACGTTGCACAGCTACCTCGCGATTAATTCTACACCAAGACATTCACGATTCGTTTGTCGCAGAGCTCATTATGCAAGCAAAACAGCTTGTGCTCGGCAACGGACTCACACATAGTGGCGCACAAGTAGGCCCCGTTATTAATCAACGTCAGCTCGATAAAATTCTGTCATACATTGAAATCGGAAAATCCGAAGCAACATGTGTCTTAGGGGGCAAGCGAGACATCGGTGGCGATAACGCAAATGGCTTTTTTATGGAGCCCACGATCTTTACAAACGTTGAGCGCACTGATCGCATTTTTCAAGAAGAAATATTTGGTCCAGTCCTCAGTGTGATAAAAGCAACATCGTTTGAGCATGCGCTAGAACTAGCAAATGATTCTGCCTATGGCCTTTCATCAAGCATCTATACGCGCGATGTGAATGCGGCTTTTACGGCAATCCGCGATATTGAAGCGGGCATCACATACATCAACGCACCAACCATTGGTGCCGAAGCTCATATGCCCTTTGGAGGCATTAAAGGGACAGGAAATGGGCATCGTGAAGGGGGCTGGACAGCATTCGACATCTTCACAGAATGGAAGAGTGTGTACGTTGACTTCAGCGGCAAGCTGCAAAGGGCGCAGATAGACAACTATACTGACTGAGTTAATCAGATGCTGAGGTGCTTGAATAGCGAGGTAACTTTCAGGCTCAATATTTCATTGTGTTGAGCGGGTTGTCTTCCTGTACAATAGGTTCAACCGATGAAGACCATGCGTCATACAGACGCATGGAAATGAAGGTAATTCCGTAATTATTGCTTCGATACGATCAACGCAACGCCGGTAACGATCAATATCATTCCGAGTGCATTTGTGTACGTTACACGTTCATGACCCAGAACAACGGCAACCACGATCGTTACTAAGAATGTGAGCGCTGTATTGAGCGGGATATACACTGACATTTTTGCAAATGAGACTATAAGACTCAGCAAAATGAAAGAAGAGAACAGTAGTAGTGTACCAGCAGCACCATGGATGGTAAGCACGCCAGCAAGTAGCTCACGAAGCTCTGCTGGTTTTCCATGGAGAGCGTGAGTGAGCAGCGCAACACCACCTACACCAAGAATTGCCTGCAACAAGGTTAAGAGTATGAGCTTGATCATTTCTGTGCACGCGGGGTGACGCGTTGTCGCTGAAGCGCTTCGAAGTATTGACGAATGAGATTTTCGTAGTCTTTGGAATACGCCTGGCGTAGTTGCTCTATCATAGAACGCATGGACAACCGTTGTTGTTCCGGTAGGTCTAGCGGCCCAGGTGATCTGCGGGTTGTTTCTTGGCCACTGTTTGATTCGCGTGTCTTCTCGTAGTCTCGGTCATTCATAGAACGTGACGCATCAAGAAGACGCGAGAGGATTCGCTCTTGACGCAGTCGGGTGTCATTTGTAATGGAACCACTTTGCATATCGGACATCACTTCTTCCATATCCTGAGCAATCTGGTTAAGATCGCCCAGTGTTTTTTTGGAGCCAACGATCTGTTTACGCTCTTGCTCTAACTCCTGGAGAGCCTTTAGTGCGCGCCCTTGCTGCCCAGCTAAACGTCCTAGCTCACCACGTTGCTTCTCATCAGGTTGTTGTCCACCCTGCCCCATTCCATTCATGCCTTGATTAATTCCTTGCTGCTGATCTGCAAGCTTCTGCATGCGTTGAAAAGGGCTCATCCCTTTGCCCTCACCTTGTCCAGGTGTTTGACCTTGTCCGCCTTGCCCAGCCCCCTCACCCTGCATCATAGATGCAAGTGACTCACTCATGCGCTTTGCTGCGCTGTTCATTGAGCTCATGGCTCCAGACTGACTCTTCATTGCTTGCGCGCCATTACGCTCGGTAAGAGACTGCATGGCGTCTTTCATCGATTGCATGGCATCGCCCAGGTCTTGCGCCATCTCTGGTGATACGCTTGTGGACTTCTGCCCAAGCTGCATCATATTATTAGCGATGTTCTGCATGGCTTCTTGAGTCTTTTGCTGACTCTGAGCCATTTGAGGATATTGGGATGACATCGGATCCATCTTCTGCATCTGATCCTGGAGTGCTTCTTGCTCTTTCGAAAGATCGAGAAGATCGTTAATACCCTTTTGCATTTGACGCATAGCCTCTTTCTGACTATTACGCTTCATCTCTCGCTTCATGTTCTTCATTTGTTGTGCAAAGCGCTGCATGTTCTGCGAAGCCTGCTGTTGCTTCTGCGAAGCTTCTTGCTTTTCACCCTTCTCCATTTCGTTACTCGCCTGATCCATCTTTTCTTGTGTGGATTGCGGGTCTAAATCTTTCTGTGCCTGCTCCATCTTCTCTTGAGGCATGTCCTGTCCGATTTCCTTCATGAGCTTTTGGAGCTCTTTTGCTTCTTCAGCTAGGCGCTTGACGTCTTCCTTGAGCTGACGCTGTTCCTCTGCAAGACGCTTATTCTCTTCTTTGTTGTTTGGATTTGATTGCTCATTGCGCTGCTGAAGATCGTCCTGCTTTTGTGCAAGTTCTTCTGCCCGACGCTGGAGTTCATCTGTTTTCTGCTCGGCCTGCATACGCTTGAGCAAATTCAACTGTCGCTCAAGGTTCTTCTTGAATTCTTCTTCATTGAACTTGAAGTCTTTCATCATCTTTTGCAGTTCTTCCGGCGACACCTGATCCATTGCCTTCTTTAGCTGCTCTTGCATACGTGCAAGCTCAGGAGATTTTACTTCCTTCATCAGCTTCTGAAGTTCGAGATATTTCTCAAGAGTCTCAGGAGAAATAGCCTGATTCTCTTGGAGCTTTTCGGTCATTTCTTCCATTTTTTCAACTACGTCATCCATTCGCTTTTGCAATTGCTCTTGCCTCTGCATGAGCTCTTCGGCCTTCTTCTTTTCTGACCATGAAGCTTCTTGTTTTTGCTGTGACTGCTGCTTCTGAAGCTCGCGTTGCAACTGCTCGGCCTCGCGCTTTACCTCTTCAGCTTCTTTTGCAAGCGATTTGAGTTCCTTTTGTGCGTTATCCTGCGTTTCATCTGTTTCTGCAAAAATTTCATCAAGTGATGGCATGCGAACGGTTAGTGTTGAAGTACGCGCCGTCTTCGGCCCACCATACTGATCATTGTCCGCCACCTCTAGATAAAATTCAAAGGCATCTTCAGGTGTTACGTCCACCTTGCTAAGATTCCAGATGTACGGCACGTCCAGGATAGCCCCTTGTGCAACAATTGGAATATCGATGGAGCGAAAGTTCTTCTCTGGCTGAGCGAACCGTGATGCTGTAAGTCTGTAATACAATCTCAGTTTCGTGAAGCCATAATCGTCGGCAATTGAAACAACGATTGGAACAAGTGCTTTTTGATCGAGCTCCACATTCTGCGTCGGCTCTATCATTGTGATCATAGGGTAGGCATCGCTCAGCGCCACGATGCCATATTTAACGGGGTCTGCGTTGATCTGTCCTTCTTTGTCTCGAAGCTCGATGTGATAGGTACCTGAGCGCGAAACTGTGAACCTACCTTTTGCTGTTGTTCCACGTGATTCCAAACGAACGACGGATGTATCACGACGCGATGTATCAGATGATGGCGAGATGATCAAAACACGAGCATCTGCGAGCTCTTTATTGGCCACGATTGCAAGATCTACATGCGACCCAGACAGTGCAGTAACATCAGCTTGCTGCTCGCTGATTTCCGTTGGTGGCATGCGAGTATAACCTGGTGGTATGACGCGGCCCGCTAACGTGCGCACGAGTGGACGATCTATAACTGTAATCGTTCCGGTGTCGGAGCGAACGCCGGCTTCTAGCCACGCCGCTTCAGCATAAAATGAGATCGTCTGTGAAAGACCCGGCAATTGGTAGTGGTAGCTGGTGCCTGTATCTCGTTGCACCACGTATGGCTGATACCGTTCTGAGCCAGCCTCGCGAACATGAATGGTGATCTGCTGAGGAGGAACACCTATTGACGTTACTTCGATGCGTGTGGTGGTTCCACGCATCACCGTATCTGCTAATGGAGTGATATGCAGTGTGAAGGGGGCTGGCGGTACAAAAGACCGGTCGTGCTGAACGATTCGAGACCACGCAGCACCAAGAACATGCGGAAAAAGCGCCGTCAAAAGAATCGTACAAACAACTGCAGATGCACCCACGATTACAGCCAAACGTGGTGCGCGCCGATTAATGATCACTCCGAAGTCTTTGTCTTCTACTGTATGTGCAATCGATGTGAACGCAGCCGTGGAGAGATCAGAGCGATGAGCCCCTTCATCGGTGAGTTGCAACACGTTGCATAACATGTCATTCACATCTGGGTATGCTACTCCAACTCTCAGTGCCGTATCTGTTGGGTTTTCAAGAGACAATACGCCAAAAACTTTGAGCAGGGCTGGACCTGCCAACACACTAACTCCAACGAAGCATGTAGCGATGAATGTCCACCACATTATCGACCGAACCTGCATCGATGAATCAAAAACAGATTCTAAAAGTATAGCGGACAGAACAACACCCGACGAGAGTAATGACGTGAGTCCAACACCGCGAAGAACATTCCATAATTGTTCAATGCGGGTTGTACTACGAAGTCGCGCTATAATCTCGTGTCTCGTCACGTTGCTCTCATCGCGTCAGTGCATAAACAATGATGTTTGTTCCAATCTTCAACGAGGCCTCGCGTTTTTCGGGCGGATCATTATGAACTTCAACATCTGCCCAACCATCGCTCGGGTTTGTTTCTACAGTATAAAACACGCAGAGTTTACCGTCAAGAAAGAGACCAAGTCCTTGAGGAACCTTAGAGTCGTGCTCGTGAATCTTGGGTAACCCATTTGGAAAATCAAAGTGGCTATGATAAATCGGATGGTCAAAAGGCAATTCCTGAAGCTCTTGATCAGGCAGAACGCGTTTAAGTTCTTTTCTTACCGAGGCGTCCATGCCGTAGTCATCATCGATATACAGGAATCCACCATTTTGAAGATAGGCGCGGAGGTTTCGAACTTCTGTTTCAGTGAAATTCACAGTACCATGACCAGTCATAAATATCACAGGGTACAGGAAGAGATTGTCTGTGCCTAGGTCAACAAACTCATATACAGGGTCTACCAGGATGTTTGTGTGAGCGCGCACATAACGCAAAAGATTGATCTCAGAGCTTGGATCATTATACCAGTCTCCCCCGCCGGAATATTTCACTCTGGCAAGCTTCATAGCTGATTGTTGTGCAACGGGCGCGGGCATACGCTGCGCAGAAGCAATTGCTCCAACACAGAAGAGACTCACAAAAAGAATGATCAATCGAATCGGCACAAAACCACCTTTTTCTGATCTTCCTGAAACCACGGTATTCCAAACACTTCAATCTGAATTTCCTGCACCTCTAAACCCGGGTGATGTTCAATAGCTTCTGCAATTTCTTCTGAGAGGTCGCCACCCTTTAAAAAGGCACACATTGCTTTCGGTTTCATCATGGGGCCTACCCAATCGATGATCTGATCTACCTTGGCAACAGCCCGAGAGATTACAACGTCAAACGCCATCTGATAGTGCGGCTCGTTGGCAAGAACTTCCACACGCGTGTTCATGACGGTTATGTCCTTTAGCCCTGTGTGTTGGGCAAACATCTGCGTCATGGATACTTTCTTCGCCACGGAGTCCACCAGCAACATTTTAAGATCAGGACGCGCAATCTTTAAAGGGATCCCGGGTAAGCCCCCTCCCGTGCCCACATCAAGGACACGAGCTCTTTTGGGGAAGTTGACGTACTTCAACAGAATGAGTGAATGGAGGAAATGTCTCTCCCATACGTTCTCCTCGTCTTTGCGGGAGATCATGTTCACCTTCTTATTCCAGTACAGAAGCTCATCGTGATACCGTTTTAAGGCATCTACTTGATCTTTGTCCAGTTCAATATTATTGGCGCTGCACGTGGTCCAGAAGTCAATCGGCATCATGAACGGCCTCCAAGGTGTGTTGCGCTCACACGCTGTTCGTACTTTCGTTGCTTATGACCATTCCATTTTTTACAGTGATCATCTGCACGTATCAACGCGCTCACATTATTGAGCGAGCACTTCGGTCCTTGCGGTACCAGGCGGAAGATGATTGGGAAGCCATCATTGTTGATGACGGATCTACAGACGAAACGGAGCATATCGTACAAAGGTACGGAGAGGCAGACCCACGATTTCGGTATGTCTCTAAAGAACATGAGGGTACCGCACAGGCACGCAATAGAGGTGTATCTGAGGCTAGGGGGCTTTTTGTTACGTTTCTCGATAGTGATGATGAATATGAATCAGATCACCTATCGTCTCGCCGGGCAATGTTGCTTGCCTATCCAACGGTGCAACTCCTTCATGGCGGCGTGCGGGTAATTGGGAATGATATGGTGATTGACAAGAACAACCCTGACGCGAAAATTCATGTCAACGACTGTGTGGTTGGAGGTACGTTTATCATCCGAAGATCACTCTTTGACACAATTGGGCTCTTTGACGAAATCCCGTATGCCGAAGACGCAGCATTTTTTGAGCGTGCAGAAAAGCGTGCGGCTGTGATTGCCAGAACTGATCATCCAACCTATATCTATTATCGCGATGATATGGATACCCTGACGAATACCTATGGCCAAACGTGAATCGCAGACGAACCGTAAGGCGCGGCTCGTAAAAATTCTTGACGAGTTAGTATCTGCCTATCCCGATGCAAGAGTTGGCTTGGACTTCACAACCACATTTGAGCTCCTTGTTGCAACAATTCTTTCTGCTCAATGCACGGATGAGCGGGTCAATATTGTCACCAAAACACTCTTCAAGAAATATCATACGCCACAAGACTTTCTTGATGTACCAGCTGAAGAACTCGAAATGGATATTCATTCAACAGGGTTCTATAGGAACAAGGCAAAAAACATTCGTGGTTGCTGCACGAAGCTCATCGCCGAGTTTAACAGTCAGGTGCCACAAACTCTAGTAGAGCTTATTACTTTGCCAGGAGTTGGCCGAAAGACCGCGAACTGCGTGCTATCAAATTGTTTTGGAATCCCAGGTATCACAGTTGACACACACGTAACACGTATCATGAATCTGTTGGGCATCGTTGGCACTGATGATGCTGTTAAAATTGAGTTTGCTCTGATGGACCTCGTGCCAAAAGAACGATGGAATGCCATGAACCACCTCATCATTACACATGGACGCCGAATCTGCATCGCAAGACGTCCTCAATGCGGCGTTTGTCCAGTTAATAGTTGTTGTCCCTCTGCATCGTAACGTCACGTTTCTCACCACTTGCAACACATACGTCTAGATCCTATTCTCTATGTTCGTACCACCATGCATTCTTTGACCCGCTTTGCCTTTGCCCTCTTAACTCTCATCATGCTCTGCACAATTGATGTGCGTGCGCAGAATGAGGCGGGTGTCGTATTGGGTGGTTCATACAACATTCACAGCGCTGCATTCGGAAAGCTCGGACGGTATCAATCGTGTTGTCCGGAATTCACCGGCGGTTCTGGAATGGGATTTTATGTAGGAGGCTGGTATGGCCTGGCGCTCAATGAGCGTTTTCGTTTGTTGGGTAGGCTTACCTTCTCATCAGAAAGTGGCTCGATGACAGATGAGGAAGGCTCTTTTGTTGCCGACCTTCGTGATACAGCAAAAGTGGTAGATGCACTTTTTGTTCACGAGCTAACAGCGTCACTTTCAAGTATTGGTTTTGAACCACTCATTGCGTTTCAAGCTTTTGATGGCCTAGATCTGCTCGTAGGTGCAAGAGTTGGCGTCACAATAGCCACGTCGTTTCATCAAACAGAAACCTTAACAAAGCCAGAAGATTATGGGACGTACCTAGGCGATGACCGAATTTGGGTGGACACGCAGGCTGACATCCCAGAAGCATCTTCTGTTAGAGCAACCATTGTAGCTGGACTTCGCTACGTCCTTCCCATTGGGCGGGGCAGGTCTACGTTCCTCACCCCTGAGATAACCTTTCACCTGCCACTCGCGGGCGTAGCTAGTGGTGTAGCGTGGGACGTAGCACAAGTCCGCCTTGGCATAGCGCTTGGTTGGCAACTCTTCCCCTCCCCTCCACCAGAGACATTACCAATACCACCTATCGAGGTACCACCTCCACCCCCTGTTGTGGTATTTCCACCACCGCTCTTAACCATCACTTCAAGCGGAATGATGCCAGATGGCACTGTTATTCCCAACCCAGTGATTCGCATCGAAGAGACACTTGTCACAACTCTGCATCCACTCCTTGGCTATGTATACTTTGACGATGGTTCTAGTAGCATACCTCAGAGATACGTTGACGGTATCCAGAGAGCAATACGAGACACAATCGCTCTGACGCCTCTTGAGGCAGCACATGGAGAATTGGCGATTATCGCACAGCGAGCTTCGAAACTGCCGAACACAACAATCAAGATCGCTGGCACAACCGCAGGAACGGCAACAGATAATGGACTAGAACTGGCTCGATTACGAGCTGAGCGCGTACGAGACATCCTTGTGGAATTTGGCGTTGTCCGCTCCCAAATCACGATTTCAGTACGAAACACCCCCTTGCGACCTACAAAGGCTACCGGGCCCGAATTGGCCGATTTAGCGGCGCAAGAGAACCGGCGCGTTGAGATTTCCTCTTCTGATGCGGCTCTGACTGGGCCAGTCTCACTTGGTTCTGTTGACATTTCCGTTGACCCTTCAACTCTGCGTTTGGAGACAACAATATCTGCGTCCGCAGGTGTGAGCTTGGCACAACTTTCTTTGATGCAAGAGGATAATCAGCTTCTCAATATCGACAAACGTAAAAATGCTGACAGAGTAACGGACGTGGAGCTACTCTCAAGGGACCCGCGTACGCTAACAGGAAGCTCCATGATTGCCACGTTAACAGCTACTGACAGCCTTGGGCAGGTTTCAGTGCTACGCGATACAATTGAGGTTCAGCAGTTGACGGCACAGCGCAAGCGCATCGAACAGCTGGGCGACGTACAGATTGAACGTTTTGAGCTCGTACTTTTTGAGTTCAACGATGTGTCAGTTAGTCAAGAAAATGCCAGATTGATCGAATTCGTGCGCTCTCGTATGCGCACAGGCACAAAAGTCAGGGTTATTGGTGCAACGGACGTTATGGGGTCAGAAGAATACAACCGAGACCTCTCGTTGCGTCGTGCGAAAGAAGTAGCGCTGCTTTTACGCATCCCAGATGCAGTAGTGGAGGGTTTTGGCGAAGACCGCCCAACCTTCCCAAATGAACTCCCTGAAGGACGTGCTTTTAACCGCACGGTTGTCATAGAACTAGTAAATCCAGTCAGATAATCATTCTGGGGATATTTCCACGGAATGTAACCATTGGCGGAGCAGACTGTTTGTGGTATCATTGTGCCTCGTTTCGGTAACGACGCGTATCACTTTGGTAGCACGGAGGGTTCCATGAGATTTCCACAGACCGCATTGGCCTGTATGTCGCTGTTTCTAACGGTTTCAGCATTTACCACAGCAACGGCTCAGACGTTCATCCCAATACGTATAGATTCGCGCCAATACCCGGATATTCAGGCCAAGATCTATGCCCTTGATGCTACTGGTATGCCTCAATCGTTGGGAGCAAATGCCGTTACAGCTGCAGAAAACGGAATGCCGTTGACTGTTTCAACAACGTGTGAACCCTCAACGTCTGGCAGGAACCTCTCACTCCTTGTTGCGCTTGACATTACAGCTTCCAATACAGTGGGCTCTCCCACTGGAATCGATCTTATGAAGAATGCAGCTCGGGGTGTATCCCAGCTGTTAACATCAACGTCTGACGAGATTGGTCTTGTGACAATCGATGCTCAAGCCAACCTACTTTATGGCATGTCCACAGATAAGACCGCGTACACTTCTGTGGTCGATAACGTACGTGCTAGCGGTGGCATAAACCTAACAAACGGACTTATGAATCAGCCAATGGGTGCATTGATCCATTTGCAAAATGCCCGCAACAACCGCGCTCTTTTACTTATGACCGATGGCGCCCCAACGTTTGATCTTCTAACAACCCTTGGCACTGCGCGAACATTTGGTATTCGCGTCTATGTAATCTGCCTTAAATCACGCGCAACCGATCAGTTAAAGAGACTTGCAGACTCAAGCGGTGGCGCATGGGTAGAAAATATTTCCACAACGGCTGACGCAACAGCGTGGGCTCGTGGTTATGTAGCCGATGCCAAGACGTTCCCGGCCTGCAATGCTTCCTGGACCTCAATCACGAGTTGCGTTTTGGATAGGCGCGTAGCTTTTACAGTTGGTACAACCACTCTGCCCCTGTCCTATCAAATTCCAAACAATGTTTTGGGCGTGCTTGAGGCATCAACACTGGGAATTGACTTCGGACAGCCATCAGGTGGCAATAATGTTACCCGGTCACTCATGTTAACGGCAAGAAATGCTGACGTCATCATCACCGCATTTTCGTTGTCGGCTCTTGAGTATAGCTTCATTACACCGCCATCATTGCCCTTAACGATTCGAAAAGAACAATCAGTCAATCTCACAATTCAATATGCCCCTAGCTCTATCAACGGGCGAATTGGATTATTGACATTTACATCTGCAACATGCAATCTCCCTCAAATCACATTGCGAGGGGGTTCTCCTTTCCGTGGTGACTTGATTCATCTGTTAGAGCCAAATGGCGGAGAGACCTTTGTTGCCGGAACTGATACAGTGATTCAATGGACGAATATCCTCCCGCAGGAAGTGGTTCGATTAGAGCTCAGCACAAACAGCGGGGTAGACTGGAAGCCCCTTACCGAAGCTGCAAATGGCTTATCGTACAAGTGGAGACCAGGACCAACAGTTTCTGATAGAGCTCGCATTCGCATCTCTCGTACGGTTATCGATCCAAATAATATTATTGTCTTGTCGGGACAAGATCAACCGGTGTATTCAGCAATCTTTACTGCAGATGGGCAAAATGTTATAACGGGTGGGCATGACGGCACAGTCCGACTCTGGAATGCATTCAATGGAAATCAGATTAAGATTGTTGGCCTACATACCAATTGGGTCTGGTCGCTTGACGTAATGCCAAACACAAAGTTTGTTGCTTCAGGAAGCTTTGACGGAACCGTCCGAGTTTGGGATTATAGCTCCGGTGCACGAATTGCAACGATTCAAGTGGAAGGCACTGCATTTAGCGTAGCATTCACACCAAATGGTCAACAGCTTCTTGTGGGCACGCCCCGAGGTATCACAGTGATTTCAACATCAACCTGGCTACCAATCTTCTCAAAGATCGTGGAAGAAGGCCCAGTGTATGATATAGATATTGCTCAAAGTGGCGATGTAATGGCAATAGCGGAAGGCACGAAGGCTACGCTGCGAGATGTTAATACTCTCGATATCATTACAACATGCTCCTCTGGAGGCAGACAAGGAAAAATCTATGCAGCTGCATTGAGTAGCGACAAATCCAAAATTGCTGCCGGCGGTACGGACTTTATTATTGGTTTGTTTGACGCAAGCTCCGGTGCTCAACTTTTAACAAGTCAGCCTGTCTCTGGGGCAATACTTGGGCTTCAATTTTCAAGCTCAAACACCATTCTGGCCGCAAGCGGCGATGGTACTGCAAAAATCTATGATGCATCCAACATGGCAATGCAGTCCTCATTAGCTGGCCATCAAGGACTTGTCTATGGCGCTCGTTTTTCACCTGATGGAAAGCGCGCTGCTTCTGCGTCAACAGACTTTACTGCGCGAATATGGACACTCGATGGTATCGGAACTGTACAAGATGATTCTGATGGTGATTTTAAAATCATCGGAGCGGCAGCCTCTGCCCTAACGATAGATATGGGAGACGTTGCTCTTGGTTCTGGCACGGATAAGATTGCTTCTGCTGTATCGGCTACAGGGTTGGCACCACTCCGTATTCTCAATGCTACGATGGTAAGTGGAGACCTTAATGACTTTGGGCTGCTTACAACATCGTTCCCACCAACAATTACCTCTACAGAACCATTACGATTCGACGTTTCTTTTGTCCCAACGCAACTTGGCCCTCGAACTGCAGACATAGATGTAGTAACGGGAACAGGCATAGTGCGCGTGCGTGTGACGGGCAATGGTGTTAATCCTAGCCTTATCTCTCCGGTTGTCATCAACTATGGACGTCGCGTTTCCAATCAGGCTGTTGTAGATACGGTCATCAATATTCGAATGCCTCAAGGTGCCACACAGCCAGTGAATGTTAATACTGTTTCACTCAATGGTCCTCAGGCAAATCAGTTTTCAATCCAGTCTGGTGGTGGAGCATTCACTCTTACTCCTGGTCAGTCTCGATCAATTGTTGTACGATTTGAGCCGATAGACTTTGGCCGGTTTGCATCCGAGCTTGTGCTCGAATTACAAAGTGGGGCGCCAATCCGTGTGCGGCTCTATGGCGAAGGCACGGGAGACGGGCGAATCGCAACCACCATAGCATTGTTGTACCCAACTGACCCATGTGTTAGTGTCGGCGGGTCACAACCTGTTCAGGTTAGCAATATTGGTAATACGCAAATGCAGATCTACTACGCAGGCATTGAAGGTCGCAATGCAAATGAGTTTTCTGCCACGCCACCGTCATCATTCCCGATAAAGCTTGACCCTGCTGAGTCTATTATCTTCACTGTCTCATTTAATCCAACGTCAAATGGACCGAAGGATGCAAAAGTTGTTTTCGCCTCTAGCGCACTTAATGCCGTTAATGGTAGAAGCGTGGTGCCTATTTCAGCTCGGAGAGATTCAGTTGGATTCGAATTGTCGCGCACAGTCGTGGATTTTTCAAATGTCATAGAAGGTCAAGAATCGCTTGAGCGTTTGCTCATTCTCAATACCGGTACCGTTGCTTTGCGATGGCCTCGAAATCCAATTACGATTGGTCGATTTAGCATAGAAAACATTCTTCCTGAGGTAACGCAACCAGGTGCGCGATCAGAATTTACTGTTCGCTTTTTGGGAGGAAGTGCTGGCACTACATATGACAACACATTTAATTTTGTTGATTCCGTTTGTAGGACCACAGAGCCACTTCGCATGATCGCAACTGTGAAGAGTAACATTAGTGCTACGCTTCGAATTAGTACGGTAAGCGCAACAACAGGCCAGGAAGTTGCCGTGCCAGTCTACATTTCCAACAAAGTGAATTTTGATCGCACGAGCGTTACACAGCTCGATATGCAGCTACTCGTTAATGGAACAATTCTTACGCCCACATCGGGAACACCGATGGGAACGTTCCGCCCCGATGGTATGCGCTTGATACCGATCACTATTCAAATCCCAACAACTGATTCCTTGGCAACCACGTTACACTTCAACACGTCGTGGGGAAATGACACGTTGTCTGCCATCCACATCGATTCATTAGTACTTGCAGACACACTTGAGATCAAACGAGTTGATGGAGGCGTGATTATCTCAGACATCTGTAGAGAAGGCGGAGCACGACTTTTTCAGTTAGCGCCCGCTGGTGCAGGAATAAGAGTGGCTCCCCTGCCAGCTTCTGGTTCTACGACCGCTGCACTCACAACTATTGAAGCAGGACGCACTACGGTGCAACTTGTTGATCTTACTGGTCGCGTTGTATCTATCATCGCTGATAGAGTTATGCAAGGGGGCGCATGGTACATCCCTATCGACCTAACAACAATTCCTAATGGCTCGTATTATTTGGTAATGACAACTCCATCACAACGCATCGTTGAACGTTTCGAGGTGGTGCGCTAATGTATAAGACAATGAATCAACTCCAGCGCCTAGCACAAAACTGCTTTGTAATCCTTCTTCTTACGTGTTGTTCAATTCCTTCAGCTGTTGCCCAATCATCGGACATATTGAAGAAGCCACGAATTGGCGGATTCGGTAACGTGTCTCTTGGAATGCACGGCTCATCGTTTTCGCAACTTCCGGACGTACCAAATTGTTGTCCAGAGTTTACTGGCGGCACAGGCCTTGGCTTCTTTGCGGGAATTCTCTACATAACACCAATCAACACAACGTGGCTGCTAGACATGCGTATGCACTACGGTTCGTATTCAGTTGACATGACGAAATCGCAAATTTTGCCAGTTGTTCTTGCTGATGGCTCAACGACAAATGCTGAAATCAATTATGCACTGACGGGTTCATTTACACAAATGAGTGTAGAGCCTATGGTGGGTTATAAACTTTCAGACGATCTCTCGCTACGTGCCGGCATCATGGCAGGATATCGTGTAGCCGCAACCTATGACCAGAGTGAAACACTCGTGCAGCCTCTCAATGGAACCTTTGAAACTGGACGTCGTACGCGCAATGTTGTCAGTGGCGACATCGCTGCCGTCAATGCCCTTGCATTGGGATTAACACTTGGCGCCTCGTATGACCTGCCGTTGAACACTGATCGCACAATGTTCCTCAGCCCAGAACTGTTGTTCACTATTTCGCCGTTTGATCTCGTCAATGATGTGTCATGGAAGGTGCAGCATATTCGATTTGGCCTTGCACTCACATTTGTTCCACCAGACGTTGAAGACTCGCTTGATGAATACCAGCTGTATGACGTAGCACGCCGCACGCCACTTCCTACCAAGGATGCACCTGGTGTTGCGTTTGTCTCTAACATCACGGTAACAGGGATCACTGAAGATGGACGCACAAGTTCATCGCAGGGTCTGCGAATTGAAGAATTCGCTTCTACTCGCGTGCGACCCCTTTTGCCATATGTATTTTTTGATAAGAACTCAGCAGCTCTTGCCACGCGGTATCATCAACTATCGCAAGATCAGGTAGATAATTATTCACTTGAGAACTTTTATAACCTCGATGCTCTTGTTACATACCGACAAATGCTCAACATTATCGGCAAGCGAATGAGCGAATCGCCAAACGCATCAATCGTGGTTACCGGTTGCACTGATGACACAGAAGACAAGAGTGCAGGAAATCTCTCGCAACAACGTGCCATCACAGTAAAGTCATATCTCGTGAACACGTGGGGTATCAACGCTGATCGCATCGCAACCGAGATGAGAGGATTACCAGCCGCTCCATCCAAATCAACTGAAACGGACGGACAGGCCGAGAACCGGCGTGTAGAGATTTCGTCCTCAGATCCAAGCATTATATCGTCTGTTACCTCGCTCGACACTATGCGTGTGTTTGAGCCTACTGGTATGAGATTTATGCCATCAATCGATCCACAGATACCCATTTCTTCATGGACAGTGTTTGTTTCAGAAGACGAGCGTATCATCCGCACATTCCATGATGCGGATCCAATCCCGGCATCTGTTGATTGGCGCGTTGCAGAACAAAGTGGATTCATTCCTCGTGGTACGAGAAATATTGAATACATGCTCGTTGTTCAAGATTCTACTGGCAACATCGTACCATCTGAGAACAAGACTATTCCTGTGAGTGAAATCACACTCGAAGACAAGAAGCGCTCAGGCGGAACAGACAAAACTGTTGACAGATATTCGCTGATACTTTTTGCTTTTGATAAGTCCGAGCTTTCTTCTGAAAGTCAGGCTATCGTTAGCAACATAAAGAGTCGAATCAAGACGAATGCACAAGTCAAAATTGTTGGCTATACAGATAGATCTGGCGCAGACGACTACAACCAGAAGCTGAGCGAACAACGCGCAAAGGCTGTAGCCAGTGCGCTGGGTGTAACCAATGCAACAATCGTTGGTCTTGGAGAAAGACTTCCACTCTATGACAACACTACTCCCGAGAGTCGGTTCTATTCTCGCACTGTAGAAGTTATGGTGGAGACTCCTCTGCGCTAATGCGTCTGCTCATTCTTAATTGGCAAGACAGAAAGCATCCAGAAGCCGGTGGTGCAGAAACGCACCTGCATGAGATTTTTGGACGAATTGCACGCATGGGGCATTCAGTAAGTCTGCTTTCTTGCGGGTTTGAAGGGGCTGCTGAATCTGAAGTTCTCGACGGAATCCACGTGATCCGAAGAGGACGTCGTTCTACATTTAACTATACGGTTCCGTTGTGGTGGCATTCGGAGGGTAAGGGGCTTAAACCAGATATTGTTATCGACGATATCAATAAGCTTCCGTTTATGTCGCCGCTCTTTATCAAGCGTCCAATCTTGGGAATCATCCACCATCTTTTTGGTGGAAGTATTTTCTCAGAGGCTGGATTGATCGCTGGAACATACGTGTCGTTCTTTGAGCGACGCATACCACGTGTCTATCGAAACACTCCAATCTCTGTTGTCTCTGATAGCACAAAGCAGGAGTGTACCGAGTTAGGATTAGCCCCCTCCCATTTACATGTGATTCACAATGGAATTGAACCAACAGAATTTCCAATGCATGTTGGTGCAAAAGCTGAACGACCAACGGCTGTATACTTTGGACGACTAAAACGGTACAAGTCCGTTGACCACGTAATCAAGGCATTTACGCTTGTGCACAAAGACGTACCTACGGCACAGCTTCAGATTATCGGCCGTGGTGATGATCTGCCCCATTTAGAAGCACTCGTACAAGAGATGGGACTTAAAGATGTGGTTTCTTTCCGAGGTTGGGTATCCGGACCAGAAAAAATAGAGCTCCTCAGCAAGGCACATGTTGCGGTAAACCCATCGGTTAAAGAGGGCTGGGGAATTACCAACATGGAGGCCAACGCTTGTGGTACACCAGTGCTGAGCGCAGACGTACCTGGACTGCGAGATTCGGTAAGTAATGGTGTTTCTGGGCTTCTGTATCCATACGGAAACATTGAGCATCTTGCAGGCAGCATCACTCGAATATTAACGGATACTAATCTGCGAGATATGTTAAGTGAGGGGGCTGTCCATTGGGCCTCTTCGTTTACGTGGGACAGAAGTGCAGAGCAGATGCTTGAATTGTGCGAACAGACAATCTCTACATGGCAACAAGGCTGATTTTTATTGTCGCGCTACTATGTGCGTCTCTGGTAGACGCACACAGTCAAGGAGTGCGAGATAGTAGAGGAAAAGATTTTTGGCTGGCCATCCCCCCAAATGATCACAACGGTGGGTCTTCGGCGGCGATTGTATCTCTAATGATCAATTGCGATGGTGTTACCGACGTCCGCATTGACGCTCGCGCTCGCAATGGAACACTGGATTCACGAAGTGTTCGCGTTCCGGGAGCTGTAGTGTGGGAGTTTCGATACAATGCTACTCCATACGAGCTCGTTGGTGTAACCAGCCCCAATGGTGCAACCAATGATTGCGAACGAGTGATGCCAATGAGCATTCATATCACCACATCCGAAGATGTATCTGTGTACGCCGTGATGCGTGATGTGAATACGAGCGACGCTTGGCTTGTCCTACCAACTGACGCACTAGGTACGTCGTATCGTGTCTCCACGTATGCATCTACGGCAGTTGCTGATACAACCAGATTGTTTGGAACTGTCATTAGAACCTCGTTTAGCGAGGCATATCCGAGTCAATTTGTTCTCGTGGCTACAGAAGACGGCACAGACATAACCATTGATCTAAGCGAGAATCTTTCGGCAGTTGCTTCCGGCTCTCGAAGAACGGTAACGCTCAATCAAGGACAATCATATCTCCTACAGGCTCGGGTAACAGAAACAAGACAGAACGACGATCTTACGGGGAGCAGAGTTGTCTCTACGAAGCCAATCTGTCTCATCTCTTCTCATCTTCGAGCTCAGGTTCCAATACTAAGCGAGATTGCTTCGCGTGACTGCTTAGTTGAGCAAATTCCAAGTATTGATACGTGGGGGAAGAGAATCATTGTTCCTCCGTTGCGCCGATCCAATGATTTCTTTTCTGCTGGCACAACCGATGTAACGGTGTGCAGGATATTGGCTGCTGAGGATAGCACTCTTGTTCAGGTAAATGGTCAAGCCCCCTTTAGAATAGATGCAGGCAAGTTTCGAGATCTAGCGCTAGGTATTGCACGTGATATCGTCTCTTCGAAGCCTGTCCTGGCAACCATCATTGACAGATCCGCCAACAGGGGCAGCGGTGGCGTCAATAAATCAGGCGATCCCTCCCTCATCGTCATGCCTCCGATAGAACAGTTTTTGTCTTCGTATCGCGTTGTAAACATTGAACCCATCGTTACAGGTACTCCATTTTACACACAGCACCAAATCACCTGTGTGTTGCCTTTGGCGGGCGCATCAACATTGCTCATCGATGGTGCACCTACACCTGCATTAACAGCCATTGCAGGAACTACCCATGGCTACGTGCACCTCGATGTTTCAGCAGGCCCACATGCACTAACATGCGATAGCACATTCGGCATTATAATTTACGGCTATGGTCCAGCTGAATCCTATGGATATACCGGCGGCATGGCGTTTGAAAGATTATACATTCCATCGGTAACACTTAAGGTTCTTAACGTTGCTGGTAGAGCAGGAGATGTTGATACGATCGTTGCAATAGTGGACAGCATCAACAATGTTGTTGACCTACGGCTTTCAGGTGCTGCTGTTTTATCGGGCACAGTAAACATGGACCTCACTACCTATATCCCAAACGTTGCTCTCATTGCTGATCCATCTACGCTTCAAGGAGCAGTCCCTTTTACTTTTGCATTTGACTCTCTTGATGTTGGCGATACTGTATGTGTTGTTCCTGGACGTCATGCACTTGGCCATGACACAGTAACAACGTCAACACTCAGCAATATCTTATGGCAGACTGGTGCTTCTGACACGGTAAACATCAAGACGACGATCGTTCAAGGAAAAGTTATTACGCTAGATGTCTGCCTTGATCCACAACTGCGCCTCTTTGACCCTTCACAATCACGTACTGCAAGACAACGACTCTACTATGACATCCTTGGCAAGTGCGTAGGCACTACGCTAGATGGGCTTCCACGGGGAGTTTATTTCCACAAATGATCATAGTTTTCAATAAACCGTACGGTATGCTTTCGCAGTTCACGCCTGAACCTGGAAGCGAGTACCAAACACTAGCCCAAGAAGGCTTCCCACCAGACGTCTATGCCGTTGGCAGACTTGATGCCGATAGCGAGGGCCTATTGCTGCTTAGCAATGAAAAGGGGCTCCCAACAAGTTTGTTAGATCCCGATGCGGGTCACGCACGAATGTATTGGGTGCAGGTAGATGGAGCGCCAACGCAACAAGCCATGAACAACCTGCAATCAGGGGTGATGATCAAGGGACATTTTACTCTACCGTGTACCGCAGTGCTCTTAGATCCGCAGCCAGCAATTGCCGAGCGAACACCGCCAATTCGACTGCGCAAATCCATTCCCACAACATGGATATCTATAACCCTTACAGAAGGAAAGAATAGACAAGTGCGGCGCATGACCGCTTCAGTAGGGTTTCCTGCACTACGTTTGATTCGAGTTTGCATCGGTGGGCTGCACCTGGAGAATCTCGGGCTTCACGTCGGAGCTTGGCGGTCGCTTACCCTGAGCGAGCGGACTCTGCTGTTTGAGCAGTCTCGTGTATCTCACGATGGAGAAGCCAAATCCGGCAACCATCGTGATCACACCAATCCACACGAGTGAGATAAATGGCTTTACAGAAAATTCAACTGTAAATATTTCTCGTGGAATAGGCATTGGTTTGGTGATATCCTTAAAGACAAGTTCACCGCTCGACTTTGATGGATCTTCATTGTTGCGTACGATCTCCGAGAGTCCAACAGATGTTGTTGTACCAGGAATCGTTACCCACTCTGGATCAAATGTTGGTCCTGCAGACCCCGTCCCAATGCGCGTGAGCGCCTTTACTTCGTGCGATGCACCGCCATGTTGAATGGTCAACATAGCCGCCATCTGCATACGTCCGTCAGCAGCTGCTCCCTCTTCCATAGGCATCGTAAATCGGTCAAGCGTGATAGACATCGATGAGTCAAGGGGCGACGCTATCGTAGCACTCTTCTGAATCTTCGTGCGCAAAAAGAGATCTTCATTTTCTGTTGCCTTTGGCGAAACGTAGAGATCATTCATTACGCCCCAGCGAATGCCTGGCTCAAGGAATGCAGATTGACGTTGGTTGAAATCACTCCAATACAGCACGGGTGCAACTACTCTGGACTCGCCATCCTTCTCAATCCGAACATCGTACCGTAGTTTTTCTCGGTCAACAAAGTGTTTCTCAATTTGTTCCTTGCCCAGATATGTAAGAGTGTATTCTCCAACCTTGGTTGGAACACCATGAATAAGCACAGCATGATGAGATTCGGTATAGGACGAAGTAGTGATGACGCCAAAGATGAGCAAGGCAATGCCCGTGTGTGACACGTAGGCGCCTGCCATCGTGGCGGACTTCGTGACCATGCTCCACCCAACACGAAGGTTAACAATAAGCGAGAACCATGCGCTAAAACTCAGAATGAGTGGACCAATATCTCTCACGCCAAAAACAGCCATTACTCCAGTGAATACACCTGCACCGATTGCCGCTTCAAGTGTGCGGCGCATCAAAAGATGTTTTGGTGTGCTGCGCCATTGCATCAATAGAGCAAGAGCGTTCACAATGAGCACTGCCGGAACGAGTACAAGGTGGATCTTATTATAGAAGTCTGTAGCAACGGCTACTTTGGGCTGGCCGATCACTTCCATGATCACTGGCCATGAAGTTCCAATGGTTACAAAGATTGCACTTGCCATAATAAGCGCTGACCCAATGGACAGCATGAACTCACGTGTACTTGGTGAGAATTCCTCACGATTGATGTTCATGTCTTTTCTGCGCACAAGGACCATTATTACGCCAATGCTCGTAAACGTCAGCATAAAGAGCAGCAAAATCCAAAACGCAAATTTACCAGGGTCAACAAACGAGTGCACAGACGTATCTCCGAGCACTCCACTACGTGTTAAGAATGTGGAGTACAGGACCATTACAAACGTTGTAACTGCAAGAATCATATTGGTCTTTACAAGACCATGCGTGCGTTTTTGCACAAGCATTGCATGAACAAGAGCAACAGTCACAAGCCATGGAATGAGGGATGAATTCTCAACAGGATCCCAGCCCCAGAATCCGCCCCAACCAAGTGTTTCGTATGCCCAGAATCCCCCTAACATGATTCCAAAGCCCAGCACTGCTGTTGCAAAAAGCGTCCAAGGCAAAGCAATGGATATCCATCGATGATAGTCACGACGAACAAGTCCTGCCATAGCAAATGCGAAACTCACAGACATCGCAGCAAAACCAGTGAAGAGGATTGGCGGATGAATTGTGATCCAGGCATTGTGCAGAAGAGGATTTAGTCCCCGACCATTTAGAGGAACATCAGCGAGGGTAATTCCATCAGCGGCAAATGTCTCGTAATAAAACGCGAACGGATTTTTAACAATGAGAAGCAGCGTCAAGAAGCTCAATATGAGACCATAGAACATCATCACGGGCTCTTCATAATTATGACGCCGAGCATACGGTGTTAAGAACACGCCAATGAGTGCCACAAGCATCGTCCACAACAAGAAACTTCCCTCTTGTCCGGAATAGAAACATGCCACAAGCAAGTGCAGCGGGAGTTCTCTCGAGGAATAACTCCACACGTACGTGTATTCAAACCTGTGCTGAATGATGTTCACAACAAGCATCGAAGCGCTCGCTACAAGGCCAAGAGCAAGTAATGTAAAGAGCGTTCTTGCAACGCGCGTGTACCACGTGTTACCCGGATGGCGCAGTGCGAGGCCGTACAGCAGCGTTGCAGTCACAGCCGCTCCAAACAGCGCATGGATAAGGATCTGACCTATCATGGTGCATATACCTGAGTAGCGTGAAAGTAGGGGGCTTCTCCGCCGTGAACGTGCCCAACAAAGCGGACCGTCTGTCCAGCCGAGAATGGGCTCTCAGGCGATATCCCTGTATACTGAGCGCTAAAGGGAGCTCCCGTGGCGTCAATACATGCAATCTTCGAAGGTGCTTGCGAGGCATCAATGATGGTGCTTACAACTATCACCTTCGGTGCCTGATCGCTCTCAGATTTCGTTTCCGTGTTTTGCGCTTCCTTGTATGACACCTCTTTGAGCTTACCATACGTAGACGCAATCCATATCGTGAGTGGAATTGCGATGAGTGCTGTAATGATGATTGCTTTTTTTAGCATGGCTTATGATCGGGGCATAGCTTCTGCAGGCTGACCTTCATACTTTGAAGGACACTTTGTTAACACGTTCGATGCTTTAAAAATTCCGTTTTCCACTCGCCCTTTCGCCACAACACTCACAGCGATCTCAAAATTGTTTGGTTTTGCGCCTGCAAGTTCTACCGGGATGATTTTTCCTTGTTCATCTTTCATAGAAAAGCGAAATACGTTTGAGGGTGCGTCATAGCTCAAACCCTCTTCCTTAACCCACGTGCCAACAATCTGCACCGTCTTGCCTAGTTGCTCTGCACGAGCAACATTGGTGTATTCAACAGAGCTGCTATCAAAGGCCGTATACCCAACGAACGCAAGCACAGCGATAGCTACGCCCGCAATTGCATATTTCCAAGGAAAAGGTCTTGGTTGTGTTGTGATTTCGTTTGTCATGATATCCTCAACGTTTTTTGTTCTGTTCTAGATCCCGCAAACGAAAGTCAATTCGCTGGATGTACATCGATATGCCAGCCCATAGAATGAGCGTAATTGCCAAAACCACATAAGTGGCATTCTGAGTCATAAACTCAATCATGAATGTTCTCCGAGAGTGTGCGTAGCACGCAAAATTCGCGCAAGCCGAACTCGCATATTCATAAGCCAAAAGAAGACCATTGTGAATGAGAAAAGCGAAAGGCCAAACACAAGTTGCTTTGTAGGGTTGATAGCGTCAGATCTCGGACTTAGCAGCGGTCCAATATTTGTGTCATCAGAGCTACCAGGGTGAAGTCCAGGCATGAGTCGCGGCAAAATGAAAATCAAGAACGGAACTGTAGCAAATGCTACAATAGAATAAGCAGCACTTAGGCGTGCTCGGCGATCAGGATCATCAATAGCGCTGCGCAACAAGAAGTATGCTGCATACACCAACAATAGAATGAAGATCGACGTTTCGCGCGGGTCCCAATTCCAAAATGATCCCCAATTAAATTTTGCCCACACAGCTCCAGTGGCAGTAGCCAGCAATGCGTACAGCGTCCCAACGCTCGCAGCAGCCATCGATACATCATCATGAGCCAAATCCCGCGAGCGCATAAATCGAATCGCATAGATCATTGCAACTAAGTACGCGATAACTGCAACCCATGACATAGGAACGTGGAAGAAAATGATTCGTGCACGTTCTTCGAGGCCAATGATATAGGGCAGTGTTATCAATGGTTCTACCGCAACCACGTTGTCGCACTGGAAAACAATATCTGACTCGGCTCGGCGGACATTCACAATGATTGCCGTACCATCACCTGCGGCCAGCATTTCGCTGGCTTGTCCCGGCAACACTCTAAGCAAGATGTTTACATGCGAGGCACGTGCGTCCGTAGCTGGGATGAGAACCGAGCCATTATCGAGCGGCGTGGCTTTTGAAGGATGAGCTTTTACATAAATAGGCACGGCTCGTGTATTGTCAGCGCGGCCTTGAATCACTGCATCTGTTACGCTTCCACCAATTGGAGGCAAGATGCCAAGGATTATAGTCGCAGCAACACAAACGATAGTCAAAACGCGCCACCATTGTGGTTTTGGGCGTCCGAACGGAAGGGGGAAGAAACCAAGTACAACTCCTAAGAGTGTACCGCCAAGCATGAGTGCATACTTCATAGACCACAAAGTTACGAATTACGCTGTATGCCTCTTCGTAAGGTTCAGCGTAATGCTGGGTGGTCTGGAATGCGAATCATGCTCTCCCCTTGGGGCGCAATCTACAACCACTGCTTGTGTTGGTTGCAGTGACCATCAATAATCCTGGAGAAAGATCAATCCAGAAGCCATCATCTCGGACACTCGCGCACTTCCAACAATGTTTTCTCGTATCACACCCTGCGCCAACACTTGCCCTCGTAGGTCCATCGGGGCATTAATGGTCTTGTCAGCAAATCGCAGTTTTAACTCCGCTGTTCCATCAGTAATTGTCATCCAGCAACCTTCGTCTTGACATACAGTGCCAACCTTACCTCGAATCGAAATTGTTCGACCAAGATTTTCAAGCAGCAAGGACTCAGATACAGTGAGGATGATACTCGATTCGTTAGGCCGAATCCCAAGGTAATCAGGTCGCGAACAGCCCCCTACCAACATCACCATGAACACAGCGATGAGTAGGTTATATACGTGATGCTTCAGATTAGAGTTCATTCAATATGCAGTTAAAAACAAACGCCTCTTATGCAGTTGCACAAGAGGCGCTAAAGCAAGAGCCAATGACCGGACTTGAACCGGTGACCTGCTCATTACGAATGAGCTGCTCTACCAGCTGAGCTACATTGGCGGACTGCTAGAACAACGAAATTATGGATGTGCAGCCAATCCACCAAGCTCTGTATGGGGTTCATTTTCCCCACTTCCACTGGCGAACAACGAGTCAAAGCCTTTCGGACGCACCATTGGCACAAATTGATCGCAATTCATAGACGCCGCGCTGAATATCTGAAATTGAAAATTGCAGGCCACTACCTTCTACTGAATGCCACACGCAATTGTCAAATGGTCTCGGCCACAGGATCTTTTGCATCCCCTGTTGAGCGTGTTAACGAACGCGCTCACAATTTTACTTATTGGCTACCTTCGTTACGGTGCCGTATGCTGGGAGGAGAAATTCCTCATCAGCACCGTTACCGCTAGCTGTAAATTTCAATGAGCCGTAGATCTGGCCTGGCTTAGAGGGCGTGAGGCTGATCTTGACTTCCTTCTTTGAATGAGGAGCAACAATGGAGCCATCAGCAAGATCTACCTTAATATCACCATCCACTGTAAGGTTTTTTACAGTGATAGGCATGTCAGATGGATTTTCCATCGTAACAGTAGAAACGGACTCGGCACCAACTGCTGCATCATTGAATGAAACAAAGGTTGACGGCCCAATAGTTAACACGCGTTCGAGGTTGACTTTTAGATACACAATCTTCACAATCGTATCAACATTGTGAAGCGCTCTAATTGAGACTGTTTTGACGAGAGGGCCACCCTGAGATGAAGTAAGATTCAGTCGAATTTTTACCTTCGCGGTCTCACCCGGTTGCAGTTCCGTTTTATCTGGATCAGTCTTTGTGCAACCACATCCTGGTTTCACTTCGAGGATCTTCAACATTCCGCTTTTTGCATCATTCTTAATCGGAACTTCAGCCTCTACGTAGAGTTCCTTTGGCAAACGAATAGTGCCCCAATCTTGAGCTTCAGGCACGCTCATGACAGACTGTGCACTTGATAATGTGAAACCTAAGAGTACGGCAGTGGCCAGAATTGAATAGCGAATCATGGGAATCTCCATTGAGTTGAATTAAAAGCACTGTTCCTTGCTCGGATGGACCTCTATTTTAGTGCCCAAGTCATGACTATATCGTTCTCCTGCCAGTTCCGACGTCTGGCGTTGCATAAGCCATTCTATCGCTCGACGACTCAACTCCAAATGATTCAACACCAACGCTGCAGTGTCGTCCGACGACGTTTCTAGAATCGATGCAAATGCCGCATAAATATCCAACCCATCCACTGTATGTTTGCCCTTCATAGAGGCTTCCTTCTTGATGATGATTAAGTCTGGTAACTCAATCTAACATCATGACTGGAGCCTCTGTGATTTTCAACTAGCT
This sequence comes from Ignavibacteria bacterium, assembly GCA_947495975.1. GTDB lineage: Bacteria > Bacteroidota > Ignavibacteria > Kapaibacteriales > Kapaibacteriaceae > UBA10438. The sequence goes on along the minus strand of CANMBE010000005.1, from coordinate 110,791 downwards.
TTGGGACATGCTCGCGCCCACGGAGAAGAGAGACACATCCATCAAAAAGGATTCATCAAAACACGAATTGCATCAACGTATTTGTCAACATACATTTGAATGTGCTTTCTGCGGTACTGCATAATGAATCTGGGGTGCTCCAAATAGACGATGTTTTTGTATCCCATTGCGTGACGTACCTCACGCTCAGAAAATGTCTTGAGCTTTCCAGTACCAAGAATAATACAACGGTCGGCAAGGAGTCCGGCCTTGTGCTGCGTTCTCAGGGAAGAAATCACGAACGGCACAATCGACCGATTGAGAGCAACATCATCGTAGAAGTTGATGTTCTTACCATCTTTTACAAATCCGAGTGGACTCAGCGCACATAAATACACGTCACGGTAGAAAGCAGATGGCCCGCCATACTCCTCAATGACACGTGAGATGAACTCAGCAGATAACTCACGCCTGCCTGACAGCGTTGTGTCAATACCAAGCAGATGTACGACTGCCCATGGATCAGTAAAGGAGAGACCAGTAATGCCGGCACCAAACCGACCTGGGTTAATGCCCCACATGCCAATTCGTGGTGGTGCATCAACGTAGTACGTCGATACCATTTCATGTATTACACGTCGTGTTTCGATCTGAGCATACGGATCAAGTATCTCGATGCCTTCGGGCAGTACGCCGCTAAACGTTAGCGTAGTAAGAAAGGCCTCAATAGATTCGTGGAAGTGTCTAGATTCCATACACGTTGTGCGCTTTCGCACCAACGTTTGACAAGAAATCAACTTCTGTTAAGGGGCGACCCGCCACGCGTTGAATGATTTCGTGAGGTTGTTCTGTGCGACCATACGCATGAATGTTGGTGCGCAACCATGCAAGGATTGGCGCAAAGTTCCCATTCGAAACATGCTCGCGCACATTGGGCATTTCTTTTTGCATCGCATTCCATTCCATAGCTGCATACAGCTTGCCAAGAGTATACGATGGGAAATATCCAATGCCTCCAAACGACCAGTGAACATCCTGAAGGCATCCTTCAGCATCATTGGCTGGGGTTATTCCGAGAGCTGCTTCCATTTTCTCATTCCAAACCCTTGGAATATCTTTCACCTCAATAGTGCCGGCGATGAGGTCGCGTTCAATTTCAAAACGCAGGATAATATGCAGGTTGTAAGTGAGCTCGTCACTCTCAACACGATTCATCGAAGGTTGAATCTTGTTGATCGATTTGTAGAACGATCGCACATCCTGATCCTTGAGTTGATCAGGGAAGACGCTTCTAAGGCGAGGGAAGGCCCAGTGCCAGAACTCTTCGCTACGAGCAATGATATTTTCCCAGAAGAGCGACTGCGACTCATGTATGCCCATGCTTGCCCCCTGCCCAGAGAATGTGCGAGCGAGTTCAGGCGATATGCCTTGCTCATACATTCCATGTCCTGCCTCATGGATGAGTCCAAAGAGACATGATCGTAAATCGTTCGGTCGAATACGCGTTGTAAGCCGTACATCAGTGCTGCCAAACGATGTACAAAACGGATGTGCTGAGATGTCTACACGTCCAGTGTGAAAATCGAAGCCAAGATCGCGAATGATGTCTGACGCAAACAAGAGTTGTTGATCGCCATCATACGTGCGATACAAAACGGCATCGCTTACGTTCACTTGATTTGGTTCAATCTCACGAAGCAAAGCAGTGGTACCAATGCGAAGCCGATCAAAAACTGGTGTTACAGTAGCAACAGTCAATCCAGGTTCAAAAGAGTCGAGTAAGTTATCGTAGAGATGCTCAGCCTTGCCGATGATTTCAGCTTCTCTGCGTTTTAGCTCGACGGTTTTTTCAAGGAGAGGTTGAAAGATGCTAAAGTCAGACGCTTGGCGCGCGCGCTTCCACGCGTCCTGAGCCATTGAAGCAGTGCGCGCTTGATCCTGCACGAGATCCGAAGGTAACTTCAGAGCACGATCGTGATCGCGGATAAATGTTGTTGCAACGAGTTGCTCACGATTTGTCAATGATGGCAATTCTTGCTTCACATCTTCAACGATCGACGCTGAATCTGCATTCGTTATGTGATCATGGATAAACGAAGACAAGGTTGCCATTTGTTCTGCGCGTCCCGCAACAGCGCCATCCGGCATATACGTCTCCTGATCCCAACCGAGAACTGCAGTTGCAGCACCCAGATCAGAGATAAGGTTCATCTTCTTCGATAGTCGTACAAAGGCGCTCATCAGATGATCATCAACGCATCGCCGTAAGCAAAGAGTCTGTAGTCACTCTTCATAGCACGCTTATATGCTTTGAACATTGGATCCTTGCCACCAGCGAATGCCGTAGCTACAAGCAATGACGGCGAAGCTGGTTGGTGGAAATTCGTAATGAATCGATTTGCAATCTTAAACTCATACGGGGGGTGGATGTATTTATCTGTCCAGCCCTTATTTGGCTTTACGATGCCACTTGTAAGTACGCTTGACTCAAGTGCGCGGACAACGCTGCAACCAACTGCGTACACGTTCTTCTTCGCCTTGAGTGCCTTGTTGATGACGTCAGCTGAATCCTTCGTTATCTCAAAATATTCGCTGTACATGCGGTGCTTGGTAAGGTCTTCAACTTCAATCGTTTCAAACACACCTTGACCGATATTAAGCTGCACCATGGCAATCTTAATTCCCTTTTTCTCTGCGGCCTTGAGGAGTTTTTCTGAGAAGTGCAAGCCTGCTGTTGGTGGTGCTATTGAACCCACTTTGCCTGGGTTTGCAAACACACATTGATATGTTTCTTTGTCTGCTTCCGTTGGCTCGCGCTTTACATATTCAGGAAGGGGCATCTGGCCAATTCTCTCAATTACCTCGTGTAGGTCGCCTTCATACGAAAAGCGAACAGTGCGGCCGCGAGACGTCGTATTGTCGATTATCTCACAGTAAAAGCGGTTGTTATCAAAGTAAATCTTGTTTCCAATGCGCACTTTCCGTGCTGGCTCAACAAGAACATCCCAAATTCTCTCCTGTGCCTTGAGTTCGCGAAGGAGCATTACTTCGATCTTTGCGTTTGTCTTTTCTTTTTTACCAAAAAGCCGGGCTGGAAAGACCTTCGTATCATTCACAACGATCACATCGCCCTTAACCATGTAGGACAGGATGTCCTTAAAATGCCGATCTTCGATGTCGCCCGTCTCGCGATTGAGCACCATCATTTTGGCACTCTCACGAGGATCTGCCGGGAACTTGGCTACAGCATTTTTTGGAACAGCGAACTTAAATTCAGACAGCTTCATCGTATTCTTTGTAGTTTTTGCGCGAAACTGCTAAGATACGGCGCTTTTGAGCCGTATGCCACAAAGAATTACGCTTATCGCAGGAGAATGAGATAGTAGGCGCTCTCGGCCTGCATTAGTAGGAAAGCCGCCATAACTGCCCACCAGAGTGGCCGGCTATAGAGTCTCTGCCACGTGTGCTTGGGATTCTCAAGGAATGCTATAATCGCCAGAGAAGCGGGAATGAGGAGCAGGGGGATTGCCGATAAGTGGTACCGTGCCTGAGCAAATGCAATGAGATACGGTATCATTCCTGCGGCACAGAGACTTAAAAGAAAGGCCCCTTTAGCATTAAACGGTAGCTGTAGTATGAAGGGGGCGGAGAGTGCCAGCATGATTAATAAAAGGTACCCTCCCCCATCGAGAGCAACGATAGGCAGGAACGCAAGGTTTGACAAGCCATACTCGTTTTGAATGGTCCTCGCAGTAGCATAATCAAACCCCCAAAAGGCACGCGCACGATTCGTAACTCGATACAGCGTCCGTATTGGATGATGTTGCATGTAATCAAATGCTGCAGCACGCATTGATTTACGTTGTTCATACGTTGCGGCCGTTGGGCTCTCGTGCGGAAGGATAGCTGACATATATGCCCGCGCTTCAGGAGAGACTTGGTCAAACCTTCTTTGGCCAAAATGTCCGGTCTTGTAGTCTGGAGTATACGGCGTGTTACCGGCGAAGAGATTCCACTCATTGTTGGTAGACAAAGTCCAACCATGTCCGTGCTGAAAATTGTGCTGCATAAGCGGAACGATCATGGACGCCATGATTACGCACAAAGCCATTGCCGCTGACGTGAACAATGACACATTGATTTTGCGTTGCCACAACAAATACATTCCGGCAATCGCAATAACAACAACTGCCATAACGGAAGCTGGACGTGTAGCAATAGCGGCTGCAAGACAGAGCGAAGCGCCAATCCACCGATGCCATGACCACTTCTCATGACATCGAAGTATCAATCCAATAGCACCAGTCAAAAAGACCACGCTTACTGGCATGGAAGATATCTGTGTAGCAGACAAGAATGAGTTTGGATAAAAGGCAACGAACATCGCGGCAATAAATGTGACCCTCCCCCACCCTAGCATTACGCTTGCAAACCATGCGGCAATAATGAGAAATGCCGATGTATGCACAACGCCAATGAGGTGATCAACAAACACAGTTTGCCCAAGCAGCCAGTAGAAAGGCACAACAGAAATTGCCGTTCCTGGCGGGAAGTAGTAATAGCCGATGGTGCCGTCTATCATTTGTTGCGCCTGCAAGGAATACGAAGGGCCATCCTCCACTTGTGGCATGTTGCCCAGCACAACAAACGAAACAAGGCATCTCAGAGCGATGCCGATGGCTATTACAACCAGCGTTCTGGTGAACCATTGGTGTTCAATTGGAGTTTTGATTCGTTTCATAATGCGAATATCGCCCTTGCGTCGTACGTTCGTAGGCTGTACCATTTCTAGACTGTGCAATGTCCATCTTTGAGCTTCATACGAAGTACCAACCTTCCGGTGACCAACCAAAAGCCATTCAGGAGCTCGTAGAGGGCCTTAATGAAGGTAGGCGCAGCCAAGTGCTCCTTGGCGTTACTGGCTCAGGAAAGACTTTTACGATGTCAAACGTTATTAGGCAGGTTGAAAAGCCAACCCTCATAATCTCGCCAAACAAAACCTTGGCAGCTCAATTGTATGGAGAATTTAGAGGGTTCTTTCCAAACAATGCTGTAGAATTCTTCATTTCATATTACGACTATTATCAACCAGAAGCGTACGTGCCATCAACGGACGTATTCATAGAAAAAGATTTTTCTGTTAACGATGAGATTGACCGTCTGCGTTTGCGAGCAACAAGCGCTCTCGTTGAAGGCAGGCGAGACGTAATTGTGGTGGCCTCGGTGTCATGCATCTATGGCATTGGCGCAAAGGCCGACTTTAAAGATCAGCTTGTACTCATCAAAGAAGGCATGGAGGTATCTCGCCAGAAACTTCTACACCGTCTTAGTGACATTCACTATAGTCGCAATGACTTTGAGTTTACACGTGGCACCTTTCGAGTTCGCGGCGACGTTATCGATATCATGCCCGCAGATGAGGAAACGAGAGCCATTCGCGTTGAGCTCTTTGGCGACGTTGTAGAGCGGGTATCTTGGATTGATCGTCGAGGTGGAAAGGTTATTGAAAACCCGGGAAGTGTGCTTCTTTATCCGGCTCGTCTTTTTGTTACGTCAAAATCAAATCTTGCAAGAGCTACGGTTGCCATCAAGGATGAACTCGTTTCTCGTCTGAAAGAACTCCGCGAAATTGGCCTTGGCCTTGAAGCGCAACGACTAGAGCAACGCACACTTTTTGATATCGAAATGATGAAAGAGGTTGGGCATTGTTCAGGGATTGAGAATTACTCAATGCACCTTTCTGGACGCGAACCAGGAGAAAAGCCAAACTGCCTTGTAGACTATTTCCCTGATGACTTCCTCCTCGTCATCGATGAAAGTCATGCGACCATCCCACAGGTACGTGCGATGTATGCTGGTGATCGTCAAAGAAAAATGACCTTGGTGGAGCATGGCTTCCGGCTCCCAAGTGCGTTAGAGAATCGCCCCCTACGATTTGAGGAGTTTGATGCCCATATCAGTCAGGTTGTCTACGTGAGCGCAACGCCTGGCGACTATGAGCTCACTCAGTCCATGGGAGCTATTACTGAGCAAGTCATTCGGCCAACGGGGCTCCTTGATCCAAAGATTGAAGTTCGTCCTGTAAAAAATCAAATTGATGATCTCATTGGTGAAATCAGAAAACGTGTTGAGGCAAAGGCAAGAGTCCTTGTAACCACATTAACGAAGCGGATGGCAGAAGACTTGACAGATTATCTGCACAACGTAGGCATTCGTGTTTCGTACATCCATAGTGATGTAGAATCACTTGAACGAGTTGAAATTATTAGAAACCTACGTCTTGGTCATAGCGATGTTCTTGTTGGAGTGAACCTCCTCCGCGAAGGATTGGATATGCCAGAAGTATCGCTGGTGGCAATACTTGATGCTGACCGAGAGGGATTTCTCAGAAGTGAACGTTCTTTGATGCAAACTGCTGGTCGCACTGCACGTAACGTTGATGGACTTGTGATCTTCTATGCCGATAAGATTACGAAGTCCATGAAGGCCGTGATGGACGAAACAAATCGTAGACGGTCATTGCAAGAAGCGTACAACACGGAGAATGGTATCGAACCACGGACGGTATACAAGTCTCTTGAAGAAATTCTTGAGTCAACTTCTGTGGCTGATATGCAGACTTCGAAAATGTCGCGAGCAGCAGACACCGAACGGACTCGCCAGAAACGTGCAGCAGAACCAATTGCAAAATATCTCACGCCACAACAACGCAAGGAGATGTTGGATCAGATGTTTGTAGAGATGAAGAATGCTGCTCGTGATCTCGATTTTGAGCGCGCAGCCGAACTTCGTGATGATATTACTCGTCTGCAGTCTCTCGACGAGTGAAAGATTCCTTTACACGCTCAATAAATTCCATGAGCAGTCCAACAGAAGCTGTCCAGCTATAGTGCGCAGCAACAAACGTGCGGCCAGCTGCGCCCATTCTACTCGCCTCGAGCGGGTAGTGGAGCAGTTTTAGGCATGCACTTGCAAATGCCTCTGGTTCATCAACAATGCTCAACTCTCTGCCATGTGTAACGTCTATTGCCTCACATCCTTTTGACGTGGTAATTACTGCACACGAAGCAGCAAGAGATTCTAGAATTTTTATGCGAATACCACTGCCACTAATAAGCGGCACAAGGGAGACTGCCTTGCTCCTGCGAAACTCAAGTGCATCTTCAATCTCGCCATATACGAATATTGAATGTCCATCATGCAGTTGCGTTACACTCCCGGTTGGCTTTCGTCCAGCAATATGCAATGTGGTTTGAGGTCTAGCTTGTAGAATCAACGGGAACACATTGGCAACAAACCACTGAATTCCCTCAACGTTTGGTTCCCAATCAAGGCTACCAAGAATGCAGAGAGCGTTGCAATCAACGTTCATTTCGTTGAGATCAGGCAGATCTATACCCGGAGAGATTGTTTCAGTTAATTTTTTCGCCGCATGGTCACGAAAGAATGTAGCGTCCACATCTGAGATTGCTGCAACACCATCTACATGTTGAGCAACAAAAGTCTCATAGGCATAGGTTTGTTTCGCCAATCGAGCACGATATAGTCGCTCAAAAAAACCTCGATTGGGTGCATGTGAAAGGAGCTCTTGAATCTGGTTCTCAACATTATGGGCACGAAGAACCACTGGTGTTCGGTGCTCCGTATTGTTTTGCCCTCGCAAGGCCAATCCATAACAAGCAGTAAAGAGCGTCTCGCACAGAATAACGTCATACGGGGCTCCTTCTTCAAACGTCTTTCGCACTTTCTGCAAAGCAGTATCATCTGAAAATCGAAGAAGCCAATACGGGATACGAACCTTAATGCCAAAACTCTTCGGTAGGTAACGTGTGAAGAGCCCCTTCATCAACTTCAAGGGTGTAACTGTTGTATCAATATCAACAGCCGTAATACTTGAGCATACATTTCTAAGCGGTGCGAGTTCTTGGTGATGCTTACGCGTATTCAGTGCAAAAACATCTACGTGATGTCCGGCATTGTGGAGTTCACGTAAAGTGTGATACATCACAATTGCTCCTCCATCCTTTGCAGGGTACGGAACGCGCGGTAGAATGAGAAGAATCTTCATCGATGCAATTGCGATGAGATTACATCAATCATATCGGCTGCCACTCTATCCCAAGAGTAGTATGAAGCTACCTGATTGGCCTCGCTGTTGCATGTACGGGCAATTATCTCGTTCTCTACCACACTAATCATTACCTCAGCAAGCAACGAGGGATCATCATGATCAATAAGCATTCCATTGTGACCATGCTTGATGAACTCTGGCATTGCAAAAGCGCGACGTCCAATGACGGGTGTACCTGCTGCTAGCGCTTCGATGAAGACTATTCCAAATGCTTCAAATCGAGATGGCATAACCATAACATCAGCATTGCGCATATGTTCTCGTAAAATGCCGAGAGATGCTTCGCCAATGAATTCTACACCTTCTGGAATACTTCCATGCAATGGCCATTGGTGAGGTCCAGCAACAATGAGACGCAGGGGACGAGACGATAATCGTTTCGCTTTTTCGAATGCTGCAACAACAAGATCGCCCCCTTTCCGATGAAACTCGCGTCCAACAAAGAGGAGCGTCCGTATATTTCTTGAGCGTTTCCTCACCAACAAGTCCTCTGTTGGTGGATCTACGGGGACATTCATTCCTGCATGAACCACATGAACGCGGGAGGCCTCAATGAGCCCAGAGCGGACAAGATAATCTGCGTTCCACTGACTCATGGTGAACACACCAGCGCACGAAGCATACGATTGTGCCTGTAATTGTGCCCGACGTTTGAATCCGGCCAGACTAATTCCTGACCAGCCGTGTGGAAAATGTCCGGTATGATTGTACATCTCAATTCCATGACCGAAGCAGAAGTCCTGATACACATAGAGAGGCACGTCTATAGGCCCCTGTTCTCCCATATCGAGAATAGCATCTATGGCACCTGCTTTAGCAATTGATCTTTTCAAAGCAATGTGGTTGAGCCGCGAAAATGTTGGGCGGAGTGCCCATGTTGACCAGCGTCTACCGTCAACGAAACGCATCGAAAGCGTTCTAAAAAACAGGTCAACGATACGCGGCATGCGGACTGGTACATCGTGGATAACCACATCGCCGCGCCGCTCAATGGCTTTCCAGAGATGTATTGGTGTGTGTGACCATGTCTGCTCGCGGTTACCGTCTCGGTTCCAAACACAGGCGAAGCCAAGGTGAAGTGGGCTCATACTTTACGAAGATACGCTGTAGGCAAACACCTTCTCGTATCTTCGTACACGAGGAATGAGCCTCGAACGTCGCGGAACCACGTATGGATCATCGTCAACACTTCTACAATCGATACACATCGGTACAATCTCGCTTTTCTTCATTGGAGGACGCAAGAGAGCGTGTTGCAACAGAGCATCGCGGTTTAGAGCGATCCATTGCTGCATTTCTCCCGCAAGGCAAGACTGCGAAAGTACTCGATCTCGGGTGTGGCTATGGCGCGTTCCTGCTGTACATGCGAGATCAAGGCTATGTAAATCTGCGCGGTGTTGATCGAAGCGATGAGCAGGTCCAACTTGCAAAGTCGTTGGGTTTGACATGTGTAGAAAATGGAGATCTCTTCTCTGCAATTGCTACGGAAAGTGCAGTGGATCTCGTAACGATGTTCGATGTGATCGAGCATCTTACCCGCTCAGAAGCAATCCAGGCGCTCACGTTGATTCATTCGCTTTTGGAAACTGGTGGGACGTTAATTATGCGCACGCCAAACGTGGATGCGCTACATGGAACTGCCTTATCTTTCGGAGATCTCACCCACGAGCTCCATTTAAACAAAGGATCTGTTCTTGAATTGTTTGCGTCACTGCCATATTCATCAGTTGAGATACTGCCTGTCCAGCCAATAGGTGGCGGAATCTTTACGTCAGCCGTTCGTGCAATGCTAAGTCCAGTTTTTACTCTCATCAACCGTTGTTCCCATGTTGTTGACGGCATCAGCTGGTCAGCAACAATCAAAACACCCAACATGCTCATTGTTGCTCGTCGTTAGTAGTTTTTCATTGTAGTTTTCATCTACCCACTCTCACTCGAGAATCATGACGGAACCTTTTCCGACCTCGGATATTATCCGCTACCTTTTTCGGTTCAAATGGCTAGTTCTCGGACTAACGTTGGTGACAACTGTTGGCGTGTATGTCTATGCCCGAACACTACCAGAATATTTTAAAGCTACCGTCAATTGCGTGCCCCCCTCTTCAGACGTAGGTGGGTTGGGATCAGCATTAGGTGGAATTTCATCGACATTGAAAGACATTGGTCTTTCCAAATTAGGTGGCAAGTCTTCAGAGAGCTACGAGTTCATTACGATACTCTTTACCCGGACAATTCGCGACTCAATGATTAAGCGATTTGACTTGGTAAAGGAATACGAGATGGAAGAGCAGCCGATGAAGGACGTGCGGTCGGAATTCGAAGATAATCTCGAGGTGAATCTTCATACTGAAGGCAACTATGAAATTTCGATTTGGAGTCGAGATCCTCATAAGGCCGTAACGATGTGCGATGCCTTTGTGTCCTACGCCAATGATATTACGAATCACATACAACGTGCCGAAGCCGAAAAGTCGGCCTCGTATCTCGAAATACGATTGACCGTCATGGATTCTGCTCTCAGTGCACTAACAGATTCATTGGGAAGATATTCGCGCAACTACAGACTTTTCTCTCCCCTAGACCAAGCATCAGCCTCAGCCAAAGCACTCGCAGAATCAAAGGGCGAATTGCTCAAACAGGAGACAATTCTTGGATTGCTAGAACATAATTATGGTGCCAATGATCCTCAAGTGCGAAGTACAAAAGTACTCGTAGAACAACTTCGCGTTCAGTTTGAAAAGTCGCAGACACAGAAGGGCTTCGCAGGGAATTTTGCACTAACTGACGCTGCCACAATTGGCGCTCGATACATGCTCATATTTGCCGAGTTTGAGGCCTACACTAAACTCAAAGCTTTTCTATTGCCTTCATTAGAGCAAGCGCGATTAGACATGCATAAATCTGCACCGTCACTCATTGTCATTGACGAGCCCATTCCTGCTGAAAAACGCGACCGCCCGAAACGATTATTTATGGCGGCTGGCACGGGGCTTGGTGTAATGATCCTCTCTCTTCTTTTCCTACTTGCAAAACGCGGTTGGAACTCCATGATGCAGCATCGTAACGAAATCGTGTGAGCATCTTTGCTGATTGGCCGTGGCTGCTTCCTGCTATTGCCGGTGCTATAGCACTGATCATGCTCATGATCCGCTTTCCGAAAGTATGGCTTGGACTGTTCTTAGTAGCACTCCCGTTCTTCCTCACTGATACCGGAAAAGGCGTATCGGTTTCGGAATCTATAAGCGGTGGACTTTTCACCGGAACGATCATCCTCTGGATGTTGTGGCGAATGGCGTTGAACCCTCGTCCTCTCATTAGGGGCTGGACTGATTTTCTCTTGATCTTCTTCATAGTGGCAGCATTTGCCAACATCATTGTGGCTAAGCTCAACTCGATTGAGCTATTCGGTTGGGCAGTAGACTGGTCTTACTTCCTTTTAATGCTGTACTATTTCCCTTTTCGTGACGTGTTTGGTGAAAACGAGAAATCGTTTCGACAGTTCTTAGGATTGGCTGCAGTTTCTTCGTCGCTTATGGCTTTGTATAGCGCATATAGCTTTAAGCAGCGAATGGCAGAGAATATGATCTATGCCTATCAGATTACCGCATCACGTTCTGCAACGCTTGGCCCGATCTTTCTGCTCTCTATCTGCATTTGCGTTGTGATCATTTTTAATTCAAAGTGGAAAACAAAGTTTCTCACTTCGTTTGTGGTCATCCTCAACGTTGCTGCATTGGTATTGACATTCACTCGAACACTCTGGGTGCTTGTTTTTGCTTGCACTCTTATTGCTATGTTCTTCATGAAGCTTAAGCAGAATATTCGCCTCGTTACAGCAACGATAGCCTTGTCAACAATTACGATTATGACATTCTACGCCATCAATCCAAAAGTTGCAGAAGTTGCGATCAATCTTGTTCAGAGCAGATTCACGTCGTCTAGCCAACTTTCAGGGGGCGATAGGTCATTTGAGACTCGCATCATTGAAGTAAATAATGCCTGGCGCAAGGTGAAAGAAGCTCCACTTGGGGGCAATGGACTTCGAGCCAGGTTTGTAACCTGGGCACCCATCGAGCAATGGCACAATAGCACCTCATTTGTTCATATAGGTTATGTGGGAATAATTCATAAGCTGGGTTTTCCTACGGCATTTATCCTCTTTGCTGTGCTGATTGGATTTTCAATTCGTTCACTCTTTGCCGCACTGCAATCTCGACATCCTTCAGCCCCTCCGCTAGCTCGTTCGCTAGCAGTTGGCGTGTTAGCATTTATTCCTGCGATGTATGTTAACATCTTTATGGCTGGGATCTTCGACCAGCGATACGGAAACGTTATGTTTGCGTTCATCTTTGCCTCAATAGCGATGTCGGAAGAATTCATCCGACGCGCGAGGGCTGAACATCAAAAACACCTGCTACAATGAGCGTCTTTCCAGGTAATGGATCTTTTGGCTCAGTACAGCGCCAACAAATTTTTCGAATTCTGATTCTTGCAATCAGCGTAATCTATATTGGCAGACTCGCCTGGCTCCAAATAATTCAGGGCAATGCGTATAAGCTGAAGGCAGAAGCGCAGGCTATAAAACAGATTTCAACAGAGCCATTTCGGGGAATGATCTATGATCGTAATGGAAGAGCAATAGTTCAGAATGCACCAGGCTTCTCTATAACAATCACGCCATACGAATTCACCGATAGTGCTTGCATGCGACTATCACGAATACTTGGGGTTGCTGATACAGCAATTTGGATCGATGTACGAAAGTCTGCCGCCTACAACAAATTCGCGCCCGCAAAACTTTCGTATGGTCGCGATGTTGAGATTGATGTGATCGCCGCAATTGAAGAGCAGCGCGACTCCTTACCAGGTGTAGATCTCATTGTGGATCCAAGACGTCTGTATGCTTTTGATGGGAACGCTGCACACCTGCTTGGATTTGTGCGTGAAGTGAGTGAGTATGATCTCACCAACCTGGGCGATGCATACGCTCCGGGTGATGCAACTGGTAAGACCGGCTTGGAAAGATCATATGAAGCAAACGTAAGGGGTCAAAAAGGTCTCGTCTTTGTTGCGGTGAACAAAAACGGCCAACGTGTAGCAAGTTTTAACGATGGAAAGAGTGATCTCGCAGGTTTAGAAGGAAATGATCTCTATCTCGGGTTGGATATAGATATGCAAGAGCTGGCCGAGAAGCTACTTGGCACATCGCGTGGAGCCGTAGTGGCACTTGATCCACGAAATGGCGAGGTTATCTGTATGGCGAGTAAACCCGACTTCAATTTGCGCTCCTTCGCAGGAAAGGGTGCGAGGAAGTTCTACAATGAGCTGCTTCAAAATCCAGAAGAACCACAATTCAATCGAGTTACACAGCCAATCTACTCCCCTGGTTCAACCTGGAAGCCAATGATGGCACTCATGGGGCTTCAGGAAGGCGTTATAACACCAACAACCCGTTTGATGTGCGCAGGAGGGTATAAATATGGCAACCGATTTGCAACGTGCCATGGTGGGGTCCATGGTCTCATTGATGTAACGTATGCACTAAAGGTCTCCTGCAACTCATACTTCTATCAAGTTGGATTGAAGATGGGAGTAGAGCGCTTTCATTATTACGCCGCCCTCTTAGGTTTTGGACAAAAGACACGAATTGATCTCATTGAGGAGGGCGCAGGAATCCTACCATCACGCGCCTTTATGGACAGACGGTGGGGAAAAGGCAACTGGACTGATTATGCCCTCATGAACTGGGGTATTGGTCAGGGTGAGGTGCAAGTTACGCCTCTTCAACTATGCGCGTATACAGCTGCCATTGCGAATGGCGGGGTATGGTGTCAGCCACATGCTGTTCGAGAAATCTACAGCAAGAAACTCAATAAGAGGAATACAACATCATTTGAGTCTCGACAGATTCCTATCGAGAAGAAGTGGTTCGAACTTGTTCAGAATGCGCTGTCAAGCGTGGTGGAAGAAGGAACAGCTCAATCCTTGAAAACTCTCAATCTTGATATCTGCGGAAAGACGGGAACAGCCCAAGCTCCACGAGGCAAACCTGATCAATCGTGGTTTATCTGTTTTGCGCCAAAGAACAACCCCAAAATTGCACTCGTCGTAACTGGTGAGGGAAAGGGGTTTGGAGCACAGTTTGCCGTTCCGATTGCAGGGAAGCTCCTCGATCTGTTTTTCAATAGAACATGGCCGCCTGATGTTCCACGTGACTCAACGTGGTTAAAACAGGCCGGAGCAACACCTTCTCGAATTACAGTACAAGACACGCTGCCTAAGCATCGTGGTCCATTTGCAAGGCCGTTCAAAGGGCCTGTTGTGGCCCCAAGTGCACGTGCAGTTTCTCGCACTGATGTTAGTCTTCGGCGGTAAATACAATGCGTCTTCAACTTCCGTTGCTCTTTCTCACTGTATTAGCACTGACGGCATGTAATCGTGAGGCTGCAACTACTACAACGCTGCACGTTTGGCATTTTTGGTCTGAGCCAAAACAGAGAGCGGTTCTGGATTCCCTCGTCAAAGTGTTTGAGCACAAGCATCCAACAATTGATGTTGAACTGACGGAGTTGAGTTGGAATGACGGAAAGTCAAAGCTACAACTAGCGTTTAATGCGGGTACACAGCCTGATATCATTCACTTGGGACTGGATTGGTTCGCAGAGTTCGATGAATCTGGCGTGTTTGCAGACCTTCCAGATTCTCTTTCTACAGACGGACGAGCCTCGAGGTGGTTGGTAAATGTTCGTGCCTTTGTGCACCAGTCTCATAAGATCATCCACTCAATTGGTCTTGCAACAAGTGACCCTCATAATGTTATCAAACGCTGTTTACCCTACCTGTGGGCAGATACGAACGTTAAGCTCTATTCCCGTGTTCCAATTGCACAAGATCTTAACGATGCACTCGTTGATGCGCTCGATGATTTAAGAATAACTACCATTCCAAACGCACGGATCGATAGATCCCGGCAGCTCGATCAAGCATTGCTGAATGGTAAGTTGGATGCGGTCCTCACCGGACCATGGATCGTTGACATGGCGCGAGAGCGAGGCATACCGACACTCTCCGTAAAGCCGATGCGCTCGATACTCAATGCCGATGTGTTGAGCGTAGCAAAGAACTCAGCAAATGAATCGGCGGCGCACTCTTTCATAAGCTACATTCGCGACTATCCACAAGCTCGTGCGTTCTGTATGAGCATTAGCGATGCTGGCTTTCCTGTGGATCTAGCTCGCGTTTCGACAGATAGTGCATTCACAAGCGATTCGCTTACGATTGGTTTCCTTCGCACTGCACAAATGTCGAGCCCCCTACCTCACTCGAAACGAATGCTGAGTATTGAGCCCATAATCGAAGACATGCTGTCGCGATGTTTTCTGGCGAAGAGCCGACAAGAAATAGCATCTCTCGTAGAAGTTGCACGAAGTAAAGTGCAGGTCCTTGAACTACGATGATTCGAGAAGACGTTTCGTTGCTTGTTGCCGGAAGGCAAACATGTTCATGACCTGACGTCGAATGAAAAGTGCATCTGCGATGCGCCCAAGTATGCCGAATGGCGGTTCATATTCAACGATATCTGTGAGCTCACAAAAAGCACCAACCTCACGAAAGAGTCGGGTTTGTTTCCACGATTGGAAAGGACCAGATATCTGAATATCAGTCATTCGATGCGGGGGCTCGTACTCTGTAATCTTTACATGCCAATTCATTGTAAACAGTCCGAATTGTTGGACGCGCAATATCACTTCTTGGTCAAGACCTGGTTTGCCACGCGTCTCAAAGGAGACCTTTACATTCTGTGGCGTAATCTTTAGAAGGTTGTGAGTGTCGTCGTGAAAATGAAACGCACGTTCTATCGAGGTGTTGATCAGAATTGATTGTTCGATGTGTTCCATTTGTGTGCCATGCGTAACATGGATTCTTCTGTTGTGTATGTATCGAGAGCTGTCACAGACACCCATGCAAGATCGTGTGATTCTCCGCTTACCACGTGAACAGTGTGTGCTGCGTGCACCACATAACGCACATCGTAATGAAAGTGTTCCGCAACATCTCCATGAGCAGGAATTAGATGAACGTCTAGGTCAAAGATGTCATTGTTATGAATCGATAAGTCATCGATCCCAGATTCTTCACGCGCTTCCGTAAGGGCAACCCGCACAACATTGCTATCTCCATCTGCATGACCGCCAAGCTGCAGCCACTTATTGAGTTTTCTGTGGTGCGTTAGCAGTGTGTGAGACCCGTCCATATCAACTACCCATGCCGAGCCCGTGATATGACCCTCTGTGGTTTCGCGATCAAAACATCGTGGCACCCGTAGGATAAAGTCTCGGAAGCGGGCAATTGTAGCCCTTTCATCCTGATGTCTCTGTTCGTAACGCTCGATAGCAGCAAGGAGGTCATTCCTTCCTGTATCGATCTCCGTATCTTTATACATGGCAAGATTCCAGTTTACAATCGAATACGAAGGTACGCGCTATTCCGGATGGCAAGTACAAAACAATGCACGCACCGTACAGGGAGAGCTTATTGGAGCTATTTCTGGGGCACTCGGCGACAGAAACTTTGAGTTCGTTGGGTCGGGCAGAACCGATTCCGGTGTTCATGCCCTCTATCAAGTGGCCCACCTCGAGGCACCAACCATGCTTGCGCCTCACATCCTAAAGCTGAAGGTAAATGACCTGCTTCCGGCTGATGTTAACGTAATTGACATCACCAAGGCGCCCCCTAGATTTCATTCCCGACATCACGCAATCTCGCGCTCATACATGTATCAGATATGCAGAAGGCGAACCGCTTTTGGCAAACGATATGTGTGGTGGGTAAAAGATGAGCTCAACGTGCGCAAAATGCAAGAAGCTTGTGCAGCGTTTGAAGGATTCCACGACTTTCAGTCGTTTACGCGTGATGACCCTGATGAGAAATCTACGACAGTTGAGTTGCAAGAATGTTCGCTTCATGAGTTTGGTCCACTTGTTATCATCAACATCCGCGGATCACACTTCTTATGGCGAATGGTGCGCCAAATGGTTGGAATCATTGTTGAGACCGGAAGGGGCTCAATAGATCCTTCAAGCATTCGTGATCTTCTACGTAAAGCGTCTTCATTCCCTGCAACAAAGACTGCTCCCCCATCGGGACTCTACTTACAGTTTGTGCAATATGATGAGCGCGAAAAGATACCGCCTGTGCAACCTACTATTTGGATTCCATGAAGCCAACATTGATGCTTGCGGCAATAGGACTTGCCATTTTTGCTTGCGCTCCGGCTCAGCAGGAGCAGCGATCTAACGCGGCGGTTAAAATCTATAACTCAACAACCAAGGAAATCATGGTTATGGAAAAGATTGTCAAAACTGATGAAGAATGGCAGAAAGAACTTTCTGCTGATGAATTCCGAATTGCGCGTAAAAAAGGCACGGAGCGTGCCTTTACCGGCGCGTATCTGGAGAATCACGACAAGGGGCTTTATCTGTGTAGATGTTGTGGCACCGAGCTTTTTCCAAGTGATACAAAGTTTGAATCAGGCACAGGATGGCCATCCTTCTTCGATCCGATTGCGAAAGAGAATATTGAGCTTGTCTCTGATGGCACGCTCATGATGGAGCGCACAGAGGTTACATGTGCACGCTGTGGTGCTCACCTTGGTCACGTATTTGATGACGGACCTAAGCCAACTGGACTCAGATATTGCCTTAATAGCGCTTCGTTGAAGTTTGAGAAGAAATAGTTCTTAAAGAAAAAGCCGTAGAGTTGAGGTGATACCTTTACTCTACGGCTTTGTTATTTATTGACTATCAAGCGCATCCATTTGTGCATTCCGTATAAGTCTACGGTGTTTCTTGCGCGCCCTCTTTACCTGACGAGTTGCCAGAATGTAATACATACATGGTACAACGACGAGCGTAAGGAACGTTGAGAATCCTAAGCCGAATACAATAGACCACGCGAGTGGACCCCAGAACGCTACGCTGTCTGACCCAATATGTATGTGCGGATTGCGCAGATTAATCAGTTCCCAGAAATCAACGTTTAAACCCACGGCCAAAGGGATAAGGCCAAGAATTGTTGCACCCGCTGTAAGTACAACTGGGTTAAATCGGATTGCGCCACCTTCAATGATGGCAAGCTTTGTGCGCCACCCTTGTTTTCGAAGGACATCTGTGAAGTCGACCAGCACGATTCCATTTCGAACAACAATACCCGCCAGTGCAATCACTCCAACACCCGTAATCACAACAGAGAATGTCATACGGAAGATGATGAATCCCAGCAGAACACCAATCAAGCTAAACAGCACCGTTACCATGATGAGAAGGGGCTTACCAAGCGAGTTGAACTGCGTTACCATGATGAGTAGAATCAACATAGCAGCAACTCCGAATGCAAACCCAAGGAAGTTTGCACTTTCTGCTTGCTCTTCCTGAGCACCAGTGAGCTTGATTTCATACCCTTCAGGTAACTCTACATTCTTGACCGCGGCGCGAATTTGGGCATTTATCTCATTCTCGTTGAATCCTTCCAATACATTTGAACCAAGAGTAACAACTCGTTTTTGGTTCTTACGGTTAATTCCAGCAAAGGTGGACGAATACTCAAGATGCGCTATCGCCGACATAGGGATCTGCCTAAACGAGCCACTACTCATATCACGATACGTGATTGGTAGATTGAGCAAGGCATCTGCGTTGCCGCGCATATCTTCATTTGCACGCAACTGCACGGGATACTCTTCCTCACCAGCCCTGTACTTAGTGGCCTCTGATCCGTAAAGAGAATTGCGCAGTGCCATTCCAATTGTGGCAGTTGAAATGCCTTCTGCATTTGCCTTCTCGCGATCAACAACAACGGACAGCTCGGGCTTGTTGCGCACCAAGTCACTCTTTAGCTTCTCAATACCTGGAATTTGAAGAGAGTCTACAAGTAGCCGACGAACATGATCCTGAATTGAAATGAGAGAATCGAGCTCATCACCGTTGATTTCGATGTTGATTGGTTTTCCAGTTGGAGGTCCGCTGGATTCCTTATCAACAACAATTTCTACTCCCGGGAGATCTCGCAAAGCATCCCTGATTTTTCCGAGGTAGACTTGTGTGCTTGCGCCGTGACGGTTCTGAAATTCAACAAAGGCAACAGTAACCTTGCCCTTATGTGGAGTGATCGTGCGATCAGGCGTCCGAGGGTCTCCGGCGCCCAACCCTACATTTGAAATAACTGACTTCACAAGTGGATTCTTGTCTCCAAGTACGCTACTTACTCTCTTCTCCACAACGCGAACGATAGAGTCGGTTTCTGCCGCATCCGTACCAATCGGCATTTGCACATAGACGTAGGCATAGTTTGGGTCGGCCGCAGGGAAGAATACTACCTTAGGTCCAGCAACAACCATGAGGAAGATGGTGATTGCAAAGAGTACAACCATGCTCAAAATGATGTAGTACGGGCGCCAGCCTTGCAGTGAGAACCGAAGAGTATCGCGGTAACGATCCATGATCCACGGTAGCGTGCTCTTCTGAAATGGTGTAATGAGCCGCGGGGTGATGTATTTACGATTCATCCACCAGAACCCAAACACAAACACAGAAAGGAATGCAATCCATACCTGCGCACCAGACACACTGGCCACTGCTACAAGCCCAACTATCGTACCAATTGCAAAAAGCTTCCGCTTAGAAACTCTGGCTGGCTTGCGATCCATAAAATCCACAGCGAAGACGGGATTCATGATGTACGCAACAACTAAAGAGGCTGTTAGGGTTATGATCAGAATAGCCGGCAGGTATACCATGAACTCACCCACCAGTCCTGGCCAGAAGAGCAATGGGAAGAATGGTGCGAGAGTTGTAAGTGTACCCGCTACTACTGGAGCAAAGACCTCGGCAGCAGCATACTTCGTTGCTGTCTTGACGTCGATGTTCTCTTTGGTGTGCAGACGGTGTGTGTTTTCAATGACAACGATTGCATCATCTACCACAATGCCAAGCGCCAACAAGAATCCAAACGTCACAACAACATTGAATGTGAAGTCAAATCCAGGCATTATGAGAAATGCGATAAAGGATGACAACGGCGTGGCGAGTCCAACAAACAAAGCGTTCTGTACGCCCATAAAAAACATAAGCACTATCGTCACCAAAATGAAACCAATGATGATCGTATTGATCAAGTCGGCAAGATTGATTCTTGTTGCCGTAGACTGATCATTGGTAATCGTGATAGTGACATTCTTAGGAAGTTTTGTTGCAGAGTACTCCTTTACAATCTCTTGGATCTGATCCGAGGCATTGATAAGATTCTCACCAGCTTTCTTAAGAACAGCAAGAGTCACCACATCTTTGCCATCAAGCCGAGCATAGCTCTGTTGTTCCTTGTTTGTCTCAATCACATCTGCGATATCGCGAACATAGACCGTGTTACCACGACTACCCTTGATAATGACATTCTCGATCTGGGCTACGTCTTTGAATTCCCCAGTTACTTGGAGATTGCGGCGAATGCCATCGTTGAGAATTTCGCCCCCTGAAATATTTACGTTCTCATACTGGATGGCACGAGAAACGTCGTCAAAGGTCAAGAATGCAGCTTGCATACGATATGGATCGATGTCCACTCGCACTTCCTTTTCCAATGATCCAATGATATCTGCCCTACGAATCTCCTTCAGAGACTCAAATTTGTCTTGCAGATCATCAGCATAGTGCTTCAACACATCTAGGCCAACATTACCTGCAATATTGACGTTCATGATCGGAAATTCAGAGAAATCCACTTCTTGAACTTGTGGTTCTTTCGTCAACTGTGTTGGTAAATCAGAACGAGCGCGGTCAACAGCATCATTTACACGTTGCTTGCCGATGATCGGATCAATTCCAGTTGTAAACTCAACTACGACAATTGAGGCATCCTGAATGCTTGTGCTTGTTACCTTCTTCACATCGGCAACAGACTTAATCTGCTTTTCAATCTGACGCGAGATGAGATTCTCAACGTCAATTGGCGATGTGCCGGCATTAATCGTGGTTACAAGAATCGTTGGTACAACGATATCAGGAAACTGCTCCTTTGGTAGGCGCATGTATGAGATAACGCCAAGGATGGAAATAATAATCGTGAGCACGTAGATCGTTGTTCGATTCTCTACAGCCCAGGCTGTTATGGGAAATTCTTTATGGTGTTGCATGAGTTTGTATTACTTAACTGTGCGTACAATTTGACCATCAGCAACATCTACTGCACCGCGGACGATCACGTTCTCTCCGAGAGATACTCCCGATACTATTTGAACATTGCCACCGCTTGTTAGCCCCGTCTTCACTTCACGACGTCTAGCAGAATTCTTGGAGTCAACCACGTATACATACGCGCCAACGTTGTCATGCAGAACCGCTGACAATGGCATACCGATTGTCGACGCAATGGTCACATCGTTAATGAGGACTCTGCATGTTGTGTTTGGGCGAAGATTTGGTGGTACGGGGCGCACAAAAATCTCTACTCGGAATGTTCTGCTCACCGGATTCACAGATTTCGCTACCATGTTTATTCGAGTCCGTAGTGAGTCTCCAACCTCTGGGAAGAAAATCGTTACGGGATCTCCATTGGTTACTGACCCAATGAATGATTCTGCAAGATCTACGATCACACGCATGTCAGATACATTC
This sequence comes from Ignavibacteria bacterium, assembly GCA_947495975.1. GTDB lineage: Bacteria > Bacteroidota > Ignavibacteria > Kapaibacteriales > Kapaibacteriaceae > UBA10438. Next base: position 89,014 of record CANMBE010000005.1, on the reverse strand, counting down.
ACTACTGTCAATAGCGGCATACCAGGAGCCACGTTCTCTCCAACCTTTGCCATAACGTTGTCAGCAAAGCCGCTCGTTGGCGCAATCACGCGCGACATAGCAAGTTGTTCGTTCAACGACTCAAGGCGTCGCTCAAGCGATTCCTTCTGATTTTTGGCAGAGAGAAACTGAATTTCGCTCCCTGCCTTTTGATCAAAAATTCGCTTCTGCTTTTCAAAGAGTGTAATTGAGAACTCGAGTTGAGTCATGACTTCGGCGATGCCTTTGCGAATGATTTCTGCGTCTATCTCAACAAGTAGTTGACCCTTCTTGACTGCCTGACCGTTGGCGACATTCACACGCGTAATCCTACCTGGCATTTGAGGTGTGATTCGTAATGAGGAGCGGGCATCGACTTCACCTTTTGCGTCAACAACGTGCACAAAAGACTGATTCGCAGCCATAACAACAGTCACTGGCTGGGCAACAGCAGGTAATGCTTTCGTACCAAGCTTCGATTGGAGATCGTTGATCTTGCTTTCGATCGTTGCTTTTTCTTTGCGCAACGAGTCCAGCTGTTTTTCGAACGGTGTACCAGATTCGTTACTACAGGCTGCAAGTCCAAAGACTAAAAGCACAAGTAAGGAAAGAAAGCGAAGATTCATGATTTCATCCTAAAACGTTTTGTGAATTATTTACTTTTTTTTGAATTACGCACTTGGGATTGGTCTGCTAGGGTCGCCAAAAAGAAATTCACATGAATCCACTTTCTTTGTTGACTCTAATCCCCGAATAAACAAACACGCGATATTGTGCAAGAGGTACTGTATATCAACGTTTACCCAATCAGGTGGAATCATGTTGTTTCTCAAAATCACCATAGCCCCCTTCAGAGAAACCATCATCTGCACAACTACAAACTCAACAGGTTGTGTGATATGGAATACGCCTTGGTCAACACCTTCTTGAACAACAGATGCCATGAGTGACATCATACGCTTGTTCACATCGCGGAAGTGACATACTGGTTCACTCGTGCCTTCGTCCTGAAAAAGGGTATGAACATTCAGCTGCGTCATAATCTTGTAGAAGAATTCATTCTCTTGCGAGAAATCGTAGAATGTCCCGACACACGCAAGAAGTTTACGCTCTGGTGAATCTGAGCTTTTTGCAACTTGTTCAATCATTGAAATGAGTCGTTCAAAGTCATCCGCAATAAGTGCCATGAGCAATTCATCTCGATTGCGGAAGTAGAGATAAAGCGTTCCTTTTGCTAACTCTGCTTCTTGCGCAATGCGATCCATTGATGTCTGCTCTAAGCCGTGTTTGATAAAGGCCTGGCGTGCTGAATCGAGGATATCGACTCGGCGCTGTCCCTTTTCTCGCACTTTTCGTTCTTGTACACCCATAGTTGTCTCCTTATCGAACCATACGACGATACTTTTCGTCGATCTGTCCAGTGGTCCGCTCGTATTCTGCCCGAGTAACATAGTAGTCGAGCACGGCCATGATTTCATTGACCTTTGCCCGCGTCAAAGCAGTCTCTGCATCATTGATTTCGAGGAGACTTCCAGAGCCCTCTGTATATCGGATTTTTGAAATGTCAAAACCACGCTGTGCTTGACCTACCGTGCTCTTCTGTGCATCGATCCGCAACTTTGCCGACCGAATCTGATTCACTGTAGTGCGCATCTTTAGCTTTACGAGATCACTGACTTGTTGATAGCGCTGTTGAGTGGTCAAAAAATCTACATTCGCCTGCTCTACCTTTGAGGATGTTTTAAATCCATTAAAAAGATTTATCGAAAAGTTTAAACCAACAAAAGAGCTCGACGCACTGTACCAATGTGAAAGCGATGCGCTTTGGCCTTGATTTTGCCATTGACCGATTGCCACCAGAGTTGGATAGTAGTCAGAGCTATACACGTGGACGAACTCGCGCGACACTTCCACTTGAAGTGCCAAAGCTTTAAGTTCAAAATTCTCTTTGACTGCCAGTGAAATTGCCGTCTCTTCAAATGGGGCTTCTTCTGGAGTAGCAAAACCTGAAGATGAAAGAGAGACCGTATCATTCAGGTTAAGAGCGAGATATGTCTGAAGCGCTGCCAGCGCATTGTATTGGCCGGACTGTGCTTCTACAACCATTGGTTGAATATTAGCAACGGCAACATCTGATCTGATCTTGTCAAACTCGGCAACCAATCCTTCATTAAAGAGCGCGTTGATTATTTTTTGTGTCTCTCGTGCATTTTCATACGTGGCTACAGACACAATCACAAGTTCTCGAGCCGCCAATGCTTGGTAATATCTCTTTTTTGTCTCCGTTACAACTTCAGCAGTAACTGCATCGAGTTGTGCCTTTGCAGCGTCAGCATAGATTTTTGAAGCTCCGATTCCAGTGAACACAGCACTGTTGAAAAGGAGTTGCTGCAATTGAGCACTAACATTGTACGCGTTTGGCAATCCAAAACGTAGAGGCGATATCTCCCCTGTTGTTGGATTTGGAAAGAAGAAAACCGGCAGTAGAATGTTGTGATTGAAACCCGCCGAGAGGTTCAATGATGGGAGGGCGTTTCCAAAGGCTTCTGTGACCTGTGCCTCGGCTTTTTGGATGCCGAGTTTCGCAATAGCTACATTCTTATTCTGACGCAACGCGGTCTCGATCGCTTCGTCCAGACTCAAGGGCCTGGTAGTAGCTGATGCACCAATTGCCCCAACTAATACATAAAAGACCAGCGAGACGCTGATTCGTGCCTTCATTGTGAGTTCCCTTTCGGTCGTCGTTAGGTTATGACGATGCTATGATTTCTTCTGACTTTGAGTCACAAATATGACCAATAGTCAGTTATTACGCAATAAGTCAATAGTTGGTGGGTGTACGGACCCAAGCAAATAAGGTCACAAATACAGCAATTTCTCTGTTAAAAGAGATCAATGAGGGCCAAAAGCCCCGAATGATGCGGAATAATAACATCGGCCGATTCCGCAGGATGCTCCCCTATAAGCACCGTATGTACCCCTGCGGCACGTCCAGCTTGTGCATCTGACACAGAGTCACCAATAAACCAACAGAGTGTTGGATCTAGGCTATGCTCTGAAATTGCTTCAAGGAGCATACCAGGCGCGGGCTTGCGACGAATGCTGTTTGCCGATGCTAACTCCGTGCAGTAGTTGATATCGTCAAGCCCCTTACCATCAAGTTCCGATGCAAGTACTTCTTGCATGTACTCGTGGACGTGTTCTAACTCCTCCAGGGTCATGACCCCCTTGCCAACTCCCTGTTGGTTGCTAACGAGAATCAAGAGGTATCCCATTTGGCGAGCAGCACGCAGCAGCGGAATAATCTCGGATTGGAGAATAAATTCGTGCTGGTTGCGTACGTATCCACCAACAATGCGATGATTGATTACTCCATCGCGGTCAAGGAAGAGGGCCTTGTTTGTATTCATACCCTCATTGACGTGTGAACATCCATATTCGTTCTTCCATACGAACAGCATGCATTCCCACATGAGGAACCTTTGGGCAGAAGCATGACCACACCGTAAGCATTCTTCGTGGAGACGAAGTACGATGGTACACCATTATTGTACCTCTTCAGACAGGTAATACTTCGGGATGTGATCTGACGAAATGTCTACGAGAAATCTGCTCGGCTGGCCAAGCACGTCTGAATTTTGCCATTCTAACATCACGCACGGATACGTAAGGTATAGACGTTCTTTTGCCCGAGTGCAGGCGACGTATAAGAGCCGACGCTCTTCTTCCAAACTCTCTTCACTTTCAATGCTACGGGCCGAAGGCAGCCTACCTTCGTTTACCCAAATGAGGAAAACGGAGTGCCATTCAAGCCCCTTAGCAGAGTGAATGGTGGACAACGTAATGAACTCTTCCTCTCCGTCATCGCCGTCAATCTCATCGAGTGAGTTTGTTGGAGGTTCAAGTGCTATGTCTGCGAGGAAGGCATCAACCGACGCATATCTACCACCTATTCCTACTACTGTTTCTATATCTCGCCACCGTTTTGGATGGTCGTCATAAGCCTTCTCAAGTATAGGCCTGTATGCATCAGCAAGCGCAACTAAACGCTCTCGAGTGTCTACAATACCGCGCGCTTTCAGGAGCATTGTAGCCAAGTGTGCAATGCCCAAAGCCCCCTTGCCAGTAGAACCCCACGATTTTTCAGGTGTAGAAATTGGGTCCGCGGCTTCTTGCATGGCCGACAAAACGATTTGGGCAGTCTTTTGTCCAACACCCGGAAGCTGCAGGAGCACGCGGTACCATGATATCACATCACGAGGGTTTTCGGTTAGGCGAACAAGTGCGATAAGGTCTTTTACGTGCGCCGCTTCGGCAAAGCGCATACCCCCAAATTTTCGAAATGGAATATTGGCTTTACCCAACTCAATTTCCAAATCAAACGACAAGTAACCACTGCGAAAAAGCACAGCTATTTCGGAAAGGGGCGTACCATTTTCGCGCAAATCTAATATCTGCTGCATAACAAAAAGCGATTGTTGCCGCTCATTGGTTGTGCTAACAAGCATTGGTTGTTCACCGTCTTGCTTATCACTAAACAGTTCCTTCTCAAACATGTTCGGTGCGTCTCGGATGATGCTGTTGCAAACATCCAGTATCGGCTGCGAGCTTCGGTAATTTTGTTCGAGCCTAATCACACGACAGCTCTCAAAAGCATCAGGGACGCTATGAATGTTCCGCACGTCTGCGCCTCTAAACGAATAGATACTTTGCGCATCGTCGCCCACTACCATTACGTTGCCGCTTTTTCCAGACAGGCCCATGATGATGTTATGCTGAAGTCTATTTGTGTCTTGGTATTCATCTACCATAAGATATCTGAACTGATTCCGTAGTACCTGACCAACCTCTTCATGTTTTGTCATTGCGAATAAGTAGAGCAACAAGTCATCGTAGTCAAACAAGCCATTAGAATGTTTATATGAATTGTACTCACGAATCACTTCGCTGATCTTATCTGTTTCATCAATGAACTGAGAATATTGCTCGGCAATCACTGTGTTAAGGAGCGTTCCAGTGTTCACGGACTTGCTATACATGTCGTGCAATGTGCTCTTCTGCGGAAATCGTCGTTTCAGCTTTGCAACATCAAAGCGTCCGCGAACAAGGTTCATCACATCCTGGGCGTCTGCCTGATCAAGAACGGTGGTTGGTCTGCGCTGGTCAGAAACATTTTGCTGATCGCTTGCTGTTGGCAGGCCAAAGCGACGGAGGATGGAAAATGCAAACGAATGGAATGTTCCTCCGCCAACCCGTTCACATCGTCCATCAAGCAATACAGACGCTCTACGTAGCATTTCTGTAGATGCCTTGCGCGTGAACGTGAGCAAGAGAATCGATGATGGATCTGTGCCGTCTTCAACGAGTCTCGCTACACGATACGTAAGCGTTCGTGTCTTTCCAGTCCCCGCCCCTGCTAGCACCAGCGCAGGACCATTCGTGTGCATCACTGCTGATAATTGTGCTTTGTTTAAAAGCTGATCATATGGAATGAGATACGCGCGACCAGTTGATGATAGCTCAGCTTTTTTGAGGACAAGCTTCTTTGACATCAATATGCCAGCAGAATTTCCAATTCGGATGCAACACGTTCAATTGTTGGAATAACAGCGTCCATCATTCCCTTGTTGTACGGAATTGGAATGTCAGGTGGAGCAATGCGAACCACAGGAGCGTCCAAATATTGGAAGCAACGTTGTGTGATTGTTGCTGCGATCTCTGCTCCAAATCCACATGTAATCGTGTCTTCGTGAAGCACCATACATCTGCTTGTGCGTTTCACAGATGATATCACTGTTTCTGTGTCCCACGGTATAATTGTCCGTAAGTCAATAATCTCAATATCGGCCCCCATCAATTCGACTGCTGATTTTGCTCGATGAACCATTTCGCCCCATGCCACAATTGTTGCACGAGTACCAGCACGAAGAATGTTAGCTACACCGAACGGAATGAGATAGTCATCTCCTGGGTATACACCGCGTCCAGAGGCTGTATCCTGAATCGCTCTGTGCTCTAAGAAGAACGTTGGGTCATTGCCTCGCATTGCTGTGCGTAAAAGACCAACGGCATCCTGAGCGTTCGATGGCATTGCTACGCGCCATCCAATCGTATGAGCAAAGATGGCTTCACCACTCACGCTGTGCCATGGATCGCCAGTTCGCTTTGAGAAACCAACTGGAATGCGCACAACCATCGGCGCCGCAAAATCACCATTGGTGCGCCACCGAATTGTTCCTGCATCGTTTATTTGCTCTGTAGCTGGATCGAGATATTTGCGGAATTGTATCTCGGGAACCGGCACAAGACCAGCCATTGCCATACCAACAGCTCTGCCGATGATTCCCTCTTCGCTAAGCGACGTATCAAAAACTCTATCAACACCGTGTTTTATCTGTAGGTCAACAGTAGCGCCATGTACGCCCCCTTTCACTCCTACATCTTCGCCAAATACCACAACACGATTATTTCGACTAAGCTCGTTGTCTAACGTGCGCTTCACGGCCTCGATGAGATTAACCCGTGGACCATCTTCAACTTTATCACCAGACGAAATAGGGGGCTCAACACCGTCTGCCATAAGGCCACCATGTCTGGGCATTGTTCCATCATAGAAGGCCTTCGTGAGCGAAGCCTCGGGCAAAGGTTGTGTTTGTGCCAGAGCGGCTTCACATGCAGCGCGTACTTCTTGCTCAATCTCGTGAGTGAAGGTGCTCCATGCACCGTCATCCATATACTTTTTACGAGCAAAGAATTCTTTGAGCTTGCCAATTGGGTCTCGAGCAAGTTCTTCCGCCTTTTGTTCTTGTGTTTTGTATGACTGATTGTCAGCTCCACTATGTCCGCAAATTCTCGGTACGCGAACACGAATGAGTGCGGGACCTTGTGATGATCGCACGTGCTCTACAGTCTTTGTTATCAGTCGATCGGCTTCTTCAGGACTTGTGCCATCAACATCAACAATTCGAAGATTTCGAAATGCGCCAAGATTTTCTGCAATGTTGCCACCTGGAGTCTGAAACGTGCTCGGCACGCTGATACCAAAATGATTGTCCTCGATAAAGAACACCATTGGCAATCGTACTGTGGTTGCAATATTGAGTGCAGCCCAAAAACCACTTGTAGCTGTAGATCCATCTCCGCCTAAGGCAACGGCAACGGCACCGGCCCATGATTCGTCCTGCATAACGCGTGTACGGTACGTAATCGCCTGAGCCCATCCTACACATGGCGTGTATTGAGCACCTACATCGCCCGATGCAGGAAGGACCGTTACACCTCGTGTATTAGGTAGATGATGAACTACGCCAATGTCTCTGCCACCACTTCTGCTACCGCTTAGAGCAAGAGGTCCGGCAAAGGCCTCTTCATACGTCATACCTGCAGCTAAAACAAGCGGTCGCGATCGGTAATAGACCGTAGCGCAGTCGTTACCCTGACGCAAAGCCTGACCAAGAATAGCTTGTGCGAGTTCATGGCCTTTTGCTGAGAATTGATAGGTAACCTTGCCCGCTGGAACGAGCTCTGTTTCTTCTATCGTATCAATAAAGCGCGAGGCAATTACCGTGCGCGCAACGTCCATCCATTCGTTCTTGGTCATGCTTCTCAATAGATTGCGGGTAGTGCCTACAAAAGTACGCCGACCATGGGGTTTTGAAGGCACGAATGATTGTATTTTTGCTTGGAATGGATTTGGTTCACCTTTAGGACACGTTAATGCGATACCTCCTCCTCATTGCCATTATTGTTTGTGCACCAATGTTTGCATTTGCACAGCTAGGTGCCCTGCTTGTGCCTTTTGCACCAAAGGATTGTTATAACGACGCTAGAAGCGCTGCCGGTGGTAATGCCAATAATGCCCGCCTTGTTGCACTTATGAATGCTGGTATTCAAGTTCCACTAGGGACTGATGTTGTTGATATTGGGATGAGTGCGAAGGACGGGAAGGCACGCTTGTGGTACTACGTCTTTATTGCAGGCCCAAAAGACACTGTAGTAGCCGTACCCATGGTTCGATTAGTTTTTGCCTGCCAGGACCCAACGTCATTGGCTGGCGGAGCGTCCGTAGATATTCCTCTTGACGGACTCAGCAATACGCCACTTCCTGCCGGCTACCGTGAGGGTGCCGCACTTACAACCGCACTTTCTGGGAACGCAGAGTACCAACGCTTTAAAGTTTCGTATCCAGATAGTCAACCAGGCATCACAATTCTAACAACGTCAACTGAAGATGCTTTTAGCTTTCCTGCTGGCACAGCCTTATGGGCCATTTCCTGGACTGACGCTGCGAGCGGCGGCGCTTCAGAGCCATTCACGTGTTTAGTACATTCTATGACTGGAAAAACTCTATGTGGTAGTGAACTCGCGCTCTCTGTGGCCGAGACCAATGACCCATCGGTATACCTCGCTCCTAACCCTGCGCGCGACAATGCAATGTTGAATTTGCCGCTTTCATGGATGGGGCTGCAGGTTGTGATTGAGGCGATAAGCTCTACGGGTTCGCTCATCGAGTTGTCAACTATTAACGCACTTCCCTCTCCCCTAACATCGATCAACACCTCATTCCTTGCCTCTGGCGCCTATACAGTTCGTGCCCGTATCGCAACTGAGTATGTGGTGTTGCCGATTTCTGTAATTCGTTAAGAATGTTGAATGGCCTAGGGGCTATCGCCCTAGGCCCTGTGTCATCACATGGGAACAAAAAGCAGATGATGTATCCACACGTTAAGAGTAACGACCCTGAACTTTACAATGCTGTTTACGGCGAGTTTGAGCGCCAGCAAGACAAGATCGAGCTTATAGCAAGCGAGAACTTTACGTCACTCAGTGTGATGGAAGCTCAAGGGAGTATTCTCACAAACAAATACGCCGAAGGTTATCCAGGTAAAAGATATTACGGCGGGTGTGAGTGGGTAGACGTTGCTGAGACTATTGCAATCGATCGACTAAAACTTTTGTTTGACGCCGAATATGCAAACGTGCAGCCTCACTCAGGCTCTGGTGCAAACATGGCTGTGTATTTCACATACCTCAAGCCGGGAGATACTGTCCTTGGCATGGATCTGTCGCATGGCGGACATCTTACGCATGGCTCTCCTGTGAACTTCTCAGGCATGTTCTACAACTTCGTTGGATATGGTCTAGACAAAGAAACAGGTCGTATAGACTACAACGTTGTTGAAGATCTTGCCAAGTTTCATAAACCCAAGATGATCACCGTGGGCGCAAGTGCGTATTCACGTGAAATTGATTTTGCAAAGTTTCGTGAGATCGCCGATAAGGTTGGTGCATTTCTTCTTGCAGATATCGCTCATCCTGCTGGACTCATTGCAAAGGGGCGACTCATGAGCCCCGTTCCATACTGTGATATTGTTACCTCAACAACGCACAAGACCTTGAGAGGTCCGCGCGGTGGGCTAATCGTTATGGGTAAGAATTATGAGAATCCATTTGGTAAGGTGGCTCCTAAAAGTGGGCGCACAAAACTTATGGGTGAACTCATTGATTCAATGGTGATGCCTGGTATTCAGGGCGGGCCACTCATGCACGTGATTGCTGCAAAAGCCGTTGCGTTTGGTGAGTGCCTTACTGACTCATTTGACGAATACACAAAGCAAGTGATCCGCAACGCTGTAGCGATGGCAGACGAAATGATGAAGCTCGACTACGCTGTTGTCTCTGGTGGAACGGATAATCACCTCATGCTTATTGACCTGCGCAATAAAAATGTGACAGGAAAACAAGCAGAGAATGCGCTTGACACTTCAGGTATTACATGCAACAAGAACGCTGTGCCGTATGACACACAGCCGCCCCTTGTAACGAGCGGTATTCGTTTGGGCACAGCTGCAATGACTAGCCGCGGCATGAATGAAGAAGACATGAGACACATGGCAAGACTTATTGATCGCGTTGTATCAAACGTTGGCAAGGAAGACGTTTATATAGCCGTTAAGAAAGATGTCAAACATTTCTGCCGTCAATTTCCGCTCTACCCTTCACTCAACAACTCTCCTGATGAACGAGGCAAAAGCATCGGAGAAACAATTGACGCTGCAATGAACACCGTTGAAGGCGTCATTGAAAGTGTTGTAGATGAGGTAAAAGGGTTAAAGGCATAAGACTTATGATAGAGGGTTTTAACCCTATGCCCTAGTGAGTCAAGCCCGCAATGCCTTTGGCGAAACTGTAAAGTCTAAATTATTGAGTTGCGCGGCATTACTCATTGTGTTGCCATATCGAAGCTGTGCCACGTTTGCAATCATGGCAGCATTGTCAATGCAATAGTCAAGCCGTGGAGCAACAAACGTAACCCCCCGTTGCGCAGCAGCCGCGCTCATACGTGTGCGTAGTTCGGAGTTTGCACTCACACCGCCGGCAATAACAACTGCGCCAATTCCTAACGTGTCAATCGCGCGCATTGTCTTTGATACGAGTACATCAACGATTGCAGTTTGTGCTGATGCACAAAGATCATTGATAGGAAGGTCATCTCCTATGGATCGCAGTTTCTCTACTTCGCGTCTCACGGCTGTCTTCAGACCGCTGAAGGAAAAATCATAGTTCTGATCATAGAAAAGACCGCGTGGAAAATTGAATGCCTGAGCATTTCCAAAACCAGCGAGTCTGTCTATATGAGGTCCACCAGGGTAGCCAAGACCAACAAGCTTCGCGATTTTGTCAAATGCTTCTCCGGCTGCATCATCCTTTGTTGATCCCAACACTTCAAATGTTGAAACATCTTTCACATGAAAGATACTTGTGTGTCCCCCGCTTACAACGAGGCATATGCTTGGATACACAAGATCTGGTTCTTCCAGATAGCCAGAATATACATGCGCTTCAATGTGATGGATAGGGATAAGGGGCTTTGCAAACCGCATGGCGAGCCCCTTTGCAAAATGCGCTCCAACAAGGAGTGACCCGGCCAGGCCTGGACCATACGTAACTGCAACAGCATCAACACTCTCAATACTTACCCGTGCTTCTTGCAATGCCGCATGTACAATAGGTACGATACCCTTTACGTGTTCGCGTGATGCAAGTTCTGGTACAATACCACCATACTGGTTATGAATTTCTTGTGAGGAGATGATGTTACTCAGAACATCGCCATCTCTTACAACCGCTGCTGCTGTATCGTCACACGATGTTTCAATAGCAAGAATCGTCATCGCACGATCTTCCATAACATACCAAGAGCGGCACCCACACTTCGCTCTCGGTTGATGCGGCGGTCAGCACCAAAATGATACTTCAATGTTGTCTGCTCAGCGGGACCTGCAACAGAGATCCACACAGTACCAACTGGTTTATCCACCGTGCCACCGTCAGGCCCGGCAACTCCGGTGATACCAATTCCATACGTTGTTCCAAATTTTTCTTGCACGCCGAGTGCCATGCGTCGCGCTACTTCTTCACTCACTGCACCGCAACGATCGATGTCTGATTGATGAACTCCGAGCTCTCTCACCTTTGAATCATTGCTATAGGTGATCACTCCTCCGTGAAACCACACACTGCTTCCAGGCGCGTCAGTGCATGCTGCGCCCAAGAGTCCACCTGTGCATGATTCAGCTACAGAAACGGATTGACCGCGTTCTGCAAGATGGTGTCCTACAACGCCTGAGAGGGTTTGATCATCGTGACCGTAGATGAATCGGCCTGCGCGCTCACGCAAAACAGATGCTACACGCATTCGTTCCTTATCGCGCTGTTCCTGCGTTAGGCCAGTAACACCAATACGCAATCGTACACCAGTATAGTTAGGCAGAAATGCCAGTGTTGATCCGCTAAGAAACATCATTGGGTCCCCAATGAGATCGGCAAGATTGCTCTCAGCAATACCCGTTGTCAGCATTGTGTAATACTGAGTTGTGGCATTTCCTTGAACAACTAATTTTGAATGGAGAAGAGGCACAACATGGCTCTCCATGATGCTCTTCATTTCATTGGGCACACCCGGCATGGCAACGATGATGATACCATCTCGGTTAAAGAGCAACCCAGGTGCTGTGCCAATGGGGTTTGAGAGCAGAGTTGCAGTAGATGGCGTAAGTGCCTGTGCCGCGTTGCGTTCAGTAACTTCGCGTCCGCGCTGCGACATCCACGTGAGATGCTTCATCCAATCGGAAGACTCTACGAGTACGTCTTGGAAATATTCTACAAGCACTGTCTTCGTAACGTCATCATGTGTTGGCCCTAAGCCCCCTGTCAACAGCAGCACATCGCTTGTTATTCGAAGTCGGTCGATGGTATTCATCAACTGCTGCGAATCATCAGCTACAACACAATGCTCAACCACATGGCAACCAATTGCCGTAACGGTTTCTGCAATCCACGCGGCATTGCGATTGACTATCTGGCCGATGAGGATCTCATCGCCGATGGAGATCAGCGCTACGTTCATAAAGGCCAAAAAAAAATGGGGCCGAAGCCCCAATCAATTACGACAGTTTTTGACGGATCTTCTTTTCGCTCATTCCGCGGAGGTAATACAACTTAGCGCGACGAACAGAGCCTTCCTTAAGGACCTGCATCGACTGAATCGTTGGCGAATGCAGCGGGAAAATACGCTCAACACCCACACCGTTCGAAATCTTGCGAACACGGAATGTTTCGTTCATGCCACTTCCACGGCGGGCAATAACCACACCTTGGAAATTTTGGATACGTTCTTTTTCGCCTTCAACTACTCGAACAGCGATCTTGACGGTGTCGCCCGGGCGGAATGAAGGAATATCAATCGATACATCACCTGCTTTTGCTTTGCGCAGCTCGTAGGCTTCAGCAGAGGCCATCGTCTCGATATTTTTGACCTTGGGGTGCATTATTTATTCTCCGATTTAAGTTGCGTTGTATTGAGGACAGCAAACATACAACATAGGGGGCATATGAAGCAAGTGTTTGTGACATATAAGGGTTAGCGTACGTTTGTGGCGGCCGTAGAATGTATTTAAAGAAATCCCATGGGCTCCATTTTTTATAAACAGCTAATAACAGCGTCCATTCTTAGACAAAACAACCTTGAGATTCATCAGAATTTTGCCAGATACGTTGCCCAGTCAGTTGTTGCTTCTGAATGAATGGGCAGTTGCTCTACAGCGTCTTTCTTTTTAATGCAATAGGCTGTTGTCCAACTTTAGCGCCGTGAACAGGTGTGAGTGTTAATCCATCCCCCATTCGCTGCACTATGTAGCTAACAGGCTTGCCTTGTTTTGATGTAAGCGTAACCGAATACGACTGGCTATCTATCGAAAGATCGTATGGAAACGTATTTCCATTCATCGTTGCTTCCATGTTTGTGGTAAACGAGGTAGTGGCTCCTTTTGAGCTGACCCATTGTCCGCTCAATACCGACGCATTCACCATTCGTTTCAACATAAACATCGGATCGGGATTCTTGGAAGGCAGCTTGCCGAGCACAATCGGTTTGCCTTCTAGACTATCAAACTTTGTTAGCGAGATGTAGGTTTGACTCCGTTCATCAATGGAGACAATCCACATTGGCACGTCAATGGTACCAATTGCCCACTTCATCCCAACATTTGGAATGGACGTCTTGAGAAAAAGAAGCTGTTGAGTATTCGCTATCCCATAGCCCGCCGCGACCTTGCCGTCAAGATTGGTTGAGTCGATGCGAACATACAGCGGCGCGTCAATTCCCTTTGCTGTCATGGCTTGCTCTACCGAAGAGGTCTTCCGAAGAGCATCAATGAACATTGCATTGAACCACGTCCCATGGAACAAGCTATACTCTTGAGCAGCCAACGTGCCGAGAGAAAAGCACATTGTTATGAGAAGCAGAAAATGTTTCATGTTGAACCTACTTCACCTTCGTTGCGATGGACTTGGCTTGTAAGAAGAGCATAAGGTAGTCGTGTCCACCCGCTTTTGAATCTGTTCCGCTCATGTTAAAACCACCGAAGGGGTGGCCGCCAACCATTGCACCAGTGCACTTGCGATTGAGATAGAGATTACCGCAATGAAATTCTTCACGAGCCCGAGCGAGTTTCTTTTTGTCGTTCGTGTAAACAGCGCCCGTCAATCCATAAATGGTATTGTTAGCAATTGTCATTGCATCATCAAAGTTTTTGGCTTTACAAACTGCTAACACTGGGCCGAAAATCTCTTCCTGCATGATGCGTGCATTGGGCTTGACGTTTACGATGACGGTAGGCTCTATATAATAACCGTTGAGTCCCTTAACCTTCTTGCCACCACAGATAAGCTTGCCCTCTTTTTTGCCAATCTCGATGTATTCCAAGATAGATTTTTCGGCACGTTGGCTTACAACTGGGCCCATGCGGACATCATCTTTTGGGTTTCCAATTGTGATCTTGGCTACTTCAACCTTGATCTTTGCGACAAACTCATCGTAGATTTTTGCATCAACAATCACACGTGAACAGGCCGAACACTTCTGACCTTGATAGCTGAAAGCAGCGGCTACGGCACCAACCACAGCAGCGTCCACGTCTGCATCTGAGTCAACAACGATTGCGTCTTTGCCGCCCATTTCTGCCACAACTCGTTTGATCCAGATTTGGCCCGGTGCAGTTTTAGCTGCCAATTCATTTACATGCAGGCCAACGAGCATTGAGCCAGTAAACGTAACGAAGCGCGTTTTTGGATGGCCAACAAGGTAGTCTCCCGCTTCGGACCCTGACGCAACGAAGTAATTGAGAACGCCCGCAGGCAGACCAACTTCCTTCATGATGTCTGCAAACAACCAGCCCATCATTGGAGAATCGCTTGATGGTTTTAGGACAATTGCATTGCCTGAAACGATAGCTGCTGCAGACATTCCTGCAAGGATTGCAAATGGAAAATTCCATGGTGGAATCACGATGCCAACGCCGAGCGGAACGTAAACGAGTTCGTTTTTCTCACCTGGTTGTGGTACAATTGGCTGAGGTCCAGCAAGGCGCAGTGCATCGCGTCCATAGAACTCAAGGAAGTCAATTGCTTCACACGTGTCCGCATCTGCCTCCAGGTAGTTCTTCCCTACTTCGGAAATCATCCATGCATTGATCTCTAGGCGACGCCGACGCATTACGTTTGCAGCCGCAAAGAGAAAGTCAGCCCGCTTCTTCATTGGCACTAGTTTCCACGACTCAAACGCCTTTAATGCAGCCTTCATTGCCTTTTCTGCATCTTCTGCGCCAGACTTTTGAAACGTTCCTACGATTTCTTTTGTATCAGCAGGGTTGAGACTGACAGTCTTATTTCTTGTTACGAGGCGTTTTCCACCAATGATGTTTGGGTACTCTTTGCCAAACTTTTTACGCACATCATCAATGGCACTCTTTTGTTTAGCCGCAATTGAAGGCTTCGTAAAATCAAGGTAGACTTCATTCTTAAACGCTTTCATCATATCCTCGTAAGTGGAGACATGTAAATTACCACCAGATCGTCGTAGGTTGGGCGTCACACAAAAACTAGCCTATGCTTGAAACTCTCGTTACTTTCTTCATGGGACTCCCCCCATGGGGCGTCTTGGCACTTACGTTCGCAATTGCCTATGTGGAAAATCTCTTTCCGCCTTCTCCAAGTGACGTTCTCCTGGTATTCATTGGCACGATTGTAGGCGTTGGCGTGGTAGGCTTCGTTCCAACCCTGATTGCGGCCACAGCAGGGTCTGTCCTAGGCTTTTCAACAGCCTATGGTCTAGGAAGGCGTTATGGCGATGCTATCGCTGATTCGCCCCTTGTACCATTCATTACACGCGATCTCATTGCCAAGGTAAAGCGATGGTTTGACAAATATCACGGCCTCATCATCATCGCCAACCGCTTTTTAGCAGGTACACGCGCGGTTGTTGCCTTTGTGGCCGGCATTTCTCGCCTCCCTTTTCCACGTACAGTCATCTACAGCGCAGTAAGTGCAACGATTTGGAACGCTATACTACTCACAATAGGTGTGACTGTTGGAAGCCGCTGGCGCGACGTAGATCAATACATTGCAGCGTACGGTTGGGTGGTTACAGGGCTTATCGTTGCGGGCCTGGGCATTTGGTACTACCGCAAGCAGAAAAAGCGTTAGCCTTCCGTTCCCCAATCAACAAGCAATGAGAAGCGAAGAGTGTTACCCAGAGGGTGATTCTGCTCAACCGTGAGGATGTAGCTGAAGTCTACCTTGAATACATCATAGCGGACACCAGCACCGAGGGTAAAATACTCGCGTGCGCCAGCAGAGGCTGGCTCAGTGAAGTAGCCACCACGCAATGCAACGATACGGTCATAGATATACTCCATACCGATGCCTGTTTCAATGCCACCTACGCCCCAAGCCGTAATGAACGACTTCGGAATAGGATCAGAGCCAAGAGAGTCGCGCTTCACGAGAAGCTTCATGAAGTCTGAGGTAATTGTGAGGTCATTGAATTCGTCTTCAACAAGCTTTATGGCAATACCAAGACGAAGGTTTGTTGGCAGTGGGTCGGATTCTTTATCGTAGGTCATCTTTGGACCCACGTTTTGAAGATTCACACCAAGCCGCAATGTGTTATCGAGATTCGCACCAAACACGGTGAGCTTTGATGGACGCCACAAGAAGCCAAGGTCAAAGGCACTCGATATACCAGTTCCAGCACCAGATTGCCCTACACTGGCAGGAGCAAGGTTTGACTGGATGTATTTGATTTGGACGCCAGCACCCAGATCAGGTGAAATTTCAGTACCGTAAGAAAGTCCAATACTGAACTCATTGGAGCGGAACTTGCCAAGGGCTTGACCACTTTCGTTGGTCTTTGTAAACTCACCGAGATTCATAAAAATAAACGTTCCGGCAAGTGTACCACCGATGGCATCTACGTATTGACCATACGACCCATAGGAGTAAAAGAGGTCAGCATTAAACTGCGGAAGCCACTTTGAATAGCTCAATGCTACTTGATTGGACGTTTGATTGAACGCTAGCCCACCCGGATTCCAGAACACGGCGTTGATATCGTCAGCCATCGCTGTTCCAACATCACCCATCCCACTGGCGCGGGCATCAGGACTGATTAGCAAAAACGGAACTGCTGCTCCCCCTGCCTGTCCGTAGGATACGGTAGCAGCAAGAACAACAGTGGTCATAAGAATCCCGCAGGTGCGGATCAGCGTCATGTTCTCTCCTAGTCTCGCAATGAAGAAGCAAAGTTAGTGAACGAGGCTTAGTTTCCCACTCACAAAGCTTACGGAACCCAACTCATCTACTAACCGAACAACGGCTTGGTACATCCCTGAGCCAACGAGTGATCCAGCATTGTCTCGTCCATTCCACACCACTTCAGCCGTTTGCATGTCCGTTACACGCATCGGGCTCTCTGCTACCAATTCGCCGCGTACGTCGTAAATGAGCAAGGTTGCATTAAAGGGTCTAGGACTTGCGTGCGTGTATCGTATTGTAGTGCTCGTGGTGAATGGGTTGGGAAAATTCGAAAGATTCTCCGCAGCTATTCCGTCCGGCGATTCAACGATGCGGAACGTTGTAGATGCAGAACTGACATTATTCAGCACATCCCAAGCCTGCACACGAACCGAATGAAGTCCAGAAGCGAGACCAAAAATCTGCTTCTGAGCGCTGCCCGCCCTACTGTTGCTGAGTGATGTTGTAAAAGATGGTGTGAGTATCTCAATCAGGCGTCCTTCGTCAAACGTAGCTTCAATGTCGTGACCAATACCAACACCGGTCGTGTTGATTCCCGTGGCATCGTGAAGATCAACAATGAGAATAGGACTTGGACGAGTGATTCCGCCAGGAACAAAGTTGCGCGAATCGAGAAAAATCTTCATCTCCGGACCGCTGGTTTCTGGATCGGAGATGCTTGTAACGCCATCTACAACTACGCGGTCAGTAACACCCATTGCATAGCGCTGATCATTACTCGCTGCATAGCCATAAAGACCTGCTGCTTGTGAAGAGAACGATATGTCCTTTGGTACGACGAACGTGCCTGTGAACCGACCATTCTCCACTTTAAACGATCCGCGACAAAGTGCCGGGCCTGACTTTGTAAATGTGTTGACTGTCCTATAAATATCTGTGTCAACAACCGTTAGCGTACGATTAGCATCAAGGAGTGAAATCGTTACGTTTCCTTCAAAAGACACATCCGTTGCTGTTTGCTGCGCGCGAGTAAGATCTCCCTCAACAACAACTGTGCTTAGTGCAGCTATCGTTACAGCCTGACCGGCTTGCGTTACATCCACACCATTGATCTTCGTAAAACGAACAGTCTGCTCAGGTACCAGGATGCGCATGGTAGGATCGCCGAGCAAATGAAACTTCTCATCGTTATTTCCATTGTATTTCTGTTTCACAGAATACATAGCCTCACCAAGCGTAGGATATTCACCAGAGACACCCCTGGTAAAGAGGTCAGAGTAGAATTCTTGATTGAGCTCAGCATTAGCCAATGAAAAAACCACACGTGCTGCAGAGAATACTCCGATTGCACCACCGGTTTCGAGCAATAATAAATCCTCCGCACCAGACATTGTTTCCGTCATATCCCATCGAGCAAAATCACATGTTGCTGCCGTGAGAAAAAATGGCTTGGTTGCGTTAGAAAGGAGACTGGGTGTTGTTTCTCTCGCGAAAATCCCTTCGTGTGCCCACACACGAGGGTTTCCATGTCCAATCCAATTCAGGATGAGGCTTCCACTTGTATTCAAAGTAGATACCATGTCCTGCGTTACGGTTGGCTTACGCCTGCCCCTTGCCACATTTTCAGTTGGATATTCCACCATATAGATCTTGCGAATCTGGAATTCTGCAGGAGTGTATTCTCTTGCCAGAATTTCACTCTGATCGAGGTGTGTATCGCCGTCCGATAAACCATCCCCTTGTTGACCATCATCTGCAACGAGTGTGATTCGCGTACGCCAATCATCTGTTGAAGCAGAATTTTCATACAGGCGAATCTTTGAGGTAATCCTATCGCCTATTTGATTGCTCGTAATCGGCATTCTACCAATTGCCAACTCAGGACGATTGTCCTCGCCAGCAACTCGCACGTAGTAGTCATCCGTTGTATAGGTTACGAGACCATAGTCTTGATCATCCGGATCGAGACTCTCGTAAGGAATCACGTAGTTAGGAACAGACGTTGAAATGTTTTTGTAGTCAAAATGGCCGTCACCCCAAAACAAAACGGCCGTTGGGCGTGGAGTCCACGCTGCATACGCCATTGCTATAAAGTCACGAATTGCAGTTGGGTCTTGCATTCCGTATGAAAATTCCGAATAGATCTCATCTGTTGTAATAACACGTGCGCTGATCTTGTTCATGCTGATGCGATAATCAGCATAGCGCTGCGCTGACGGCTGAAGCGATGGGTCTGTAATCACGAGAAGACTTGCCGCACGAGGGCGTGCATGCAAGTGCGGGAACGTTATGCGCGAAAGTGTTGTGGACCTGAGGTTGGAAGACAGGAAATATCTGCGTGCAATGCTCGAGTCTATCGATTCGCGGATAACAAACATTCCGCCAATTGCAGAAACGTTCTCAACCATCTGAGGTCTTGTTCGGTCGGTTACGTCCACGCCGAACAAATCACCAGAGAAACCATTAACGGCATATTCGTGAACACCTGCACCACTCACTGTCCAGAATTCAAACTCACTTTCGCTGGCTTGCATTTGACGTGGATAGTGAATCTCAAACCAATCAAGCATACCTGAGGTGGACTTATCTGTACTCGAATATGATAGGCGCAATACACTTCGTGCATCTGCTGGCAGCGTCTGTGCATCTATCACTCCCTTTCCAAACGTGGTATAGGCGTCCATATATTTAGGAACTGCGCGAATGCTTGTTTGCGCAACAAACGTTCCATTTTCAGTGACAGTCATGGCGCCTGTTACGCCACCGCGATGTGCAACCACATAGCGATACTCAACCGCTCCAGTTCGCACTAAACCAGGTAAGATGGTATTCATGACAATCGAACCACCATTTTCAATCGTTCGTCCAAGCCACCGGCGTCCACTTCCAGATGAATATGGGCTTGCTATTTCATCTTCATTAAACACCCGACCTGTAACGATTGTTGGCCGTATTGTTGCCTCTGCGGCAGAAGCAGCTCGTGGCGACGCTCGGAGACCGTCAATGCCGCCATACGTTAAATAGCACGTGCTCGTTTTTGCATAATGGTGTATGTAATGCCTGATTGTAGACTTGTCACGATTCCAACCAGTTGTAGCGGATGCATAAAAAATTACATCACGAACACTGCCATCGCCATTGGTTCTCACCGTGATTGGTTGCTCGCGCAACATACTCGTCATCGCTGAGTCAACTTCTTCTGGTAACTCCAAGCCCCCTCTACCAAATACACGAATTGTACGAGCAGCCTCAGCATCAGTTGGGACTCCTGCACTCCGGAGTTGATCTGCTGTTAATCGATACATGCCTTCGCGGTCAATCGACATGCGAAACATATTTTCAAAAGACTCAGTGTTTTGAACACTTTCATTCTTTTTACTATAGACAGATGGTGCTGTAAGCCATGGGGCTAAAGGGTTTATCACACCGAGCGCTGACGGTGCTCTGCCTGCCGATGCTATCCCACCTGCAAACGTCAGACGAACGTCTGCGCTCCGAGTAATTGTTGTACGCCCATTTTCTCGTGATGCCACAACGATTGAGATGCGTGCGATGTGCCGGTCCCCTGCAATACCATCATATGTAACCGTTACTCTTTGTGATAAGGGGCTGGGCATTTGCGCCCGCATGCGGTCTGCAAGGTGCTCAACGGTAAAAGGCAAACTTGAAGCCAACGTGAGCGTGCGAAAATCACTTCGGTCAACACGAAAGCCTAGCGGACTTGGTACAATGCAATCAACAGTAACGATCCATTGTACAATTGATCCATCGCTTGATGCGCGAATTTGTGCGCCGTCAATGACTGGACGTATCGTTGCTGAGTTGAATGTGTTGACAGTATCCCAGCGTAGAATCTTTGGCACGTAGGTGAACGACAACACCTTTGACGTTTGCTCTTGCACAGCGATTCCTTTCGGTAACCGTGCAAATGAACTAGTTGAAGCCACAATCCCTACAACGCTCAGCACACACAGCACTCGGGCTGTCACATAGATGAAGTTGATCATGTTAACTTTTTTGGGCCGTTGAGGATCATTCATACGCAGCATACCGTTGTAGAGACGCTGTGTTCACATTGTATTGTGTACATATCGGTACTAAAGTTACCGGATATAAAAATGCCTTGCCATCAGGGGGGAATGAGATAGCAAGGCATGCAGCATAAAAGAGGACGTGACGACTCGCGTCGTCGAGCGGGAAACGAGACTCGAACTCGCGACCCCAACCTTGGCAAGGTTGTGCTCTACCAACTGAGCTATTCCCGCATAAGAGAATAGGCGCAAATTACGAGCACAGGGGTGCAGAGTCAATGCCTAATTTGATACGTCTCCGTAACCCCAAACATTGCCTAGTTGTTAGCACTATCCACAGGGTTATCCACAGGGGTGGTCGCCTACCCAAATTCTTTGAAACAAGTACAGTTGTAAGGGGCGCAGGAAAAACATTGACTTTCAGCACTATTTCCTACTGTGGCAACCATGTTCGCTATCAACGTGTTACGTAGATACGATGAAGTTCGCAGCAAATGCGCTTTTTACGGCATTCTTAACCTCAGCCATGTCGAAAATGCGACCAGTTTCGATTTGAAGAGAGGTTACGCCACGCTCTCGAATACCACATGGAACGATTGAGTCAAACAATGCCATATCGTTATGCACATTCAGTGCAAAGCCATGAGAAGTTACCCACCTACTACAATGGATTCCGATTGCGCATATTTTTCGAATGTCCTCAATCCAAACACCAGTTAAGCCCCGTACCCGATTCCCTAGAACATCATACGATGCAATTGAATCGATAATGCTCTGCTCCATAGTGCGCAAGAACCAATGGAGATCTTGTTTTGTACGCGTGAGATTGAAAATTGGATAACCTACGAGTTGTCCAGGACTGTGAACTGTTGCCTCCCCACCACGATTGATTTCTACAATATCAATTCCGTGTGCAGCTAACACGTCTCGATTTTCTGAAACGCTATCTTCTTTGGAATTACGGCCGAGAGTGATCACTGCAGGGTGCTCGCACAAGACCAACGTATCTGGCTGGTTGGAACGTAGAATGGCATCCACCAGCTCACGCTGCCTGCGCCAGGCTTCGCTAAAATCAATCAGACCCCAGTCTTGAACGTTCATAGATTAAAGATTAACACATTGATTAAAGATTAACACATTCGCCGTATGCCAAGGCAGCAGATTCCATGATTGCTTCACTTAGCGTTGGGTGTGCATGAATCGTTTTGAAAATAGTTGGACCGGTTGCTCCCAATGCACGAGCAATTCCAATCTCAGCGATGAGCTCAGTAACATCTGGACCTATCATGTGTGCGCCAAGGATCTCACCATACGTGGCATCAAAAATGAGCTTCACAAATCCTTGTGCCTTGCCAATTCCATGTGCCTTGCCGTTTGCAGTAAATGGGAACTTGCCAACTTTGATTTCATAGCCAGCTTCTTTTGCTTTCTTCTCAGTAAGCCCTATGCTAGCCACTTGCGGCTGGCAATACGTGCATCCAGGGATGTTGGAGAAGTCCACACCGTCGGTATGATGTCCGGCAATATGCTCAGCAGCAACGAGGCCTTCTGCAGAAGCCTTATGTGCTAACCATGGGGCCCCGGCAACATCACCAATCGCATAGATGTTTGGGACATTGGTGCGACAATACTTATCAACCGTTATCCAGCCCCTTTCCAGTGCAACACCAACATTTTCGAGGCCGATATTTTCAATGTTTCCTTGAACGCCAATCGCATTGAGTCCTAAGTCAGCGGTAAGGGTCTCCTTGGTTCCATCCTTCTTCTCGATAACCACTTCCACTCCCTTGCCCTTCTTCTTCGCAGAAATCACCTTTGATTCCGTTATAATTTTCATCCCATCACGCTCCAATGTTTTGCGGAGCTCTTTTGAAATATCCTCATCTTCAACGGGCAATACTCGATCAAGCATTTCAACAACAGTTACTGCTGTTCCAAATGATTGATAGAAATATGCGAACTCAATTCCGATTGCACCTGCGCCCATAACGATAAGCGACTTTGGAGTCTTCTGTTGAAGCATTGCCTCTGTGGAAGTAAGAATGAATTCGCGATCAACATCGATGCCTGGGATTTGACGAGGACGTGCACCCGTAGCAATCATGATATTCTTACTTGTGATATTGTCTGTAATGACACCTTTCTCATCGGCAACTTCAATCGTGGTTGCAGTCTTGATTGTCCCCCACCCTTTTATCAATGTCACCTTATGCTTCTTGAAAAGGAATGACACTCCATTGCTCATTTTATCGGCAACACCGCGTGACCGTGCAATAACCTTTGGAAAGTCTACAGCTATGTCCTTCAAACCAAACCCATAATCATCTGCATGCTTCAGAAAGTTCATGTATTCAGCGTTCTTAAGAAGCGACTTCGATGGAATGCAGCCCCAATTAAGACACACGCCGCCGAGCTTATCACGCTCTACGCAGGCAACCGTAAGTCCAAGCTGCGCTGCTCTGATGGCTGCTACGTAACCCCCTGGGCCGGAGCCTATTACGACAAGATCAAAGGTATGTTGATTCATAGATGGGTCAATATTGAAGGATTGTGTTGTGTTTTGTATGATTACAAATATACCACGAAGAATTCTCCACTGGTGGCGTTCTACGAGGGTTAATGTGAGGTCACTAACGTGAAGAAAACGTTTGTTTCCGACCAATAGTTCGGCATACGCGTGGCGTGTTTCGTTCATATTGTTGAGGGGGCAATATGACGCGTAATGGTGGACTCATTGGTGAATTAGTAGTCAGTGGATATACTAGCGACATGTTTCCCCATTATCTAAGTCAATTCACAAAAAAAACAAAGGCCTCTATCGATATTCGATAGAGGCCTTTTCTATTTCTCTGTTAGGGGGCTCTTACGTTGTGTACTCAGTTGCCTCATGAATGAGAGGATCATTAAATGCAACTGCACTGCGTTTCTTGTAGTCACGAACAGCGAAGAGAAGGAAGATGCCACCAAAGAACATCCAGCCTGTGAGCTCCTGCCATCCAAAAACAACACTATCCGTTTTAAGGATATGATGTCCAACGGCGGGCATGATAATCCACGTTAGGTCAATGTAGTGCGAGATAAGAATGATAATGGCTGCAGCGATAAGTACGTTGCCTTTGCGCTTTACATCCTGACGAAGCAGTACCATAAACGGCACTACAAAGTGCATTACGACAAGTGCAATTCCGAAGTACTCCCACCCATGTGAGGTGCGATTTGCAAAGTAGATAGTCTCTTCAGGCAGGTTTGCATACCAGATAATGAAATACTGCGAAAAGGCGATATATGCCCAGAACACAGAAAACGCAAACATCAACTTTCCGAGATCATGAAAGTGCTCGCCCGTGATATACTGCCGAAGATGACCATTGTTGTAGAGTACAACTGTCATGATTGTAACGATGGCAATCGCACCTACAAAGTGTCCAGCAAATGTATAGACGCCCCATATCGTTGAGAACCAGTGCGGCTCCAGCGACATAAGAAGATCAAACGATGCGAACGTGATAGACAACGCGTACACCAGAACCCATGGTGCGGCACGCTTCCAATTCTTACGAGTTGGAGTAATATCTGTACCTGTTGCATCCTGCTTGAGTGAGTTACCAATAACAAATCGGTACATACCAAACCAGAAAAGCACGTAGACACCCATCCTGATAGCAAATGCCATAGGGTTGAGGTATGCTGCTTTCTTCTGAAGGATAACATCAGAGCTGGCGTCGTGATGTGACCACTCATAGATTGAGTTGTGGGAGAGAATGTTTAGGATTATTGGGATCAAGGCAATAGCCAAGAAAGGCACCATGCCCGTAAAATTCTCTGCAATACGTCGAATAGCTGAACTCCATCCCGCGCGAGCAAGGTATTGCAAGGCAGAAAAGAACATCATCGTTACGCTGATCCCGGCGAAGTACCAAAACCCGAGCAAGTAGTCTGCAAAAAAACGTTGTTGACCGTTCAGTGCGAAAGTGGCTCCGAGACCAATGGCACCTACTACAGCGAGAACCATTCCGATCGTATTGATCTTCCCGATTATCGGTGTTGAGCCAAGATTGACATTTGACATTGTGTATTGCTCCTCTTGGCGATTACTGTGCTTGTGTGGTTACTGCTGAAGGATTACTCGCCGTTCCAACAACACCCTGAAGCGTTCTTAGATAGCGAATGATAGCCCAGCGATCAGTTACCGAGATCTTATCAGCATAACTCGGCATGAGATTTTGACCAGCACTTATGATATGAAATATCCGAGCATTTGAAAGCGCTGCTGTTTGTTCACGTGTTAGGTCGGGAATACCAGGCCATGATCCACGTTTGACGAGTTTCGAAAGACTCTTTGCATCGTAGTTGTGGCAGGCAGCGCAGAAGACGTTGAATCGATTTTGGCCACGGGCCATCACGAATTCCGTCATTGGGAGATTTGGATCCACATTCTCTGTCTCTGCTGCATCAATGTCTCCCATACCTAATGCGTAAGGCTGTGCTCCGCGTGCAATGGTACCCGCAACTGGATCACGAAGGCTCTTCCGATCAGCGAAGAACGTATTTCCCGATTGAGGAATGGCCTTAAATGTCAGGTCCATATTATAGAGAAATTCAAGAGGCGGTTGCTTTGAGAACCATGGAATCTGGCCTGCGAGAACAAGCGTCGTGAAGCCTGCAATGAGCAAGCCGAGGAGTATCCAGAGGATAGGAAGTTTACGTACGTTCATGCGAGGATGCCGTTGAGGTTCGTGATCATTCCGCTGTAGCAGTTACAAGGTGGACGTTTGCAGCGCCGAGTTGCCGAAGCATTGTCTGTGTTCCGTCAGCCGAAAATCTGTCGTCTTCTGAATCAATGGTAACAACAAACGTATCGTCTGTTGCCTTCTTAAATGATTCATCATCTTGATAACGATTGTACCATGTAGGAAGTCTACATAGATGAAACAGTCCGGCCACGGTCAAGAGAGCCGTTCCAAGAATTGACAATTCGAAATCAATTGGAACAGAGAACTGCCAATCGAAAAATCCCTTGCCACCAATGTTCAGTTTGTAGTCCACCGCACCGGTCCAATACTGAAGTCCTACTGCAGTTGATAAGCCCCCTACCAAACCTGCAAAAGAGAAATACGATAAAATGGAGCGCTTTACGCCCATTGCTTTATCGAGACCGTGTACAGGATATGGTGTGTGGATGTCCCAGCTTCGGTAGCCTGCATCGCGCAGTTTTTCCGCCGCTGCAACAGCCGCGTTTACCTCGGTAAACTCTCCAATGACGCCGACAGGTGTTGTACTCATGAGTGTGGGGTATGGTGATGCTTTGGCTGCGAACCTGGCAAGATGCTCTTGATCTCTGCAATGGCGATAACCGGAACGAACTTTGCAAACAAGAGAAAGAGCGAAAGGAAAATGCCGAACGTGCCAATCAAGATTGATATCTCAACCCACGTTGGAGAATAATATCCCCATGAAGCCGGTAGAAAGTCGTGGTGAAGCGTTGTTGAAATGATCGTAAATCTTTCAAACCACATACCGATGTTCACAAAGATTGAGATCACGAACATCAGTGGAATACTTCTGCGTGCTTTTTTGAACCAGTATACTTGTGGTGATACAACATTGCACACTACCATTGTCCAATACGCCCATGCATAGTCACCCATGGCGCGATTAATGAACACCCAACGCTCCCAATCGCTTCCTGAGTACCATGCGATAAACATTTCCATGGCGTACGCATATCCAACCATCATACCTGTGGCAAGTATGATCTTGTTCATATTATCGAAGTGCTTCAGCGTAATGAACTGCTTTAGATCGAGCACTTCCCTTGTGATGATCAAAAGCGTCATCACCATGGCGAAGCCAGAGAAAATGGCTCCTGCAACAAAGTATGGCGGGAAGATTGTTGTATGCCAGCCGGGTAGGATGCCAACGGTAAAGTCGAACGACACCACAGAGTGAACAGAAAGTACAAGCGGCGTTGAAATACCAGCTAAGATCATGTAGCCGATTTCGTAATGGTGCCAGTGGCGTGTGGATCCCGTCCAGCCCAAAGACAAAACACCATAGACCTTCTTGGCAATGTCACTCTTAACATAGTTACGAAGTGTTGCAAGGTCAGGAATCAGACCAACAAACCAGAACAATGCAGACACTGTGAAGTACGTGTTCACAGCAAACACGTCCCACGCAAGCGGGGATCGGAAGTTGACCCACATTTGCATCTGATTAGGATACGGAAGTAGCCAATAGAAAAGCCACGGGCGGCCTGTATGACTCAGCACCATGGTTAAGGCGCAGATAACGGCAAAGATCGTCATTGCCTCGGCCGACCTATTAATGGCCGTACGCCACTTTTGGTGGAAGAGAAAGAGGATAGCCGAAATGAGTGTACCGGCATGGCCAATACCAATCCAGAACACGAAGTTCGTGATGTCCCATCCCCATCCTACCGGGTTGTTCAAGCCCCATGCCCCAATACCCACCGTGAACGTATAGTAGAGTGCAAACAATCCCCATGCTGCCATACCACCTGTCACAGCAAGTGTGGCAAGGTATTTCAGGGTGATCTTTGACTCCACGATACTGGCGATACGAGCTGTTACGTCCCGTACCGATGGATTGCCGAGCACGAGTCCTTCGCGCACGGGTTCCTCACCGAGTAAGGAAGCCTGCAATCTCTCTTGTTCTTGGACCACCGTCATGTTGGGTTCCCGTCTATGAATCGTTTCGTTTCAATCATGAATGATGTCCAGCGCCAGCTTCTACATGAGAAGCAGGGGCATTAACAACCTTAGCCAAATACGTTACTGATGGCCGAACGTTGATGTCCGACAATACACGGAAGCCACGTTCGCTCTGTTTTGCAACGGATACGCGACTCTTTGGATCGTTCATATCACCAAAGATGATTGCACTTGCCGGACAAGCCTCTTGGCAAGCCGTTACTGCATCACCATCGGCTACTCGTGCATGTCCATTGTCGCGCGCATGCCACTTTGCTTCGTGAAGACGTTGAACACAGAACGTACACTTCTCCATCACACCACGGAATCGAACAGTTACTTCTGGGTTCTGAACAAGATCCAATGGCTGCTGTTCATTTTCCTTTGTGTAATTCAGGAAGTTGAAGCGACGCACCTTGTATGGGCAATTGTTGAGACAATAACGAGTACCAACGCAACGATTATACGTCATCTCGTTAAGGCCTTCAGGCGAGTGTGTTGTTGCGGCAACAGGACATACGTTTTCGCATGGGGCATTTTCACAGTGCTGACACAACATTGGTTCAACTATCGCTCCAGGAGAATCCATGTCTCCGGTGAAATAGCGATCCAAGCGAATCCAGTGCATTTCACGGCCAACAAGCACTTGCTCTTTGCCAACGACCGGGATATTGTTTTCACTTTGACATGCAATGATACAAGACGAACATCCTGTACATGCGCTCATGTCAATGACCATTCCCCATCTATGGCCCTTATAGATGTATTCTGCATTTGCTGAAAGGGGCTTCAGGAACTTTCCGTCCATACCCTCTTTATTGAAGTTTTCGCTTACTACAGCATAGTTCTTCGCAGCCACATCGCCAAGCGTCATCATCTTTGCTACCGGACGATCGCCATGGCCATCGGAGAGCGTGTGATGCTGTTGTGTTGTGGCAATGCGGTGCCTTTCACCAGCTTTTTCAGTAACGGAGGTAACGGCTACATAGGATGTTGTGTGGCCAGCGCTTGTTAGCATGTAGGTATTTACGCCAACACCTTCAGCAACCTTGCCCATTGCAGTATGGCCGTATCCAAGTTGAGTTGCAATGACATTGTCAGCCATACCAGGTTGCACGATAACAGGGAGATCAATTGCACCGAGAGCCGTTGTGATTGTGACAACCTTCTCATTAGCCTTCGCTATGGACTTGGCATCCTTGCTTGATGCAAGTCCAAGAGCAACTGCTGTACCCGGACTGATGAGTGCTACGTTATCCCACGTGATTTTCGTTACAGGATCAGGAAGCTCTTGAAGCCAACCGTTGTTGGCAAGCTTGCCATCATACATTGTCAGTGAAGGAGCAGTCAACAGCATCATGCCCGTGCCAACTGTATGCGAAACAAGGCTAGCGCCTCCACCAAGGTTCAGACCAGCAGCACTTGCTGTAGCCGGCGCCGAGGCTATAACGCCATCTTGAAGTGCCTTTGTCCACGACACGCCTGGCACCGTTGGAAGCACACTAGCATTGACCCAACTCTTTACATAGTCAGCATACGTTGCAGTTTCTCCAAGAAATGCAGCATTAACTTTTTTGCCAATCGTTATCAACGTGTCTTGTAGAGATGGCACACCATCACACAAAGGGGCGATCATTGGTTGCTGAACGCTTATCGTTCCGTTGATTGATACTGCCGTGCCCCATGACTCTAACCAATGTGCAGCAGGAATGCTGACTTGTGAAACCATTGCAGTTTCGTCTTCATAGAGATTAACGCTTGCGCGAACAGGGACTTTTGCCATTGCCGCACGAAATGCACGGTCCGACGTATGCTCTGGATTTACATCACAGAAAAGCGCAAGGTGTACATTGCCAGATTCCATTTCTCTTTGTAACTGAGCAATACCGGCACCCTTTGCCTGAGAATTCGGAAGTGTGCAAGCACTATCAATTGTCTTTCCGGCACCAATGCAGCCAAGTGCATTATTAATGCTATATGCAATGGCGTGGGCACGTGGAGAGAGATGACGCCCAGTCAAAACCACTGCTTCCCCGCTCTGAGCTGCCTTTAGCTTTACAGCTGCATTTACAGCGGCTTTTGTGGTTTCAGTACTTGCACCACGAGCAAGATCTCCTCCGATTGCACCACCACCCACAAGCTCACGTTCAACCACAGCAATGAATGATTCTAGCTGTGATGGATGCAGCCGTTCGCGATGATCGGCATTCATACCAGTGAGTGAATATTGCGACTCTGCTACAATGAGGTTCGACATTGCTGCGTTCGCGCTCGACGGAGAGCGCCTCGCAGCAAAACGTCCGGAGTGATAAAGAGCAAGCTTATCCGTGCCTAAGAAATCTGAATCAACGCTGAGAATAACAGATGCTTTACCAAGATTTGGCACTATCTCAGCATCCACACCTAGGATGCTCAGATTTGCAATCGACGCGTTATCGCAAACGATTGATGGCATCATCACAACCATTGCATTTGGAACTGCAGCGGTGAACTCAGTAAGCAGCTGCGTAAATGTTGGCGAACAATGTTCGTCAATAACAATTGCAACCTTTTTGCCAGCACCTTGAGCCTCGAGCATTGCGTCCGCAATCTTTGCAGCAGCTGCATCGAATGACGTTTGACCTGTATCAAGGCGCGGACGGCGGATACGATCTGGGTCGTAGAGAGAGAGCAAGGATGCCTGCATCTCTGACGAGGCGGTGCCACAATTCACATTGTGAAGCTCATTACCCTTTACTTTGATCGGACGACCTTCGCGAGTCTTTACAACTGCACCATAGGCTGCATTGCGGTGTGCATACACAGAGGTGTAATACACAGGAAGTCCGGGCGTAGCATTTTCGAGCGACTTTACGGATGGAACGAGCTTCTGTTCAGGACGGCGGCATGCCGCGGCCGTAAGAGCCATCGATGCAGACACGAGAGCCATAAAGCCACGTCGGCTTACCGTTGAATCAAAAACGGGTGCTGACGTTGTGCCTGTTGCGAACTCACCGGTCTCCATTGGACCTTGTGCAAGCTCATCGATGCTCTTCCACGTTGTGTTCTTGGAAGCGTGCAGCGAACGATCGGACATATGCTAACCTTGTTGGATGATCGTAGTTTTCAGTTGAAGTTGAACGTCTGGCTCAATAATGACACGTAGAACAATTCTCAGGACCAATGCCAGCCTTCTTCGGATGAGGAATGCCAGCCACAGTCAGTGGAGGAATGTCTGTATCATATGAACCAAACTGAGGTACTGTGATTGGAGTTGATTTTCCAACCTGCGCTGCAATCGGAGTGAAGATATACGAGCTGTCGAGCAAGTCTTTTACTGCGTGAAGTTTGCCAGTAAACACACCAGATATTGGACGAGCGCCAACGATTAGTGCTTCTGGATTGCGATGGCAATCGAGACACCATCCCATTGTAAGGGGCTTGAACTGGGACACAACACCCATCTCTTCGATAGGCCCGTGGCAGCTCTTGCAGTCGATCTGCGCACGAATATGCCTACTGTGATTGAAGTGCACATAGTCCGGCACCTTATGTATGCGAGCCCATTCAATCGGCTGACCAGATTCATAGGAATCACGCACAACTTTAAGTTTCGGACTCTCTGCCTTTACAGCAGTATGGCAATTCATACAGGTCTGCGTTGTAGGCACGGGCGAATGCGCCGATGCTTCAACACCTGCATGGCAGTATTGGCATTGTATCTGCAACTCACCAGTGTGCAGCTTATGTGAAAACGGTACTGGTTGATCTGGACGATACCCAACGTCTGCGACGCTGTTACGGACCCCAAAGTAACCGACAAGGAACACGATGGCGGCAACAGCACCAACAACGGCACCCCCAACCTTCACTCCCATGTCGAATCGGCGTGAAAACATTCGCAACCCTTAGCGTGTAATGTCCTACAAATATACCGTTCTATGCTAACCTACGTTACATCCAATTGCATCAAAGAATGCCATTCGGATATTGACGAAGGCGTCGCGCCACAACGATTGTGGCAACGGTGATGATAGTCAACGGAACTCCCAACATGAAGAGAATCGACCAGGAATAGGCTTCCCCAACCGATCCATTCGCCCCACCACTTGTAAAACTATCCTTGCATGCTGGGCACGCAATTATGTTATCCACAGCAACGAGGATTAGCATAAAAGCACTCACAACAACGGCAACGAATCGTTTCATACTGCTTCAAACCATTGATACAACATGAAATACACCAACACTCCAGTCACAGAAACATAGAGCCACACTGGAAATGTGATACGAGCAATACGGCGGTGCTTCTCCACGTTCATTCTCAATCCCCTACCAAGTGTTATGATGGCCAACACTGGAACAGTGGCGGCTAACAACACATGACTTATGAGCAGTGAAAAATAAACTGGACGCCATACTCCCTGACCAGCGAACACTGTATTAAACGAGCCTGTTGTTTGCCACAAATGCCATTTATGTAGCAAATAGCTCGCAAGAAAAACCGTTGACACACAAAATGCTGTAATCATCACGGCACGATGCTGCTGAATCTTCTTTGCTCGGATCAATGTGTACGCATACACAAGGAGCCCGGTACTGATAGCGTTCAGTATTGCATTAAGCACTGGCAATTTCTCCAACATCATCTCACTCCCGCCAGAATACCACGAAGCTTTGAAATGTCTGCCGTGTCAGCGCTATCATAATAGCCACGTACCTGCATTGCTGAGTCTACCAATACAAAT
Organism: Ignavibacteria bacterium; assembly: GCA_947495975.1. Taxonomy (GTDB): domain Bacteria; phylum Bacteroidota; class Ignavibacteria; order Kapaibacteriales; family Kapaibacteriaceae; genus UBA10438. The sequence goes on along the minus strand of CANMBE010000005.1, from coordinate 56,431 downwards.
CGCGTTGAATGCATTTCTGGACTCGTAGGCGATATCAGGCCTAGTCCATTCGATGCTAGATCAAGCATTTTTGAATGCGGCATATTCACGAACCACCACACGTTGTCCTTGGCGCCAAACTGATCCGCATATGCATGCATTACCTCGGGCGTGTCATTGTCTGGGTCGGTTGTAATCGAAACAAAAAGTAGTCGGTCACTAAAGTCTCGTTGCAATGCCGATTGCACGGTATTCAGCGCCGGACAAATTGATTCGCATCGAGCAAAAAAGAACGATCCTAACCAGAGTTTTCCCCGAAGCGACTCTGAGGTAAGGGGCTTACCATAATGATCTATACCATCAAACACACCAACCATGCGCAGAACGGGCAATGAATCTAGTGCTTTGGCGCCATGCTCATGTGCCTTCTCCTTTGGCGTGCAAGACAATGCTATGAACATAGCAAGAACTGCCACACACGTGTGAAGTTGGAAGTTGATGATATAGTGTTGAATGTTTCGCAATTGGATTTCTATCGGGTGTATGTCCACACTTCGAGAAAGTTTAGAGCGAAGCTCATCACAAAAAAGAGGAAGACGGGAACAAACACAAAGAATCTCAGCATAGGCTGATCAAACTTTAAGTGCATGAATATCCACATTACCATGACCACCTTCATCACAGCAATAACGATACCTATGCCCACGTGTAAAATGTCGCCCGTTGTACCCCACGATTCAGGGAAGTGCATCCACTTTGCGGCTGCAACAGTAAGAACTGTAAAAGCGCAGAGGGCATAGAACACCTTCATATACGCGGGAATGATGCTACCGTGATCGTCACTCATGAATTTTTTCTCCGTTTACAATCAATGGTACGTTATCAATGATGAGCGCCGGCGCCGGCTACAGCGTATGGGATCATGAGGTACAATGCAGGGAAGATGAAGATCCACATAAGGTCAACAAAGTGCCAATAAAGACCAAGTGTTTCAACCTTGCCCGGATGCTTGTACCCACGTTTTGTGTAGGACCGAAAGAACATGTACGCCATGGGAATCATGCCACCAACCACGTGCAAAGCATGGAAGCCCGTCATGAGGAAGTAGAATGAAAAGAAGAGAGTATGATGTTCTTGACCAGGAAAGAGGCCGTGCTCCCACTTTGAGCTATACTCAAGGTACTTCACAATCAAAAAGCCAAAGCCGCCCATAATGGTAAGCCCCATGAACAAGCGAAAAAGCTTGTTGTTGCCACGCTCTAAATGGTAGATGCACATGGCCATCGTTAATGAGCTACCAATGAGAATGAATGTGTTTACCAGCGCTAGCGGCCAACTCAACTGAGCAGACCCTTCGCCAAACGCAGCATAATTGGTATTGCGCAGCACGATGAATGTGCCAAAGAAGCCTGCAAAGAACATAAGCTCAGACGCAAGGAAAGCCCACATGGCAAATTTGCCATGGCGGACCCGTGTGACTGGCTCGTGCGAGAGATTTAAAGCTGAAGACATCCTGTCACCTAATATTTGACTGTCATCTAAAAATTGATCACTGTTTATCGAGGAACATCAAAAGGATCACACCCATGAGCACGGCATACGATGTAAGGAGTACGCGTCTTGCCGCTGCAGAATCTGCCTTGCGGATAAACAATACACTCTCAGCAACAAGCCATAGCCCTAGCAGTGATGATCCCACCAGATACAACATCCCAGTTGCGCCAAGCATTGATGGAACAACAATGCTTGCCAACGTCAACACACTTGTAAGTGTCATTTGAAGTCCGAGTGTGCGTCCACTATCATCGCTGATAGCACGCAACACAAAGCCCCCTGCCCTATAGTCAGAGCGATACATCCACGAGAGTGCATAAAAATGCGGTAGCTGCCAGAAGAAGAGAATTGCAAAGAGCGACCATGCGACGGGGTCCATTGTGCCCTTCACCGCGGTCCAGCCACCTGCAAACGGTAACGCACCTGGCACCCCACCAATAATCACTGCAAGCGATGACTTGCGCTTCATTGGTGTATACACGGCTACATATGACACCCACGTACCGATGGCTAACAAAAACGTTAACACATTTACCGTTGCCAGGAGCGCTGCGCCGATCAAGGTTAACACCAACGCAAAGATGATAGCATCACGTACGCTAATAGCGCCAGATGGAATAGGCCGCGTTGCCGTGCGCTTCATTCGCGAATCAGCATCTCTTTCCATCACATGATTTATAACACAACTTCCGCTGCTGATGGCTATAGTACCGATCATCGTTGAAATGAGATGCACCCAGTTTGTGTTGATGGAAGCATAAGCCGCAACACTGCCAGGAATAGCCAGGTAATATCCAGCCAACGTACTCATGGCAACCATCTGCGTAATACCTGGCTTGGTGAGCTCGTAATAATGCCGATAGATCGTTGGTACTTTCACCATAGAAAGGTCAACATTCATCGGTATGGTATCGGTCTCTTGAAATGCCATGACTATTGCCCCCCCTCCACTGCCATATGAGGAACGGCAATCGCTTGCGTTTTGACAAGGGGCCTACGGAACGTAGAATACATGGTGATCGTATTGAAGATCAGAAGAATCACACCAGTCATCACATGCAAGGTGGTTACAAGCTCGCCACGGAATGACCATAAGATCATCGCCCCGAGTACAATCTGTACGAGTACCAGCAATCCTGAAATCAGCGCCGATACGCGAACATCTTTAGGAGCGCCATCCTTGCGTATGATCAGATATTGCGCTACAACAAACAACGCCACAACGTATGCCGTTGTGCGGTGCAAGAAGTGTATGAGCACCTGTGATTGTTGCCACTGATCAGAGGCCGGCAGGAATCCGTCATCACTCCATTGAGGGAACGTAAGACTCACTCCCCATGCATCGGTATGACGAGTGAGCGCTCCAAGAATAAACTGCAAGAACGTCAGACCCCAGGTAACAGCCACAACGGACATCACAATTCGCTTCACAGGTGGCATCAATCGTTTTGCATTCCATGCGGTTGACGTTAGGAGTGCAATGCCGACGATGATCATCAAGAATATCTCTGCCAATACGCCATGTGTTACGGATGTCCAGTCGGGCAGATTGTTGCGCACTGTATATCCACCAAATGTTCCTTGTAGGCACACTGCTACAAATGCAGAGATGGAAAGCCACACAACTCTGCTTTCAGACGGCGCTTGCGCAGACTTAACAAGAAAGTACAGCATCAGCACGCCGAGGCCTATCATGAACGTCTCCATGTAGCCTGGCGGCATCAGATTAATGCCAAAGATTGCTGTTATGATTGTTGCGAGCACAACGCCAACGACAACGCCAATAGCACGATGTGGACGGCTTGCAGCGGGCGTCTTCCACACAGCAAGCACAAGTACTGCCGTTGTAAAGAGGCCAACAAAACTTGCAAAGAGTCTATGACCATGCTCCCAGAATTTATCCTTCGCCCATAGCCATTCTGAAGGCTGATACGTTACCATAGGAGCAAAGTTTGACGTAGGCCAATCTGGAAAAGCCATTCCACTTCTGGTTGTATTAACATGCGCACCCCACACGATCAAACCAAACGTAAGAACGCACAACACAATGCTCATGATGTTGAGCATGCGAAGTGATCCTGATGGTTCTGATGTGTGAGTCATGACGGTCAGTGTGCGCCGAAGGTACGTGTTTCATTTTCGATAGGAACTGCCACAGTATTGTGGTGCGCGGAGATTGCCTCACCTTGTTCCCACTGAGGCCAATAGTCGAGTTCACGTCCAGGCACGCTGAACTCGTACGGTCCGCGGTACACAGTGATGTCCATATCAAAATTTCCGTGACCAGGATGTTCTGGGGCAGCCCACTCAAGTGTGTTTGCATGCCACGGATTACGCGGAGCTTTTTTGCCGAACTTCATTGACCACAAGATGTTGCTGATCAAGAAAAGCTGAGAAAAACCAAGAGTAATTGCAGCAATCGTGATGAACTCATTAATGCCACCAAGCCCCTTAAGAAAGTCATACACATTTGGATCGTAGATGCGGCGCATGTGTCCGCCCACTCCAAGGATGTGCATTGGGAAGAAGGTCAGATTAAACGTTACAAATGTCCAATAGAAGTGTTTGCGGCCCCATGCTTCGTTGAGCATCTTTCCGAACATCTTTGGATACCAGTAATAGATACCGGCAAAAATTCCGAAGAGCGACCCACCAAAGAGCACATAGTGAATGTGTGCAACAATGAAGTACGTATCGTGGATGTAGATGTCAACAGGTGCCGATGCCATGAACACGCCAGAGAGTCCACCAATGATAAACATCGAAACAAACGCAAGTGCGTTCAGCATTGCGGATGTGAATTTGATGTTACCGCGCCATAGAGTACCTAGCCAGTTGAAGACCTTGATCGATGAGGGTACAGCGATAACAATCGTTGATAACATGAATGTAGTACCGAGCAAAGGATTCATGCCCGATTGGAACATGTGGTGACCCCATACGATGAAGCCAAGGAACGCAATACCTGCAATCGCAAATACCATGGCCTTATAGCCATAGACTGGCTTGCGCGAAAACGTGGCCAATACATCAGATACAATTCCCATCAACGGCAGAATCATGATGTATACAGCAGGGTGCGAATAGAACCAGAACACGTGTTGGAAAAGAACTGGCTGGCCACCACCGAAATACTTTGAGTTCGTGACGAGATTATCAGGCAGGAAGAAGCTCGTGTGCAGGAAGTTGTCCATAAACAACATTGCTAGTCCTGCCGCAAGAACTGGCGTTCCAAGCACTGCCATGATTGCCGTAATGAACAACGCCCATACAGTTAGTGGCATGTCAAAAAGCTTCATACCCTTTGCACGCTTATTCAGAACGGTTGTAACGTAGTTCACGGAACCCATGATGGAGGAAAATCCAACAAGGAAGACGCTAATGAGCCATAGCGTTTGCCCCGATATAGTAAACGTGGGCAGTTGGATTGACGCAGAAAGAGGCGGATAACTCGTCCAACCAGCCGTTGCATAACCTGTTTCGGTAAAGAATCCAGCCATCATGATAAGACCGGCGGGAGGCACGAGCCAGAACGACCACATATTGAGTCGGGGCAAAGCCATATCATCAGTTCCGATCATCAGCGGAATGCAGAAGTTTCCAAACATTCCCAATGCAAGCGGGATGACCACGAAGAAGATCATGATCGAGCCGTGCATCGTTAGAAGCTGCGCGTAGAATTCCGGTGTAATAATTCCACTCCCCGGCTCCGTAACCCATGTTGCCGGTAGAATAGATCCTACCAGCGGAATCTTTGTACCTGGATATGCTAGTTGCCAGCGAATGAAGAGTGCAAATGCACCACCGATAAAAAGAAAGAAGAGCGACGAAAGCATGAACTGCTTAGAGATCACTTTGTGATCAGTTGAAAACACATACTTCCGATACCACGGTAGTTCGTGGTGGTGCTCGTGGGTGTGCGCTTCAGTTTCAGTGCTTGGAAGCGTTGCTGTACTCATATGAAAGGGTCTCCAGTTTCGCTGTTTTGTTATCAGTGGGATGCAACTGCTACCGTATCGGCAGGTGCAGCCGGCAAGGATTGAGGTGAACGTGCAGCCTTCGCCTCTGCGTTTTTCTTGTCGAGCCACGTATCGTAGTCAGCCATGCTCACAACCTTGTACTCTGCACGCATGGAGTAATGTCCGCCTCCACAGAGTTCGGCACATGCAAGTTCATAATCTCCGGTTTTGAACAGATTGAACCAGATATTCATCCATGTACCTGGCACAACATCTTGCTTCACACGCGCATGTGGCAGGAAGAAGCTATGGAGCACGTCAATTGATGAGCCCCGTACCACGATGTTTGAGTTGACGGGAACGCGGAATTGATTTTCTGTCGTGAAATCATCCATACCAGTTGGGTCTGTAGAGTCTATGCCAAAAATGTTGGTCGTAGACATCAGATGCCGCGCGGTGCGATCTGTATAGGCGTTACGGCCGAATTTTCCATCCGAACCGGGATACAAGAACGTCCATCCAAACGTTTTTCCAAGCACAATGATTTCTACATCTGCTTGTGGAACGCGCTTCGAATATTTTGTCCGTTCCCAAATGTCATCTGAGTACAGGCCAATGGCTGCGAAGAGAAATGTTGGCAGAATTGTCCACGTGACTTCTACCAGGTTGTTTCCGTGATAGTTATAACCCTTTCTGTCAGGGCTATAGCGATACTTGACAAGCAAATACCCAAGGATGCCAAAGGTGAGAAAGAAGATCGCAACGCTCACCCAATAGATGATGGCGAACAAATTATCGAGTTCGGCTCCGTAGGTAGAGATGTTCTCTGGGAACCATGCCAGCATGTCTAATACGTGAAGGATATCGCCCATGGGGTAAAAACTCCGAGGAGGAAAATTTTCTAAAGGTTGTTACGGCAGCTCTGCTTCGGCATACGGCAGCGTGCGAGAGGCTGTGGCCTCGCGCAGGGTCTTTACTTCATCCGGTGTCACTGCCGAGCCGCTGTTTCCAAAAGCGCCGCGTACATAGGTCAAAACGTCGGCAATCTCTTGATCACTGAGTTGGTCTTTCCATGCTGCCATTTGTCCGTTGATCTTTACGCCATTGCGCTCAATCGGACCGCGGAATCCGTGCAGCACAATCCCGATTGGTTTATTGGCATCGCCAGAGGCAAGTGCCGATCCGGCAAGGGGCGGGATATTGTTGCCGGGAACGCCTTTTCCACTTCCAAGGTGACATGCGGCGCAGATTCTGCCGTAGATGCCTTTACCGGGTCCACCAGCGTCAGCCGCACCAGCTGTTTCAGCAGCAGCGGCGTTGGGATCAACCCATACAGGGTCATCCTGCAACTTTGTAAAGAACCCTTCAACATTGCACGCTGCGAGAAACACAGCGGCCGATAACGTTAACCCTACAATAACGATACGAATCCCAAACTTCTGCATGTTCACCAACCTCTAAATAGGAGTGATTCACCGCCCAATCCCCAAAGTTACGAGGACAGGACCACGTGAAAAAACGGATAGGTCGATGTGCAGATGTTTCTTGAAACAAATACTGCCAAAATAAAGTTCACGTGCGCGCCCGAAACCACTCTGCAGTATCCCTTATTCCATCGTTAAGGAGCGTACGTGGGCGCCAATTTGTGAGCTCTGTGAACGCGGCGTGCGAGCCACGTGTGCGCGCTGGGTCACCTGCCTTTGCTGGACCGTGTTTAACCTGCAGATCAGTGCCAAGGGCTGAGCGCAACAGTTCTACAATCTCATTGACACTTGCCGAGCTATCGCCACAGACATGAAAAATACCTTGTGCTTTCGTCATTAACGCTGCCCGGTTAGCACACGCTATATCGTTCACATGGAGGTAGTCTCGCTCCTGATTGCCATCACCATGAATTGTGGGGATAGCCCCTTGTAAAAACTTTTCCAAGAAAATTGCGATCACGCCTGATTCTCCGTTCGGATTTTGGCGCGGGCCATAAACGTTGGAATACCGCAGGATGCTTACGCTCAGTCCGTGAACAATGCGCTCGTATTCAGCATAGAGCTCCATGGCACGTTTTGAAACTCCGTAGGGGGCGATGGGGCGCACGGGGTGATCTTCAGTTGCAGGTATCTGCACAAATTCGCCGAGCACTGCGGTTGAAGACGCCAAGATCACATGTTGCACATCAGATTTGCGGGCGGCTTCGAGAAGGCGCAAGGAGCCAATAATGTTTACCGCAGCGTCGTGCACGGGTTTGTCGACGCTTACCCGCAGCTCCATGTGTGCTGCGTGGTGATTGATCGCATCAAAACGCTCATCGAGAACGAATTGTACAAATTCATCACTGTTGATATCAAGATTTACGAAACGTGATCCAGCAGGAATATTTTCCAACTTCCCCATCGAGAGGTTATCAACAATCACAACCTCGTGCTCATCCTGCAGGTAGGTGTCGGCTACGTGTGAAGCTATAAACCCAGCGCCGCCTGTTACAAGAATCTTCATAATGCTTTTGCAGCGATATCTGTGCGGTGAATTTTTGTTGCGTACGAAATTTTCGCAGTGGCATCATACGCACGCTCTACGGCATTTTTCAGTGTATCGGCAATTGCTGTTACGCCTAAGACGCGTCCACCATTTGTCACGAGTGGTTGTTCACCTGCGTGATCACTAGCTCCACGAGCCGTGCCGGCATGAAACACCGTCACGTGTGGATCTTGTTCCGCATCATCGATACCATTAATGACAAGCCCCTTTTCATATGCATCGGGATATCCGAATGAGGCCAGCACCACCGTGCACGCGTGTCCTATTGCAGTTGATCTGATAGCCGAGGCATCAATTGATCCGCGGGCAGCAGATGCAAAAAGTTTTGCAACATCTGCGTCAAGGACGCCGAGCACCGACTGAGTTTCCGGATCACCAAAGCGTGCGTTGAACTCCACAACATGTACATCATCACCATCGATCATCAGGCCGCAGAAGAGACATCCGATAAAGGGGCTCCCCTCTTCTCGCATTCCGTCGATGACAGGTTTGATAACTCGTGCTCGAATTGTTTCCATGATATCGGCGGTGACTACTGGTGCAGGTGCGTAGGCACCCATGCCTCCAGTATTCTTGCCAGTATCGCCGTCACCAATTCGTTTATGGTCTTGAGCAGGAGCAAGCGTTACATAATCGCGACCGTCGCAGATAGCAAATACACTTGCTTCGTGACCTACTAAAAAATCTTCTATCACCACGCCGTCTGTGCCAAATGCTCCGTCAAACATTTCATTCACTGCTATGACAGCTTCTGCATTTGTTGTGGCAACAACCACGCCCTTTCCTGCGGCCAGACCATCATACTTAATGACAACCGGCACGGCATGATTGCGTGCGTAATCCACTGCGGCTGTGCGCTGAGTATTTGCAAACCTTTTGAACAACGCCGTTGGAATGTGATGTCGGGCCATGAAGTCCTTCGAAAATCCCTTCGAAGATTCGAGTTGCGCCGCAGCTTTATCTGGTCCAAAGACGTCGATGTTTTCTTCACGGAGGGAATCGGCAAGGCCCTCTGAAAGGGGCTGTTCAGGGCCAATCACCACAAGTGTTACATCATTCTTCATGCAGAAGCGAGCCACTGCATCGTGATCTGCGATATTCAACGCTACACATTCCGCTTCGCGCTCAATTCCTGGATTACCTGGTGTGGCCCACAGTTTCTCACATGATGAGGAAGCCACAAGTGCCTTTGCGAGAGCATGTTCACGTCCGCCAGATCCGATAAGTAGTATGCGTTCCATGAGGCAAAGGTACGGAGGAGCAGGTTGGCTCATCCCAACATTGACCGAGAGTACTCAAATGTCGTCCTGAAAATAGTTGACTCCAGGAATCTCCTTTACCACACCAAGCCACCGTTCGCCATCTCGATGTACGATGACCGTAAACATCTGCTCTATGGAGGAAATCCCGGGCATAGCAGATCCTCCCTGAGGTACATGGAATGGTGCAAGACAACAACACCCCCATATAAGGCGCCTACAAAGCCTTAAAACGGCACGTCATCAAAATCATCCTTTGCACCTGCTGCTGCCTGTGGGATTTGACTGTAGTCCGCGCCAGTGGGTGTGGCTGTGCCCGTCGCCAATTCAATGCGCCATGCTTCTAGGTTTGTGAAATAAACGGTCTGTCCTTCACGGTTTTGGAAGGGGCGACCTCGGAGATTGAAAAGCACTTTCACTGACTGTCCAACTTTGAAGTTGTCGAGAAGTGCGCAACGGTCTTGCGTGACCTGAAACTTGATGTGCTGAGGATAGTTTCCATCCTGCATTTCAATTACGAACTCGCGCTTCTTAAAGGTGTCTTTCACCTGTTGCGTGTCCATTACCACATGCATTGTGCCAAGTGCTTCAAATGAGTTTGCCATGTTGAGTTCCTTCGTTACGATTGAATCGTTGATGAGAATTGTTCTAATACGTTGTCGAGTTTTGAAATGTCCTTGCCCCCTGCCGTTGCCATGTGAGGCTTTCCACCACCTCCACCGCCTAGCTCCTTGGCAACAACGCCGATAAGCTTGCCGGCACTGTAGGTCTTGGTAAGATCGTCCGTAACCACGCAAACGAGCTGGACCTTATCATCGATAACGGCACCAAGAAGTCCGATACCGCTGCTCTTTAAAGCAGACCGCAACTCGTCGCCTAAATCTTTCATCTGCTCGGCATCACTTACGCTCACACGAGCAGTTGCAATGCGAATGCCGTTTACCGTTACTGCCTTTTCGACAATAGATGGTATGAGTGTCTTGAGTTCGTCGGTCTTGAGCGATGCCAACTCTTTTTCGAGTTGCTTTATGCGATCGGCTTGGCGCAACATATCGTCGTTAACACCTTCACGCTTGGACTCGAGCTCTTTTAACCACGCAGGTATGCTACGTCCGGCAATTGCTTCAATTCTACGCACACCGCTTGCAACACTGCTCTCAACCATGATCTTAAAGAGCCCAATCTCGCTCGTGTTGCGCACGTGAGTGCCACCGCAGAACTCAACAGAAAATTTGTCGTCAATAAATACCACTCGCACGCTGTCGCCATACTTATCGCCAAAGAACATCTTTGCACCAGGTACGGTGCGTGCTTTTTCAATCGACATCTCTTCGATGTGCACATCAATAGATTCAAAAATCTTCTCATTCACCATGTCTTCAATAGCCTGCAGTTCATCGGGGTGTATGCGCTCAAAGTGGGCAAAGTCAAAACGAAGATGATTAGGAGCCACAAGTGAGCCAGCTTGTTGTACATGCGAACCAAGCACCCGGCGCAGCGATTCATGCAACAAGTGCGTTACCGAGTGTTCTCGCTCAATGTCCTTGCGTCTTGGCGCGTCAACTTGTGCCAATGCAATGTCACCAATCGACGCGTCAACATCCGTCTCACAAATGTGAATAATTGCATCACCGTGTTTACGCACATCTTCAACGCGGAAAGGGATACCCCCTACCACGATTTGTCCGGTATCTGATACCTGACCGCCCATTTCTACATAGAACGGTGTTTCTGCAAGCACGATGGCATTTCCTTCCACATGGAGAACTGCTGACGAAGTCTCTGTGGCGTTGTACCCCATAAAACGTGACACGGCATCGATAGAAACCTTTGTGGCTTCAATTGCATGACTCTTGCGTGCAGCACGAGAACGAGCGCGTTGCTCGGCTAGACATGCTAGGTATCCGACCTCGTCAACGGTAAGTCCCCTCTCGCGCGCGATGAGCTGCGTGAGGTCAAGTGGGAACCCAAACGTATCGTACAATTCAAACGCATCGGCACCGCTAACAATACCGCTTGTAGCATCAACTGCGTCAAAACGCAGGAGCCCCCTATCGAGTGTTGCAAGGAACGACTCTTCTTCGGCCTTGATGATGCGCTCGATAACACTACGTCGATCATTGAGTTCTGGGAACACATCGCCCATTGTTTCACAGAGGACTGCAACATGTTTCCAAAGCACAGGTTCTGTGAGTCCGAGATTGCGTGCGTATCGGGCTGCGCGGCGTAGGATGCGGCGCAACACATAGCCCCTTCCCTCATTACCGGGATGGGCGCCATCGGCAATAGCAAATGAGAGTGTGCGGATATGATCGGCAATGACTCGCATCGCAACGCCGTCCGGATGATCGAGTTCAGTACGGTATGTGCGTCCACTGAGTTGTTCAGTGAAGGCAATGATCGGCTGAAAAACATCCGTGTCGTAGTTAGAATCCTTCTGCTGCATCACTGCACACAGGCGCTCAAAGCCCATGCCTGTATCTACGTGACGTGACGGCAGGTCTTCAAGAGTACCATCGGCAGTACGATTGTACTGAATGAAAACGTTGTTCCAAATTTCGATTACTTCTGGCACACCCGAATTCACAAGTGGACCGCCACTCAAATCCGGCGTGCGATCAAAGTGAATTTCTGTGCACGGACCACAAGGCCCCGTATCACCCATCTCCCAAAAATTATCTTTTTCATCGAAGCGATGAATGTGCGATTCAGGAAGATATTTTTTCCATATCTCCATGGACTCATCATCGGTACGAAACACAGTAGCGTGGATGCGGTCCTTGGGCAGCTTCAATACATCAGTGAGCAATTCCCATGACCAGCCAATTGCTTCTTCTTTGAAGTAGTCGCCAAAACTCCAATTGCCCAACATTTCAAAAAGAGTATGATGATACGTGTCGTATCCAACTTCTTCTAAGTCATTGTGTTTTCCAGAAACACGAATGCACTTCTGCGTATCTGCAGCGCGCGAATAATCGCGCTTACCTGTACCAAGGAATACATCCTTGAATTGGTTCATGCCAGCATTTGTAAAGAGCAATGTTGGGTCGCCGTGCGGAACCACTGGTGCCGATGGAACTATGCGGTGTCCACGTGCCGCAAAGAAGTCAAGAAACGTCTGTCTAATCTGTCGAGAAGTCATGGTAAGGGGCGAGATACGGAATTAGAAAACACAAAAGTACGGCACAGAAAGGTCTTTGTACCTTTGCCACATGCTTGCCCCTCTTATCAGCTCCGCTTCGGCCTTTGTTGTAACCTTCTCCAAGCCCCCAAAAGGCGCGGAGGTGCTGAAGGTTGTTGTCTCGGGCACACGGGTGGCCGAGGGATGGAAGATCCGGACTGAGCGATTCACTGAGAGGCAGGCATTCACTGAGCCTACATCTGTGGTGGCCGGCAACCCAGAAGGTTCTATAGATCCATGGATAGCCAGCAGGTTCAGACAGGTCTTGGTTCAGACGCCAGAGGCGGATGTGCAGATGCTACGAACATTTAAGGGCCCCCACGTTAAGGTCTCTACCAAACGACTGCTCCCTTCAAAGAAGAACTGGGAGTCTGTTGCAGTGGACAGAGTTAAGCAAAAAGCTCTTACATCTGAGAACGACGCTGCTTTTCTCATCGCGTTAGATCTAGCAACTCCAGACGGCAAGATCAAAGCTTCGATGGCCGACAAATTCCGTCAAGTGAACCACCTCCTCGCCACTTTCGTCCCGAGCGTGGGGGCTAGGCCTCGCCTCGCCCCTAGCGACGAACCATACCGTGTAGTTGACGCGGGTTGTGGCAAAGCGTACCTCTCTCTATCGCTCATGTATGTTTTGCAGCGCGATGGCATACAGGCCTCACTCCGTGGTATTGATGCAAATCAACATGTTGTTGACCATTGCACGCACATCGCACAGCAGATTGGTCTGCGCAATACTCAATTCGTTTGCACGCGGATTGCTGACGCTGTTGCTGCTGCAGGATGTGATCTCCTGATTGCCTTGCATGCTTGCGATACAGCTACCGATGAAGCCATTGCGCTTGGCATATCGATGAAGGCCGAAATGATGCTCATAGCACCATGCTGTCATCATGAAGTGCAGAAGCAGCTTCACAAGGAGTTGGTTCCAGAATATGTTCGCCCCCTGCTCGATGATGGTATTACGAAGGAGCGTCTGGGAGATTTGGTAACTGATACTATGCGCCGTGATATCCTGCGAGCACTGGGATATGAGGCTCACCTCGAGGAATTTATTTCTCTGGAGCATACTCAGAAGAACATTCTCATTCGTGCCGAGTTGACGAATTCGAATGAGCAAGATCGACTGCAATGGGCTGACCGTGTGCGTGCCTCGATTCTAGCCTGGGGCGCACAGCCAAGACTCATGTCTATGGTTGAACTCCCTCGCTAACCGCAACTTCCCGCCTAGCTTGACAAACCACAGCGGCTTCTAGAACATTCAATCATTGTCCCTAGCTTTGTGGCTATGCCAAAAAGCCTACTCTCTGCTCTCTTCTTCCTGACTTCATTCAGCATCCTGCAAGCTCAAGAACAACGCTACCGTGTTGACGTTGATCTTACAAATGTTGCCAACGATAGAATTCATATTTCTATGTGGACGCCAAGAGTACTGGCAGACACAGCCGTTGTTGTGTTCCCTGTAACCGTTCCAGGAACCTATGAAGAACATAAATGGTGGAAGTTGGTCCGCAACTTTAGGGCTATCGATTCCTCATTGCGTGATCTTCCTGTGCATCGCTCTCTCGATTCACAATTCGTTGTTGAAGAAGCGCGCAAACTGAGATTCATTTCGTATGAAATCGATGATTCATTTGACGACGTAACAAATGGTACCGAGGTTTTCCCTGCGGCTGGCACTGGCTTTGAATCCGATAGCATCTTTGTGCTCAATCATGGCGGGATAGTGTGCTTTGTTGAAGGGGCACAACACGTTCCTTTTCAAGTCAACGTAAAAAAACCAAAGCATCTGTACGGCGGTTCATCATTGAACATTGCAAGAATATCAGATACGCTAGACACATATCTCGCAGATACATACGATCAACTTGTTGATAATCCAGTGCTGTATTCACTGCCAGACACCGCCTCATTCATGATCCACGGCGTGCGTGTGATCGTACAATGCGCGCATGCCGGTACAGACACTGTAGCCCCTGCATATGCAAAAGAACTTGCTCGCCTCACAAAGACCATTGGCAAGTTTCTCCCAACAATGCCCGTCAATCGTTATGCGTTTCTCTTCTATTTGTGGAAGGGCGATCAAACCAAGGTTGCTAACCCTCGTGGCATGGGCGCCCTGGAGCATGGCAATAGCTCATTCTACTTTCTTGGTTTTCAGAAGCGTCCAATTGGTTTAGGAGAAGTAGCTGTTCACGAATTCCTTCACATCCTTATTCCACTCAATCTTCATAGCGAAGAGATCGACGCGTTTGATTTTCGGTCGCCCAAGATGTCTCAGCACTTGTGGTTATACGAAGGCACAACGGAGTATTTCTCTACACTTGCCCCCTTGCATGATTCAACGATAAAAGAAGAAGGTTTCCGCCGGGAAATCGAGAGCAAGTTGAAAGATCAAGACCGGATTCCTCCCGACTTCTCATTTACAGATTTCTCGCGCAATGTTCTCTCAGCTGATGAACAACAATTGTATCCAATCGTGTATACGTACGGAGCCGTAAACGCCTTCTATGTAGACATTCTTATCCGCGAAGCGTCAGGGGGCTCCAAGGGTTTCCTCGATGTGATCTATCGATTGCGCGAAGACTTTGGACCATCACGCCCGTTTCAAGATGATTCTCTTTTCGCACTTATCGAGAGAGAAACATCGCCTTCAATCCGAAACTATCTAGAGACATACGTTAGAGGCACAAAGCGAATTCCATCGGCTGAGATTCTTTCAAAGATTGGATGGAAGTATACGGCTGAGAAGGTTTCACGCGTACCTGGTTATGGCATAGCGATGCAGTTTACGATGAGAGGTAACGAAGTCTCAGCGATAATGAAGCCCACATCACCTGAGAACCCACTCAGCGTAAAAGATGGCGATCAACTCATAAAAGTAGAAGGCAAACCATTCAGCGAGATTCAGTCATCTTCTGATGGTACATCTTTGTTCAGCCGATTGCGTTCTCCTAAACTTGGAGACACACTCAATATCACTGTGAAGCGCGATGGTACGGAGCTGAATCTCAGTGGCGTTGCAACAACTGTCAACAAGACCGAGAGACACTTCATTGAGATTGATCCCAACCCCACATCTGAACAAAGCGCGCTCAAACGCGCTGTGTTTTACGAGTAAAAGAACTTACCGCCCGCACCAGTCAGTAACCATCGCCTGTAACTCCTGCGGTGCAATCTGCGGTGTCTCATACATACCTGCTGCCATGCGCTGCCGCATCGCTTCATAGAGTGTTACGGCACATGCTACCGATATGTTGAGGGACTGGATCATGCCTACCTGGGGGACTAAGAAATTACCGTCTGCCCCTTCGCGTGCTTCATCCGTAACGCCGTGATGCTCGTTGCCAAAAACCAGTGCAATGGGTTGCGTAAGGTCGAGGTCATGGAGCGCAGTGGCATCGCTCGACATGTGGGTTGTATAAATGCTAAAACCTTTTGCACGAAGCACTGCGTAACAATCAACAACGGTGTTATGTAGGTTTACGCCAACCCATTTTCGGGCGCTCGCGCTAGACTTCTCTCCTAGAACAGGAAACTCATTGAGTCCTGCATATATCCCATGAACTTCAAGCACACCAACGGCGTCGCAAGACCGAATGACCGCACTCATATTATGCGGGTCCTGCACATTTTCAAAAACGATTGTTAACGTGGGCTGTCGGTTGCCAAGAACGTGCTCAATGCGCGCCTTGCGCTCAGGCGTAATGTTCTCTGGTGAAGGCATTCACTTGTCTGCTTCGCCCATCACGGGATCGATACTTCCAATGATTGCAACAACATCAGACACCATGGAGCCCTCTGCCATATACTTCAGTGCTTGCAAGTTTGATGACGACGGAGAACGGATCTTCAGCTTCCACGGTTGTCCTGTACCATCGCTTACGATAAAGAATCCCAATTCTCCCTTTGGCGATTCAATTGCCGTATAGGTCTCGCCCTTTGGAGGCATTGTACCGAAGTTGATGATCATGAAGTCATTGATCAAATCTTCCATCTTGGTATATATCTCTGCCTTGCGAGATACAACTGACTGCGGTTGAGTGTCCGACAACACCGGGGTGCGTGGCATGGCCTCGAGTTTGTCAAGACACTGATGACAAATCTTCATCGATTCCCATATCTCAAGATTGCGAACGATATAGCGAGAATAACAATCACCATCATTGCGAGTGATGACGTCAAACTCAACCTGATCGTAAAACATGTATGGCTCGTCGCGGCGAAGGTCGCGGGCAACACCGGAGCCCCGTAGCGTAGAGCCTGTAAGGCCCAGTGCAATTGCTTTCTCTGCCGGAATGTATCCCGTACCCGCCATGCGATCAACAAATATTCTATTGCGATTCACGAGACGTTCAACCTCTGACATGCGCTCTGGCAACTGATTAAGCCACACACGAATGTCGCGCATCACATCATCGGCAATATCATTTGCAACACCACCAATGCGTGCATAACTCGTTGTAAACCGAGCACCACAAATTCGCTCAAAAAGGTCGTATTGTTTTTCGCGTTCGGTGAATGTCCATAGAAACACTGTCATTGCGCCTACGTCCATGGACGTTGCACCCATCGCAAGGAGGTGCGAAGAGATACGAGCAAGTTCGCACACAAGCATACGTATCCATACAGCACGCTCGGGCACAGAAATACCCGCTGCCTTTT
The DNA here is from genome assembly GCA_947495975.1 of Ignavibacteria bacterium. Classification (GTDB taxonomy): domain Bacteria; phylum Bacteroidota; class Ignavibacteria; order Kapaibacteriales; family Kapaibacteriaceae; genus UBA10438. The sequence goes on along the minus strand of CANMBE010000005.1, from coordinate 39,305 downwards.
CAATGGCCATACAAATGGCAACATTGTTTGAAAGGGGCGAGATATAATCAAGCCTGTCTGTATGCGGAATAAACTCGTGGTAGGTACTGTTCTCTGCAATCTTCTCAAAGCCACGGTGTAGATAGCCCAACTCCGGAATGCACTTTACAACCGTCTCACCATCGAGGCGCAGCAATACACGCAACACGCCGTGTGTTGCTGGGTGCTGCGGACCCATGTTGAGAATCATATCGTTCTCAAGTGGGTCTTCGAACATTGCAACGGTGTCTTTGTCCTGCACTTCTCGCAGGATCTTGCTTTGACGTAGCTTTTCTACACGCTCGAGTGTGGCGGATCCGCTCATACGAATTGACGAATTAGTTCATTAGGTAGTTAGTTAATCACAGAACAGCACAAATTACCCAATAAACTCACTAGCGTAGCCATTTGCTGATCAGTTCCGTGACTTCTGGGGTTGGCCAATGTCCCCCGTCAAACGGGATAAAGGTGTTTTTAACCTTGGCGCCATCAAATGCTGCATGGAGGAGCTCGCCGGTTTGAAATGGTACCACTGGATCAAGGCGCGCATGGGCCATCAATACTTCTACATCTGATGAGGCAACATTGGGCAATTTCTCTATAACGAGTCCAGCGGCATACATGCTGGCGCTCACTGTTACAACCTTGTGGAACGTCTGCGGATAACGTGTCAATAATACCTGGGCAAAGAAGCCCCCTTGCGAAAATCCAATCAAGATAGGTTTTACATCCTTGTTCACCGGAAGCGTTCGTTGTGCATCAAGCAACACATTGTAGTACCAATCTGCTGAGGTTGTAATGGCCTCTGGTAGTAGCGTATCTGGAAGGCCAATGGCATCAGCCATTGCGGTATATCGCTCTTCTTTTGTTTGAATTGTTTCTGTGATTTTCACGTACGGGGCTTCTGGACAAATCACAATGAAGGTGTCGAGCTTAAGATCATTTGCCCATCGTAGCATGAGTTCTGGTGCATTACCGTTACCATGCAGCAGCATTACCAATGGATATGTCTTACCGGCTGCAGCTCCTTTTGGAGCCTGCACGCGATAGCGACCAAATCGCTCTTGCTTGACGTGATTCCAAACTTCCTTTGGCTGCTCTTCCTTGGGCTTTGCGGCCTTCTGTTGCGCGTGTACATGCGAAGTGAACATCATCATGTAGATGGTAACGAAGAACAGTACGAGCATCGTATGTCGTGATGTAAAATCATTCACTTTATCAATTCCTTCCGAGCAATCTGTAATTCTGCGTGTTGTTGATCGGTTATGGTTAGATAGGAAAGATCCAGCGTATCCATAGTGTATGCGTATGATGGATGCGATCGCAATCCGTGCGTACCATTTGTCATCAGCTAGGGTCACATACCATGGTGAAGCTTCGGTAAAACTAGCCCATGCTTATTATGCGCATAGAGTTTGTCTTGCAACCTTCTCTCCAACATTGACTCGGAGATTTTTTTAGCTCCGTAACAAATGCACGCTTCGTGCCCATTGGCAAGGTCTTCTTTTTTGCCATTGGTTGGAGCTTCCAAATGTGTGGGCGAGGTGGGACTTGAACCCACACGTCCTTTCGAACACGGGCTTCTGAGACCCGCCTGTCTGCCAATTTCAGCACTCGCCCAGCCATTTGTGAGGAGAGGGAGGGATTCGAACCCTCGATAGGATTGCTCCCATAGTAGTTTTCGAGACTACCCGATTCAACCACTCTCGCACCTCTCCAACTACCGTGTTTGGTGGGGTGGCAAAGATAGGAAGAAGGCAGTTACAGCGTGTCCTTTAGGTTCAGGTACGAAACGTATCGTTCTTCATCGATGTTCCCAGATTCTACAGCCTCTTTTACGGCACAATCAGGCTCATGCGTATGTGAACAGGGAGCAAACTTGCATCTAGCCGCGTACGGAGTGAACTCTTCAAAGTAGAATGGAAGTTCGGCTGCATCGAGCTGAAAAATTCCAAACTCCCGTATCCCCGGAGAGTCAACAACAATGCCCCCTCCCGGCAATGGAATCACGAGTGATGCAGTTGTTGTGTGCCGCCCCTTTTCATACTTCTCTGAAATGGCACCAACGCGCTGGCGCGCATCGGTGAACCGATTAATGAGGGATGACTTGCCAACACCAGAGGGTCCTGTTAAGAGCGTAGACCGCCCCGCAAGAATATCCTTGAGCTCCTGCATCCCTCGTCCTGATTTTGAACTCGTAAACATTGTCGGTATAGAAAGCTGTTTGATATAGACCATAAGATCATCCAGCACATCCTGGTGATATTCTGAATCAAGCAGATCGTACTTATTTATTACGATGAATGGATCAAGATTTCCTTTGTCTGCACCAATCAAATATCTGTCTATGAGGCGCTTATTATAGTTTGGTAGGGCAACAGCCATTACAATACCGAGCTGCTCAACATTTGCAACCAATACCTGCTCGCGCTGAGTTTTACCAGCTGCCTTACGCGACAAAACCGTGGTGCGTTCTTCTACCTTTACGATCGCAGCCGAGGGATCGCCTTGCTCGGTTCTGTCGCCGTCGGGTTCAATCCACACCACGTCGCCAACGGCAATCATCGTTGAAGTGTGTGGCACGTCTATCACGCCTGAAACGCCACAGATCCAGAACTCTAGGTCTACCGCCACAATCCACTTTGGACCAATGGGCGTAGCCACAATCCCACGTAACCCCTTATCCCCTATCACCTTGCCATGTTTTATCCGTGTGCGCGTGCGCTCCAACGGTTTAGCATGCTCCCGCGTCCTCTCGCGATATGCGAGTTCGTCATCGTCCTTGTCCAATGCCAATAGTGGTTTGCGAGGGGTCACAGTGCGAAGTAACAGTATTTGTGTGAATGAAACTTGATGATAGGGGGCTGGCAGTCGTATCTTAAAGCAGATTGAATTCAAATTAACAGGATCACGTTGAACTATCGGTGGATCACCCGGGAATGTAAAGATGAAAATGCCCTACAAGAGATAATCACACAATTGAATGTCCCCTCTCCTATTGCCAAAGTGCTCGTAGGACGAGGGCTTGATACGATTGATGCCGTCCAACGGTTCTTTGAGCCGTCATTGGATGAACTCCATTCCCCCTGGTTAATGAACGGGATGAATTTGGCGGTCGATCGCATTGGACGTGCAATTGAAGCTCAAGAACTCATCTGGGTTCATGGTGATTACGATGTAGATGGCACTGCAAGTGCAGCAATGGTTCTCCACTTTCTTAGGAAGATTGGGGCTCGTGCTGATTATCACATTCCTAGTCGCCTCGAAGAAGGATTTGGCTTTACGCCATTATCCGTGGATAGAGCGCGCGCTGCTGGGGCTTCGTTGATCGTTACCGTTGACGTTGGGGTAACGGCTTCGCGGGCCGTTGACAGAGCAAACGAGTTTAACATTGACGTGGTTATTTGCGATCACCACCAGGCAGCAGAAGAGATTCCAAACGCTCTTGCAATCCTCGACCCCGTGAAGCCAGGATGTGATTATCCCTTTAAGGGGCTTGCTGCATGTGGCGTTGCGTTCAAACTCCTACAAGCTCTGGCAGAGAGACACGGGCACCCAGAGTTGGCGTATGAATACCTCGACTTTGTTGCCATTGCCTCTGCGGCAGATATTGCCCCCCTAGAAGATGAAAATCGCATTCTCAGTCATTTTGGACTTGAGCTGTTGAATCAATACCCTCGTCCGGGATTCAAAGGACTCGTTGATTGTGCCGGACTTCACCTTGGTCAGCTTACAAACGCAAGTGTCATTTTTGGAATGGCGCCTAGGATTAATGCTGCAGGCCGTGTAGGCGATCCTCGCAGGGCTGTTGAAATGATGATACAGCCAGATGAGCTTAAGGCCTTCCGGATTGCTCAGGAGCTGGAGCACGATAACAGACAACGTAGAACCATTGACGAACACACTTTTGAAGAAGCAATTCAACAAGCAGAAGACCAATTGCTGTCTGGAAGCGGCCGAGCGCTCGTTCTACACTCGCATGACTGGCACGCTGGTGTCATTGGGATCGTTGCCTCACGCCTCGTAGAACGATTCCACGTGCCGTCGATCATGCTTACTACGATTGATGGCGTGGCCAAAGGGTCAGCGCGATCCTTGAAGGACTTTGACATCTATGGCGCTCTCAAACAATGCGAAGACCTCATCATAGAATTTGGTGGCCACCGTCACGCTGCGGGCCTTTCATTGCACGTAGATAGGATTCCAGAACTCCGAGAACGTTTTGATCGCATTGCAGCCGATGCACTCACTGCAGATATGCTCAAGCCAGAAATTATCATCGACGCTGAATTGCAGCTAAACGAGTTAACACCTAGTTTTTTCAAGTTCTTAAATCAGTTTGCTCCGTATGGTTATAAGAATAATCGGCCGATGTTTCATACAGAGAATGTTGTGTCAGCTGATGGGGTGAAGATTGTTGGGAATAACCACCTTAAGCTACGTGCACTTCAGAAAAACTTTGCAATTGACGCTATTGGGTTTAACCTAGGCGATAGAATTAATGACTGTAGTAATGGCAAGCCCTTCACTTTAGTCTATACACTTGAAGAAAATCTCTTTAATGGCTCGAGTACGCCACAGTTGCGCATAAAAGATATCCGCCCGGAGTAGTGGAAACTGGCGCTTTTCCACAGGCCTTTATCTCAGTAAAAGGCCGCATTGTTGACGTTGATGAAACGCAGCAAGTAGTAGTAATAAAAGACTATTCTGGCGTTGTGCACACAGCATCGTTGTCGCCCGCGGATGTTCAACAATCCACATGGTTATCCACACCTGATGCCATTATTGGTCTCGAGGCTTCATTTGTGCGTCGTCCGGATTCATTGCGAAGTCCGTGGGTTATTTTGAGCCCCGACATTGTGGTGGATGTAACTGAGGCCGCACAGCTTGTTACTGTGCATGGCGTAGTAGCAGATCAGGTTCTGGTAAAGAGATTACGGAAATCAGGTGCCATGAGTCTAGCGCTCACGGGCTCGCTGGTCAATGCTGCCTTTGATATTCTGGCCCGCAGTCCAGTTCTGACCAATGATGAAATCATCCACGAAGCCAAGCGAACGCGCCCACTATCCTTGGCAGCAGCAGCACGCGAGGGGTCGCTACCGCAGATCGATGATGTCCTCATCAAGGCAATGATTCCACTTCGGGAGATGTTCATCAGTTTCTCTTCAGGCACGATCGTACTTGAACCGCACTACATCTCGCCTACGTTTGGGTTGCAGGGGCGCGCAGATATCTGTGTGCGAATGGGTTTGAACACACTCATCGTTGAGATGAAGGCGGGCAAAGCAGCATCTGGCGTGTCAATTCGGCCAGATCATGCAGCACAGGTTGCGGGGTATGCCGCTCTGGTCCAAGCAACTCAACCACAGAGCAACGTAACGGCAAAGATCTGGTATGTGCAGGCAAGCGATGCTCCTTTGCGCAACGTGGACAACATCGATGAAGGATTGTCTCTCTTGGTGTCCGCACGAAACGTCATCATTGCTACAGACATCGCGCTCAAACATCGCAAAGGCGAGCCCCTTAAGAAAATACTTGTGGCCTCTACGTTGCATGGTGGATCATCGTACGATGAACACGCGCGAGTTGAACTTGCTTCAACGTTAACGCAACTTGATCGCACCGAGATTCGTGTTGTGCGCGCATGGTTGGGGTACACAGCGGGCGATCATGAGATGGTTCGCATTGGTGGTGGATCATCGCGGTCTACAGCAGATTTGTGGAGACAAGCTATCGAAGAAAAGCGCCGTTCTTCTACCGTGATTCTAGATCTTCAATTCAATGCATCAGAGTCTGATGTAAATCGGATGCACCTATCTTTTGTAAGAGGCGAATCATTCGGTGAGTGCGCACTTCGAATAGGTGATCCGGTGATTCTGTATCCCGAAGTAAACGGACAGGCAAAGCCGTGTGATGGGCCTCTCTTGAAAGCAGCGCTCAGAGGCATGTTTGCAACTACGATTGAAGTTTCGCTGCGCAATAAATACGCATCAGCAGAAGATCTCCATGGTCAGCGATGGATACTTGAACAAGATGTTTTAGACACATCTGTCAGATCATTCTATGCAGCCATCAGAACATTCGTAGACAGCGAACCAAGCCAACGAATGGTGCTACTCGGACGCAGAGCACCAACACATCGGCAACAGCAAAAAATCTCTGCACATGACCTTACTGATGAACAACGCCTCATTGTAGAACGAGCTCTCGCATCCAATGAGCTCTTCCTCATTCAAGGCCCACCCGGTACAGGAAAAACTTCCGCTGTACTACGAACGATTATTGCGCAGCTCACGCAACGTTCTGATGAGAGAGTCTTGGCTGTTGCGTATACCAACAGAGCTGCCAATGAAATTTCAGCGGTACTTACGAGATACAACATTGATCATTTGCGTCATGGTAGTAGTGAGGGGGCTTTAGGCGAAAGCTCAATTCCTGTTCTTGGGCAACGTCTTTCTGCCAATGAATTGGCTGAGGTGATTTCCAATTCACGATGCATTGTTTCAACAGTACAGTCTCTGTATTCCAGTTCCGAGATTTGGGATTTTGGTTCGTTTACAACGGCCGTTATTGATGAAGCCTCTCAGGTGTTAGAACCACCGCTCATTGGTATCACGTGCCGCGTTGGAAGATCCATTTTGATGGGTGATCAATGTCAGCTCCCTGCTGTTGTAACTCAGCGTGCGGATTCATTGCACGTGCGAGGTCCGGAGTTTGAAGCACTGATGATGACCGATCTTGGGATGTCTGCCTTTGAGCGGTTGATGAACTGTGCATATCAGAGGGGCGACGAAGCTTCTGTTGCGATGTTAACAAAGCAAGGGCGCATGCATCAGGATGTAATGGAGTTTGTATCAGACCAGTTCTACTCCGGAAAACTCAAAACACTGGCAGATTGGCAACAAAGTGAGGACCCCCTTCCCTGGTCAGCTTTTATCCCATCTCGGACTGGCTTTATTGCCGTAGATGACAAATCAGACCAGGCAGGCGCAGAAGCAAGGACTCTGGTGGCGCTTGCAACTCGAATGTTTGAAAGCGCTTCCGCGATCAACTGCGACCTTTCAATTGGCATTATCACTCCTTTTAGGGTTCAAAACAATGCCGTAATTGCAATGCTTCCCAACAAGTTGCAAGGTTTAGTTACAGTGGATACCGTTGAGCGTTTCCAAGGAAGCGAGCGCGATGTGATCCTCTATGGAACCGCCGTTGGATCTTTCACTGAACTCGAGAGCATTATTTCAGAGGCAACCATTGGCGGCATTGTTATTGATCGTAAGCTCAACGTAGCCATGACACGGGCACGTCAACAGTTCATACTCGTTGGTAATCCTACGATTTTGAGTCATTCCTCCGTCTATGCAAAAGCAATACGGCAGCTTTCGCTCTTGTGTCTAGAATGAACTACGTAGTTGTACCGAAGAGTCTTTATTCGTAGTTTTAAGCCTATGTATTTGCACCCCTCTGCGGGAGTAATTGTGGTTCGTCTATCTCTACTTCTTGGCTTCTTGCTGTTGCTTTCTATGAGCACATTTGAACCACGCGGCTATCTGCGGATGACCGGTTGCGCATCTACAACCACTTCAGACGATAACACGGTTCTGGTGAGTGTTGCATCATTTGCTGACCTGCATAGCAGCGCAGTAAGCTCGGCGAACTATTCACCTGCTACAACGCAGGTTATGATTCAAAAGGCCGCATTGGCATCTGGTCCATCCATGCCTTTGCTAAAGGATGGATCAAAAACCAAGACTGTCAGGTGTATTCGTTGAGCCTGCGCATACTAGGAATCGATCCCGGTTCGGTGATCTGTGGCTATGGCGTGATAGACGTCAGTGGTGCAGACATGACTATAGTCGAATATGGAGTTGTTGCGCTCAAGCGCACTTCGCTCTCCTTTCCTGGCAGACTACGCGAAATCCATAGCCGACTCAGCGCAGTCATCGAGCGCACAAATCCAAACGTTTGCGCTATTGAAAAAATGTTCTACGCTAAGAACGTTCTCTCCCTCACACAACTTGCCCATGCGCGCGGTGTAGCAATGTTGGCTTGCGCACAAGCCGGACACGACCCGATAGAATACACACCTATGCAGGTGAAGCGCAGTGTAACAGGCAGAGGAGCCGCTCCAAAAGAACAGGTGCAGCACATGGTGCGGGCTATTCTCTCCATGGAAGAAACACCAGAATTTTTTGATGCCACAGATGCCCTGGCGGTGGCTATATGTCATGCCGTTAACGGTGGCCCACCTGAGAAACTCAAGCGTGGCGGCGCAACATCAAAGCGCCAGGCCTGGAAAGACTTCGTTGAGAAAAACCCCTCGCGTGTGAAGAAGAGCTGATAGTCCCTAGCATTACCGCCAATCGTGGTAGTTTTGTGGCTTCCCTTCACACTCCTTCGGACGGATTACTCAATGGCCATCAAGATTGCGATCAATGGTTTTGGACGTATTGGACGCCTCGTATTTCGTGCAATTGCGCAACGCGGACTTGACGTGGAAATAGTGGGCATCAATGACCTCACAGATGCAACAACACTAGCACACCTTCTTAAGTATGACTCGGCTCATGGCAGATTCAGTGGTACGGTTGAAGTAAGCGGCTCTTCGATAGTTGTGAACGGCTCGCCAATTGCGATTTCTGCGGAAAAGCAGATTGAGAATCTTCCCTGGAAGGGGCTCGATGCTGTGATAGAATCCACAGGTGTATTCACATCAAAAGAAGCACTCACAAAACACCTTGCACACTCTCGCAAGGTTATACTTACTGCACCTGCAAAAGACAAACTCGACGGCACCATCGTACTGGGCGTGAATGATCATGAAATCACATCTGACATGCAGGTGCTTTCAAATGCTTCGTGCACAACAAATTGTTTGGCGCCAATGGTCAAGATTCTGCACGAAACATTCGGTATTGAAAATGGATACATGACAACGGTTCATGCATACACAAACGATCAGAACATCCTAGATCTGCCGCACAAAGATCTACGAAGAGCACGCGCTGCGGCAGTGAACATCATCCCAACTACAACCGGAGCAGCAAAGGCAGTAAGCGAAGTGATCCCAGCCATGAAGGGTCGCCTTGATGGTATGGCCTTTCGTGTTCCTGTTCCTGATGGCTCCGTTACGGATCTTACTGCAGTGCTTACCAAGGCGGCAACAAAAGAAGAAATCAATGCAGCATTTAAAGCTGCTGCCGATGGTCCACTCAAAGGCATCATCGAATATTGCACGGATCCGATTGTTTCAAGCGACATCGTAGGGAATCCGCACTCATGCATTTATGATGCGCTGAGCACTATGTCCAGCGGTACGTTGGTAAAAGTTGTTGGCTGGTACGATAATGAATGGGGCTACTCCAATCGTATCGTTGACCTGCTTTTGAGGGTGAGTTCGTGATCTCTAGCGTTGCAGATGTTGATGTGCGCGGCAAACGTGTTTTGACTCGCGTAGACTTTAACGTTCCGCAAGATGAGAATGGCAACATCACAGATGATACACGTATCCGAGAATCGCTGCCAACGATTAGGAGCATCATCAGCAATGGGGGCTTGGCAGTGCTCATGTCTCATCTTGGCAGACCAAAGGATGAAGATAAACGGAAATATTCACTACAACCAATTGCTACACGGCTTACTGAGTTGTTAGCATCGGACGGTATAGACGTACAATTCTCCGCAGACTGTATCGGTAGCGCAGCAAGCGCAATGGTTGATGCGTCGGAAATGGGTAACGTGGTATTGCTTGAGAATCTCAGGTTCTACAAACAAGAAGAAGCCAACGATCCAGAGTTTTCATCAGCGCTTGCGCGTCATGGTGATGTGTATTGCAACGATGCGTTTGGCACTGCTCACCGTGCGCATGCTAGTACGTCAGGCGTTCCTTCCCTCTTCGCAAGCGTTTGTGCAGGCTTGCTCATGCAAAAGGAGTTGGAGTATTTGGGCAAAGCGCTCGATCATCCAGCCCGCCCCCTCGTCAGCATCTTTGGAGGCTCAAAGATATCTGGCAAGATCGATGTAATCGGAGCCCTTTTAAACAAGTGCGATACGATTCTCATTGGTGGCGGTATGATGTTTACGTTTCTAAAAGCTACGGGGCTCAATGTTGGGTCTTCACTGGTAGAAGTTGACCGCATTGATCTTGCGGCAGAGATACTCCGCGAAGCAGCGGCCAAGAACATACATCTGGTGCTCCCAACTGACGCGGTGGTGGCTACATCGTTTGATAATGATGCAGAACGCAAGGTGGTAAACGTTGATGCGATCGAATCCGGTTGGATGGGTCTCGACATAGGTCCTGAGACTGCTCAGGCCTATGCCACAGAGATTGAAGCTGCTGGTACTGCAGTCTGGAACGGGCCAATGGGTGTTTTTGAGTTTTCAAATTTTGCCTCCGGAACAAAGGCAATTGCTGACGCATTTGTGTGCGCAACCGTCAAAGGAACCATCACCATTGTGGGCGGTGGAGATTCGGCGGCGGCCATCACGCAATTCGGGCACGCTAATCACGTCACACACGTATCTACGGGTGGTGGCGCGTCTCTCGAATTTCTCGAAGGCAAAAAACTGCCTGGTGTTGTTGCACTGGATCGATAAAACATGTCACAAACATTTGGCCAGGGTCGCGGCTTTACCGTCTTCCCACCGTTTATCAAGTTTCTCCTTATTGCCAACGTAGCCATCTACCTTGTGCAATCTGTTTTTCTTATGGGGCTCTCTTTTGGTGGACGCCCTCTCGACGCTTCAGTGATGTCATGGTTTGCTTTATGGCCAATTGAGAATGGCTTTTTGCCATGGCAGCTCATAACCTATCAGTTCATGCACGGGTCTCTTGGCCACCTGTTCTTTAACATGTTGGCGCTTTGGATGTTCGGTATGGAGTTGGAAAACCTTTGGGGTACGCGCAAGTTTGCGACGTATTATCTCTTGGCAGGCGTTGCAGCAGGTCTGATTCACATCGGCATTAGCCCTCTACTTTCAACGATGCTAGGTCCAACTGTTGGTGCTTCTGGGTCAATCATGGGTGTGTTGCTGGCGTTTGGTTTAACATTCCCTACCCGGCCAGTCATGATGTTCCCAATCTTCTTCCCAATCCCGGCCCGAATCTTTGTTCTCCTCTATGCTGGCGTGGATTTAGTTTCCGGACTAATGAATACCGGTGATGGCATAGCCCACTTTGCGCACCTTGGTGGCGCACTCGGTGGATGGCTACTCTTAAAGTTTGGTGTACCGTTGTTTCGTTTTGTTGAAGGTGTGGGCAATCCTTCAACTGGCGGACCTCGCAGTGAACCTGTTATCGTTGAATCAAAGTATCGGGATATCTCGTCCCGAGATGATAGACGCGGCGTAGTCATTCCCATGTCGCCATCACCTACGAAAACAATTACACCAACTCGGTTCTTGGCCGATGGTGAACCAATCACACAAGAAGTGATTGATGAGATTTTAGATAAGATTTCACAAGCCGGCTATCACAGCTTAACGGATCATGAAAAGCGCGTACTCTTTGAAGTGAGCCGTCAACTCTAAAATGATTGCACCAGACATCACTATCCATTCGTATTGCGATTCGCTTACAACGTATCATCGTCGTGAGACAATTGATGTAAGGATGGGTGATTTCGGTATTGGCTCTGCCTTTCCTATTCGCGTGCAGTCCATGACCACAACGAATACGATGGACACGCAAGGCACCATCGAACAATCAATTCGAATGATCAAGGTGGGTTGTGAGCTGGTGCGCATCACTGCACCGAGCATTCGCGAAGCAAAAAATCTTCAAGCAATTCGAGATGGTCTCATTGAAAGGGGCTATACAGTACCAATTGTAGCCGACATTCACTTCACGCCGAACGCCGCAGAGATTGCGGCACGTATTGTAGAAAAGGTGCGCATCAATCCAGGTAACTACGTTGATAAAAAGCAGTTCAACGTAATCGAGTACACAGATACGCAGTATCTGGCAGAGATGGATCGTATTCGCGAGAGGTTTCTTCCTCTTGTACGCATTTGCAAGGAGTACGGAACAGCAATGCGAATTGGTACAAATCACGGCTCGTTATCTGACCGCATTATGAGTAGGTATGGTGATAGCCCGAATGGAATGGTTGAGTCGGCCTTAGAGTTTCTTCGCATAGCAGACGATGAAGGTTATCAAAACATCGTGCTCTCCATGAAGTCGAGCAATGCACTTGTAATGGTACAAGCCTACCGTCTGCTTGTTGCTCGGCTGAAAGAAGAGAAACTCAAGCCATACCCACTGCATCTTGGCGTAACTGAAGCTGGCGATGGAGAAGACGGACGCGTCAAGAGCGCGCTTGGCATTGGTACCTTGCTCGAGGACGGCCTGGGCGATACCATTCGAGTATCACTCACTGAAGAACCCGAAGCGGAAATACCGGTGGCTCAAGCACTGGCGCGGAGATATTCATGAGAAATCCCTACGCATATCACAGACGTCCAACTCGTGCTGTTGCTAGTATTGGTCACGATAACGTTCCCCGCGTTTTTGTGAACCTCTCGCAATCAATCATTACAAGAATGGAAGATTTGACGTCAGTTGGCCACGACTATGATGGCGCAACGGACAAGTGGACCATGCGCGATCAGTCCGCCGAATTTTTCTATATGGGTGGTAGACCACTGCCATTTATGGCGCCATCAGGCACACGGCAAGTGCTCGACTATGATACCTGGCTTACACACGATGACAAATTCTACTGTGTGCCCCTGTTTGATGTAGAGAACTATCTCTCAGAAGCTCCTCGTCACAACGTGTTGAATGTTGTCCGCTGTGACGTTTCTACGCTTAGCGAAGACTTGATTCAGCGTCTTTCAGGCGATTCCACTGCCGTGCTGCTCCTATCGAGCAACGCACGTTCATACTACACGAATATGCGCGCAGCGTGCGATGCCATGTTGATGCAGGCAAATACAACACCTATCATTTTTGAGCACGTACTGCAAGCCCCTTCCCTCGACGAAGTTGTGTTGTTTGCAGCAACAGATCTTGGTGGATTGTTTGTTGATGGGTTTGGTGATGGGCTTATGCTGTCTGTTGGTACGCAGGGCAACATGGACAACGCATTGTCCTTGCGGCTTGCATTTAACGTGCTTCAGGCCGCCCGCACAAGAATGAGCAAGACCGAATATATTAGCTGTCCGTCATGTGGACGAACACTGTTTGATCTGCAAGAGACCACGTCACTCATCCGGTCTCACACAGATCACCTCAAGGGCGTAAAGATTGGCATCATGGGCTGTATCGTAAATGGGCCCGGAGAGATGGCAGATGCTGACTATGGATACGTTGGATCAGGTCCAGAGCGCATTACTCTGTATAGGGGTCAAGAAATTGTTCAACGGAATATTCCAACAGCAGGCGCCGTGGATGCACTCATTGACATTATCAAGACAGACGCTCGGTGGATAGAGCGGGCGTAGCTCCATGCTTCGAAAACAACGCGGATATGCTGTACATCAACTTTTGGTGGAAACGTTTACGTGGAAAGAGATCGTCAGTTTCTGTAGAATATCCACTAATTCTCACTCAACGTTGAGTGAACCATAAAAAAAGAAGACCTCCCAAATGGAAGGTCTTCTTAAACTCGATCTGAGTTGTAGTCTTATGCCTTCTTTGTGGCTTCTGCAGCTGTTTCTTCAGCAGTAGCAACCTTTGCAGCATGGCAAGCCACGATCAAGGCATCTGGGCGCCCAGTGAATTCAACACCTGGGATGTCGAGATCACTGATGTGTATTGCACTTCCCTTTGCAAGATTCGTTACATCGATGTCAATGTGCTCAGGCATCGTTGTTGGGTCTACACGAACGTGTGCCTTATGCATCACGTGCTCAAGGCTGCCACCATCACGGGTGACGCCAATTGCCTGACCAACAATGTGTAGGGGGATTTCGATAGCAATCTTCTCACCAGCGGCTACGCCTAGGAGGTCGATGTGCAACACTTTGTCTGTTACTGGATCAAAGGTTACATCCTTGAGGATGCAAATAAGCCCCTTACCGTCAATTTCAAGACGGACGGTCTTTGCTTCGGCTGTGTATACAACCGGGCGTAAAGCAAGCTTTGGAACCGAGAAATGAACCGGATCTTGACCCTTAGCGTAATACACGCCTGGGATACGATCGTTACGGCGTAGTTCCTTCGATTCGTTCTGTCCCGGTACACGTGTATCGGCTGCGAGGATGATTTGGCTCATGGTAATACCTGTCGATGAATGTATCGTGAGAGATCAGCTCTGCACTTTTTCAAAAAGCGAGCTGATGGATTGATTTTCATGTGTACGGATGATTGCTTCTGCAAACAATCCAGCTACACTTATGACTTCGATTTTTGGGTTTTGCACTCGAAGCGGAATCGAATCTGTAACGTAAAGCTTTGTAAGAGCTTCGCTGTTTGCAATTCGATCTATCGCTTCTCCTGAGAACACTGGATGGGTACAGACTCCAATAATGGTCTCCGCACCCGCTTTTTTCAATGATTCGGCGCATAACACAAACGTACTGCCTGTGTCAATAAGATCATCAATGATGATAATGTTCTTGCCTTGAACTTCACCAATGATATTCATGACCTCAGCAACATTATGCTTTGGTCTCCGCTTATCTACAACCACAAGGTCTGCATCACCAAGCATCTTTGCGTACGCCCGAGCAGTTTTAACGCCCCCAACATCAGGAGATGCAACAGCAAGATTTTGTAGACCCAAGGCCTTTAGAATGCTTACTGTAACCGTAGATGCATAAAGGTGATCAAGTGGAATGTCAAAGAAACCCTGTAGCTGCGGCGTGTGGAGGTCCATCGTTACAACCCGATTTGCACCTGCCTCAACCAAGAGATTCGCAACGAGCTTTGCAGTTATTGCAACCCTCGGTTGATCCTTTCGATCCTGCCGAGCATAACCGAAGTATGGGATTACTGCGGTGATGCGTTTTGCTGATGCCCGCTTGGCAGCATCAATCAACATCAAGAGTTCTAACAGATTGTCTGCCGGCGCATACGTAGACTGAACGATGTACAGGTCTACACCTCTCACGTTCTCTTCGTACTTGACCCAGATTTCACCGTCACTAAAATTGCGGATGGTCACCTCAGACAATTCACGATGAGTTGCGTGAGCAATCTTTCGTGCTATATCTGGATTTGACCTTCCCGCGACGATCTTTATTTCTGAGTCCACGGTTTTCATTTTTAATGAGCTTTCTTGCTGGGGCGGCTGGGATCGAACCAACGAATGGCGGTACCAAAAACCGCTGCCTTACCACTTGGCGACGCCCCAATCGGGAGAGCTACAAATATAGGGTGTTCGCAAATAATCACAAAGGGGTAAGGGGCACAAAAAGCCGCAAAGGAGAGGTAAATTGCATGATGATCGTGTATTCCAACTGGACAGAGACCTCCACCACTGCCGAACAAGAGCTTGAGCGCATGCTCAACATATTCTCCTATGTCTTGCTGCAAATGAGCGGAGACGCAGAACAGGCTATGGATATCCTGCGTGAACTCGACGAACAGTACGGTTTGCTGAAGTCGATGTCTATGGATGATTTTGTTCAACTGCTCCAACAGCAGGGATTTCTCGACAGAGATGAAAATGGAAATCTGAGATCCACTCCTAAGAGTGATCGAATGATGCGAACCGACTCTCTGAATGAGATTTTCCGCACTCTAAAGAAGACCGACGTTGGAAATCATGATGCGCCTTTTTCTGGCGCAGGAGTTGAAAGAACGTCAGACACTCGAAATTTCTCCTTTGGAGACCAAGCCGCCAACATCGACATCACCGAAACAATGTCGAATCTTTTTAAGCGCACGGGCGATGTTGATGGAATAGATCTGCGAGAAGATGATATCCGCATCTATGAAACTGAGATTCAAACTCGATGTGCTACGGTCGTAATGATCGACATTTCACATTCGATGATTCTTTATGGTGAAGACAGAATAACTCCCGCCAAGCAGGTTGCCATTGCACTCGCGGAATTGATCCAAACGAAGTTTCCGAAGGACGCGCTGGATGTAGTGGTTTTTGGAGACGAAGCACGTCGTGTTTCTGTTCGTGATCTTCCCTATTTGACTGTTGGACCCTTTCACACGAATACGCGCGACGGTCTACGCTTATCTCGACAATTGTTGCGCAAGTCTCGCGCTTTGAACAAACAGATTTTCATGATCACCGATGGGAAACCTTCAGCGCTCACGATGGAGAATGGCAAGATCTATAAGAACTCCTGGGGCCTTGATCAAATGATTGTCAATAAAACCCTCGATGAAGCAGTTGCATGCCGTCGAGATGGCATAACCATCGCAACCTTTATGATTGCACAAGACCCATACCTGGTGGAGTTTGTAGAGGATCTCACTCGTGCCAATCATGGACGGGCTTTCTACACAGCCCTTGATGGTTTGGGCAAGGACATGTTTGTGGACTATGTTCGGAACAGGCGCCGCAGAACGTAATGTAAACCACGCATGTTCGATTGCGATCTTCATTGATGAGCGAAGCGCTGTTGCAGGTAAAGATCACTTGGAACGTGACCGCGTGCCTACCAGTTTGTGTATACAACCACAAAGAATGGGCGCGCGATTCTCTGGTAAGCCCACGCAGATGTTTCCTTCCGTTGTCATGTTTGATCCACCGCATCCTTACGATTCCGTTCCAACCGAAAAGCGGCCTTCATATTCACGCGCTCACAGAAAAAAAACAGACGAGGTGCTACCAAGGCATGCTATTGCAGGATCTGCACCAAACGATAAAAGCCCCGAATAATCGAGGCTTTTTCTAGAACAACATGTCTTGAGTTAGGGGGCTTCTTAACGCGTGTCCTGTGCAACGAATGGTAGCAGCGCCAGGTGGCGTGCATACTTGATTGCGCTGCAAAGGCGACGTTGTTGAAGAGCAGTTACGCCAGTGATACGGCGAGGAAGGATCTTCCCTTGATCATTGGTAAAGCGACCTAAAAATTTCGGATCGAGATAATCGATCAAACGAGACTTCTTGAGCGGATTTGTACGCTTCTTTGGCTGATTTCGCTTTTGGCGAAAAGGCGAATTGATCGTATTGGGATTTGGTGAGGTTGGGATAGCCACGTGATAGTCTCCTGATTTACTTTACTTGCGACTTCGCGTCGCGTACAGCCTTGGTCTTTTCCATGCGCTTGTTAAAGCGATCTACACGCCCAGCAGTATCAATAAGCATCTGCTTGCCAGTGTAGAAAGGATGAGACTTTGAGTCAATTTCTAAAACCATGCGATCGCCCTTGTAGCACGAACGGGTCTTGTACGTAGAACCATCGGTCATGACGATGTCGATGGTCTTGTATGCGGGATGTATGCCCTTCTTCATCGAATTACCTTGTGAATTCCATCTTTTCGATTTGGCCAACGTCGTCGACCTTTACAAAGCGCTCCATGTATTTCACGGTGCCCTTTTCTGAGCGGAAGGCTTTGATGACCTTCACGCTGATCTTTGTTTCGCCGACCTTTTTCTTCGATTTGTCGCCGAATGTTTGCTGCTTTGCCATGTCGTCCTCAATGTTCTGAGGTTGTGTAGTTCGTTTCCGTGGGAACAACAAACATACGGCGATGTAAGATTCTGTGCAAGTCTTAGCCCTCTCCTTCTGTAAGAGATGCTAGATTTGTGACTATGAACGTAATGAAATTTGGCGGCGCCGTGCTGCGGGACCCAGAAGGCTTCCGGCGAATGGTGCAAATCGTACGCGAAGCCCCCACAGGTGAAACCCTGGTAGTTGTCTCTGCCTTCTCTACAGCAACCAGAGATCTAGAATCTGCTGCCCAACTTGCTCAAAAGGGGCTCTTGGCTGAAGCCATTGGGCGTGTTGACCGCGTTGTAGCGAATCATGAGGCCCTGGCAAAGGTGCTTCTACCCGTAGGTACATCCGGGGAAGGCGTGCAATCGATGCTGCTGGAAGCTCGACATGAGCTTGTAACGCTCCTCAACGGGGTTTCAACAACCCGTCAGCTAACAGCAAAAACCTTGGACCGAATCTTGGTTTTTGGTGAGTTTGTGGCGCTTCACATCGCTAGGGACGTCTTACAGGAGGCTGGGCTGGACGTGACTGGGGTAGATGCGCAGAATATCATTGTGACAACTACCGAACACGGGAATGCTAGCCCCCTGCCAGAAAAAACAGCACTTCGAGTGGAGCATGAGCTTCTTCCGGCCTTCGAAAAGCATAAGATTGTTGTTGTGCAAGGTTTTGTGGGCCGCACTGAAGATGGAGCTGCTACAACGATGGGCAAGGAGTCCTCAAATCTTACCGCCACGCTTCTCGGTTCGCTCCTGCGCGCAGATGAAGTTGTGATTTTCACAGATGTGGAAGGCGTACGTAGTTCAGATCCGCGAATCTGTGCAGAAACGGTACTGCGCCCCCATTTGAGTTACGATCAGGCCAGTATCGCTGCTCATCATGGGCTGAAGCTCTTGTATCCAACCATGATCGAGCCTGCGGCACTCTCAGGGATTCCCATTCGGATTGCCAGCGCCGAGCACCCACATGGTGAGTCTACCATCATTGATGATAATCAAGATCAATGTGGTCCAATTCTCATAATCAATACTGATGAAATCGATGTTGAGCTAACCACTGTGTTTATTGAGTGCGCTCAGTGGCTACCCGCTGCAACAATTGTTGTGAAATCTTTGCACCAACGGGCTTCGTGTGACGTTCATACGAGTCACAAAGAAAACACGGCAACCTTGCGTGTACCAAAAGCAATTGGGATTGACGTAGCACGCAGACTTCACACTGAACTTTCTCACACAACACAACACCATGAAACCAGTTCACGATAAGGTTGACAAAGAAGAATTTGTCATCGGCAATACGTATAACATTTCTCTGCGCGGTAAGCCACTCTATGCAGCAGAAGTTGTCAAGTTTCATGGAGGCTGTTGGGCTACAGTCCGCGTTACAAAGCCCCTTACAGAAGAAACAGCAAAACTCTACACGCCGGGTGTAGAGTTTGATATAAAGGTCGCAGAATATGAAGTGGCCGTGAGCCAGTAGACTTTTACTCTGATGTACTTTTTTGAAGTTCGTCTTGTGTGTACTTCAAAATCGACAACATCATGCTCCGTTCTAAATCTCCATTCGAGACCCAGAAGTGATTTGCTGCGGTGATGTATGTTTCGAATCCCGACATTTCCGCGCGTAGGATGATTTTCGTCTTCCCGCCTTCTTCTTCCTTAACGTTGAGCTTGTACTGCACGCGGCACGTTACCCAAATGCCACCCCGAATACGTGGGGCAACGGAATACTTCTCGATAACATCACGGGTGGAGTCTTCTCCCTCTGCTAGGATACAATAATCAGAGATATACTGACCCTTATACAGTCCACCCTCTTCTGCTGGTTCAATAATCTTTTCAATCTGAGGCTTAGGGCATCCGAATGCCTCCATAGAGCGTTTCACAGATCGCCAGACCTTCCCAAACGATCCATTGATAGTCTCGCTGATTACAATCTGCTCAGGCTCGTCTCCAGGCGCAGCAGATGCATGCGAGAAGAACAAGAGTGCAACAGCAACAAGGGAAAGAAGACTCTTCATAGTCAGATTCGAATTAGTGTCACAAATGTCAGGCGGCAGACTTGCCAGCAAGCAGTACGGATACAACCTTTGAAACCGCCGGCTCTTCCATTGTTACTCCATACAACGTATCAGCCGCTTCCATCGTCCGCTTATTGTGAGTAATCATCAAGAATTGTGTGTTCTCGGAGAACTTCCGGATGATTTTCAGATATCGATCAACGTTAGCATCATCAAGCGGAGCATCAACCTCGTCCAGAATACAGAAGGGACTTGGCTTCACCAAATAGATAGCAAAGAGAAGCGCAATAGCTGTGAGCGTTTTTTCGCCCCCTGACAACATTTCAATGCTATGAGGACGTTTTCCACGGGGCTTTGCAGTGATCTCAATCGTACACTCAAGAGGATCGTTGTCTGCAGATTCTATCATCTGAAGATCTGATTCGTCGTCCTCACTAAAGAGCATCTTGAAAAGCACTGAGAAGTTTTCACGAATCTTGATGAACGTATCTGTGAATTTTTCACGAGCTGTTAGATTGATTTCAGCAATTGTCTGGTTGAGCGTGCGCTCACTATCAGTTAGGTCTGAGAGCTGTTGGGTCAAGAATTGAAAACGCTCATTTTCTCTCTCATGTTCTTCGAGTGCAAGAAAATTCACGTTACCCATGGATGTGAGCTTGCGACGGAGCTCCTGCACTTGCGTGCGCAGTTCTTCTGGAACCACATCTGAATCTGGCGTTGTTGGCTGCTCGGGCACTACTAAATCTAGTTCCTCTACTGCACGGCGAGCAAGCGATTCCATGCGGAGGCGTACTTCGTTGTGCTTTAGGTCAGCCTCATGCTGCTCACTCACAACTCCATCAAGCCCTTTACGCAACTGACGAACATTTTCACCAGCAAGGTGGAATGCGGTTGAATCATCGCGAACGGCTAGTTCAAGACTTTCACGCTTGTTTCGAGCTTCGGCCAATCGCGCAACTACTGTTGTGGCGCTGGTATCGGATTCAGCCCGGTCTACCTGAAGTCGTTCAATTTGTTGTTGCAAGTCTGATCGTTCATTCTCGCGTTGTTCACGGCGTTGTTCGATTGTGAGACTTTGATTAGAAAGTCTGCCTTCATCGCTGACTAACGTTTGCGCATCACCAGTGAGTCTCACAACACGAAGCTCAACAGCACGCATTTCACCTGTGCGCTGTGTAACGTGTTGCTCGGCCGTTTGGAGGGCTTCTGTTGCAGAAGTCACATCAGCTTCTCGCTCTGACAAATCCTTGGCAGCCTCGGCAATAACCTGCTCTGCGGCAGTGGTATCACCTTGAAGGGCACCAAGTTCTTCGGCAATCTTCCGAGCTTCCTCAGCCAGACTTTGTTGCTGTTGGTGAATGTCATCAATGCGTCCGCGAAGTGCATCGAGGCGTTGCTGGCGCTCATTGCGGATCAGAGCAACCTTGCGTACTTCGTCGCCCAACCGGCGTAGATCAATCGTTCCAAGCTCTTGTTTTACGTCTCGGAGTCGGCTATCTACGTCTGCGATTCTTTGCTCAAGTATTGCTATCTCGCTGCGCATTTGATCTATGCGCTCGCGTCTTCCAACACGCACACCTTCGGTGCGAGACGTAGATCCACCACGAACTGCACCGGAGCGATGAACGATTTCACCAGAGAGTGTAACTGCAGATACCGCAGGTGTTTCGCTGATGGCGCGCCATGCGTCATCGATTGTTTTGACAATGATCGTGTGACCTAATATCCCACGAACTGCCCCGCGCAATCCATCATCTGATTGCACGAGCTCGGATGCCCAACCAACAATTCCTTCAACATTACCGAGATGTGGCGGCGCATCAATTGACGGAATAGCATCGCGGCAAAGGAATGTTGCCTTGCCTACATTGTTTTTTGAGAGTGCGCCAATTGCTTGTTGAGCTTCTGTCCGGCGTGCAACAACAAAATATCGCGCGGCATCACCCAATGCAGCCTCAATCGCAACACGTAGCTCCTCACTGGTGTTTATTACTTCGGCAAGCGTCAACTTTTCAGCTGAAGGTGTCCACTCAGGCGTGTTCATCAAGAACTTGCTGCTTTCAGCGGTATCAACAAGCCCCATTAAAAATTCAAGCGATGCAGAGCTGTGACCAAGGCGGGACCGCAGGTCCTCCGAGTCTTTCTGAAGTACTTCTTGTTCACCTTGCAGATCACGTTGACGAGCTTCTGCAGTATGCAAGCGTTGCTCAGACTCGGCCAGTTGCTGGTCCATTGACGGCAGGTCAGCGCTCTCTCGCGAAATCTGTTCTTCTACCTGTTGCAGGCGGTCAGTCGTCTGACGTTGTTGTGCAGTGTTTTCTGCGAGCCTACGTTGCTGTCCTTCACCTTGGATACGAAAACGATCTGCTTGATTCTGTTGTTCGTTTAGATTCTGTCGCGCTGCAGTGAGCCCATCACGCAGCTCATGCATTTCTTGTCTCATCTTCGCAAAGCTTGTCTGTGATTCTTCAACAAGCGCGCGCTGCTTCTCAAATTCCGTTGTTTCGGCTTCAAGTGCCACACGGCTCTCTGAGATGCGTTCCCGAACGAGGCGTAGTTCTTCAGCAGTAGATGTCTGCTGCGTTTGTGATTCGTTTTGTTCACGATCAAGGCGCTCCAAGGCTCTTTGCGCAGATGCACTTCTCTCATCAACAAGTGAGATTGCTTGTTGAACTTCACTCAAAGAAGCACGAACATCATTCTCGAAAGTGATGGCTGCCCTGAGTTCCTGCTCCATTTTTTCATGTGTCTGTTCAGCAGTTACTATCTGGAGCTCAGCGGCTGTGAGCGAGCTCTCACGTTCTTCTCTGCGCTTGCGGACACCTGTGATGAGTTCTAACAGTTGGCTAAGCGCCACATATTCTTCTGCGTATTCAAATGCAAAAAGCATGCGATCAAACTCGCGAAGCTTTGTTGAAAGGTCCTGGTGTTGTCGCGCCTTCTCAGCCTGACGTGCAAGCGAATTAACGGTCTTCTGCACTTCGCGTACAATGTCTTGCACGCGTGCAATGTCTCGCATAGCTGCATCAAGTTTGCGCTGCGCTTCACGCCTGCGTGCCTTGTATTTCGTTACGCCAGCAGCCTCTTCAAAAAGGTGACGTCGCTCATCTGCCTTATCGCTCAAGATTGTTTCAATCATCTTAAGCTCGATAACTGAATAGGCATCAGAGCCCATACCAGTATCCATAAACAAGTCCACAATGTCGCGCAGTCTGCACTGTGTTTTATTCAAGAGATATTGGCTCTCTCCGTTTCTAAACAGCCTGCGAGTGATCACTACCTGCGAATATTCTGTAGGTAGTATCTGCTTATTGTTTTCAATCGTCAACGATACTTCTGCCATTCCAAGGGGCTTACGTGTTCGTGAGCCGTTGAAAATCACCTGATCCATTGAATCGGCTCTGAGCATCGACGTTTTCTGTTCGCCTAGTACCCAGCGTATCGCGTCAACAACATTGGTCTTACCACAACCATTGGGGCCAACGATAGCTGTAATGCCATCCGTGAAAGAGAGATCAGTCTTGAGACCAAAGCTCTTGAATCCCACCATTTCGAGTTTCGACAGGTACATCTCGTAGCATTCCGAATATGATTGTACACGGCCGGCGTTCTTAAACCAGCCTCTCCACAACCGCCCAAATTGCGACAGCTCGGCGTTACCCCGCGCCCGTAGTTATCCACACAACAAACATCTACATCTGCCAGCCTACTGGTCCTTGCGCCTATTAACGTAGAGCATAGGGAAGACAGCCGCCACCGTTGTGTAAAGTGTAGTGGCCACACCATATTTCAGGAAGAACATTCCAAACGAAATCTGCATTGGGCGGACGTAGAAAAAGTAGTACAGGAGGTTATGAACACCGCCTGCAAGGGCCACCACAAAGAGAAATCGGTAGTTGCCAATGGTCTGCAAGGAAAGGTTTTCTTTCCAAAAGTAGCCCGCCACAAACCCTGCAGCGGTTTTAGCCAAAGCATTCGACCCAAGCACGTCGGCCGAGACCACGTCAAAGAGCAGCCCAAATAGAAAGCCCGCGATCATACCGGTAAACTGTCCCTCAACAACTGCAATCCAGACCGTAAGGATGAGAAGGAGGTCTGGCGTAACAGAGCTCACTGCCACAAATCGCAAGAACACCACATGCACTACATTGAGAAGGAGTGCAACAACGGCGTAGGCAACAAACCGCAAAGCCGGATTTGTTATGAATTGAGATCTATTGAGATCAAACTTTACGGCCATGATGAATTACGGCGCTGTTCGCTGTTTAAGGTGATCTTCTACTCGCCGTTCAATCTCTGCTCGTTCAGCATTCGATCTTGTATCTACAACGAATAATTGCTCCAACGTTGCAAAGTTTACCGCAGGCTCAACAACAACTCTGCGAAACAATGAATTTGCTTCTTCGCTTACTTGTGTTATGCGACCAACAACAACGTTTGGAGGATACTTTGCGCTATACGTTGACGTAAGCACAGCATCCCCTGCTTGCACATCAAGAGAGCGTGGAATGTTTTTTAACACGAGAAACGTCTCTCCTTCCCACTGAATGATTCCATCTACACGTGTGCGTTGCACCTTTGCACTCACACGCATATCTCGGTTGAGCAATAACTGTAGTACAGCAAAATGTGGAGACGTTCCAATAACGATACCCACCAATCCAGCATCAGTTATGCAGCACATTCCTTCTTGAATACCGTCGTCTGCCCCTTTATTTATCGTGGCATAATTACGTAGTTGTGTCGTGGTCTTTCCAACGACGTCGGCGGCAATGAGATGGTAGTCTGTATATGCAGGCAATTCCAACATTGCACGAAGGGTTGCATTTTCCACCATTGATTGACGTGACCGTGCCGACTCTACAGCCAGTTGAAGATTGAGCTCGCGAAGTGCAAGGTTTTCACTCTTCAACGCAACAGGATTTGGGATCCATGCAAACAGCGATTGCATCCAACCAATAGAACCCACGATCACAGCACGAAATCCACCAAGTTGGGACAGACTCCCAACACTCATGAATGCAAAAGACATCACCACCAGCGTGCATAACGTGATGTAATTCTTGAATCGAACAACAAAGTCGATTAACCGACGCATTAGTAGCGCTTAGACTTTATAAGGACAGACGAATACGCATCAAGATCCTCTAGCACCTTACCCGTACCGCGTACAACAGCCGTAAGAGGATCATCCGCAACGTGCACCGGCAACGATGTTTCGCGTCGGAGGCGTTCGTCAAGGCCTTTTAACAACGCACCACCACCAGAAAGAATAATTCCACGATCAAAAATATCTGCGGAGAGTTCAGGCGGTGTTTTTTCTAGCAGAGTAAGAACGGCTTCGATAATCGTAGAAACGTTTTCATTGAGCGCTTCGCGAATTTCTTCGCTAGAGACAATGGTGCTCTTTGGCGTACCTGCAACCATGTCTCTACCCTTTACTTCAATCTCAAGCTCTTCGGGAAGGGGCCATGCAGATCCAACGTTGACCTTAATGATTTCAGCGGTGCGATCTCCAATGAGAATGTTGTGCTGACGTTTGAACCAATTCACAACTGCGTTCGTGAGTTCATCACCTGCGATACGAATTGATTCATCAACAACAATTCCAGATAGTGCAATCACGGCAATCTCTGTTGTGCCACCACCGATATCAACAACCATGTTGCCCATCGGCTCATGCACATCTAGTCCAATTCCAATCGCAGCAGCCATCGGCTCGGCAATGAGATGAACTTGTTTTGCACCAGCATGCTCAGCAGAATCGCGCACTGCACGTTTCTCAACTTCCGTGATGCCCGATGGCACACAGATCACCATGCGTTTTGCATGAGCGATGGAAGTTGACGTTTTTTGTATGAAGGCGCGAAGCATTCCTTCAGCAATTTCAAAGTCGGCGATCACACCATCTTTTAAGGGGCGAATCGTCTTGATGTCGCGGTGAGTTTTACCGACCATCTTCTCGGCCTCATGGCCGATGGCAATGATGTTCTTGGTAGTACGATCGAACGCTACGATCGAGGGCTCGTTCAGAACGATCCCTTTGCCCTTTTGCCAGATGAGCGTGTTTGCCGTACCGAGATCGATACCGACGTCGTTTGAGAATATCCGAAAACTGGCCATGGGTTGGAATTGCGTAAAAAAATGCGAATCCAACGAAGTTACGAAGTGTACATCTCCTTTTTTTGTGTCAAGTTTCCACCATGTCACGAATCAAAGATTTTCGAGAGACAATTACTCTCTCTCTGCCGGTTGCCGCATCGTATGTATCAGACATGCTCACTGTGGCTGTTGACAGCATAATGGTGGGCAGTTTGGGCACCGCATCGCTAGCAGCCGTAACCCTGGCTGGCTCCTCAACCATGATTGTTATGCTTTTTGGGATAGGCTTTACGGTAGCCATTACCCCAATGGCTGCGGCATCGTGGGCACGGGGCGATCATGCCCATGTGGCGGGCGTGGCACGAACGGGGACAAGAATCACGATTGTGGTCTCCCTGGCGCTGGTAGCGATGTTGCTATCCCTCAGCCCATTCCTCAGCATTCTGGGTGCCCCTGATGATGTGACACAGATTGCCACACCGTTTTTCCGATGGCTCGTTTTAAGTTTTCTCTTTCGACTAGCTTTTGGGGCTTTCAAACAAACCACAGAAGCGCTCGGCAACACCAGGCTACCGATGATGATCGCACTGGGGGCAAACGTACTCAATGTGTTCCTCAATTGGGTCTTTATCTGGGGCAATCTTGGTGCGCCGACAATGGGCGTAGAAGGTGCGGGCTTTGCAACCTTTCTCTCCCGTGTTGCAGCCGCCGCTGTCGCATTTTGGGCGTGGCGACGGTTCGCATATTTCGCACCGCTTCGCAATCATGCCACCTCACGGGCCTCCAGAGGCGATAGAAAGTTATTATTCACATCCGGGGCTTCAATCGGCTTACAAATCACCCTAGAGGTGCTAGCATTTGCCGCAGGTGCAATCATGATAGGCTGGATCGGTGCAACACAGCTTGCCGCCCACCAAATTGCTCTCAACCTGGCATCGATAACATTTATGATTGCTCTAGGGCTAAGCACGGCCGCTACCCTACGTGTGGCCTCGGCTGCAGGACGCAAGGATATGCCTGGGCTACGCCGAGCCGCTTCCTCAGCCATACTTCTGGTTATAGCCTATGAACTCATTGCAGTTACTGCATTCGTAACACTGCGATTTTGGTTGCCATCGCTGTATGTGGCCGACCCTGCAGTGATTGCTTTGTCTGCCCACCTCTTGCTCTACGCCGCTGCATTTCAATTGTTTGACGGCATGCAGGCTGTAGGAATGGGGCTTCTTCGTGGCATGAATGATACTCGTATCCCAACGATCATTGCCTTTTCATCCTACACAATCGTTGCTATGCCAGTTGGATATGTTTGTGCATTTCCCTTTGGAATGGGACCCGCGGGCATCTGGGTTGGATATCTAACGGGATTGATCACGGCAAGTGTTGGCTACTTCTTACGTTATCAATCTCAAATGAAAAAGGGGCTGGCGTAAGCCAGCCCCTTTTAGGGATTTCTATTTCACGGTGACGCCTTAGCGTTGAACCGATAGCGTGCGGGTGCGAACACCGCTCTCGTCTGTGTACGAGATAAGAACAACTCCATTTGCCCATGACTGCGTTGATACACGGAACGAACCAGCATCATTGACGCGAGCCGAAGCAAGGACACTACCGTTGATGTCATACACCGTTACAGGTGAGTTCACACTAATAGTTGTGAAAACGATTTGCTCGTTTGCAGCATCGAACCATACACGTGCTGTCTTGCCCATCTCGTCTTCAACGCCAGTAGTGATCGTACCGGATAGGTTGGTAACATTATCAACACCGTCCGTTGCATCATTCGTAAACGTTACAGTTCCGGTTGCTGTACCAACTGTAGCGCGCTTAAAACAAACGTTGACCGTTACCGAAGCGCCTGCTGCAACTGGGATCGGAGCTGCTGGAGTGCCTGTAGCTGGGTAGAATTCTGAGTTGCTGAATGTCCATCCCGTGATGTTCATTCCAACATTGCCTGTGTTTGTGATCGTAATACGATCTGGATTTACAGGAGTACAGTCTTCAACATCACCACGAGTTTCATCAAACATGAGAGCGTCAGTAGTAGCAATACGCGATACCCCACCAGTGCCTGAGAGCGCAACAGTTACATCTCCACAAGCCGTTGATACCGTTAGTACATCTGCATCGCCTGCTTCAGATCCAGCTACTGGAGTATAGCTAAAGGCGATAGTGTGTGTGCCTGGGCTTGCGATTGGCTGTGGTGTATTGCCACCAGCGGTAATTGCGAAGCGCGTGCCAGTTTGGAGCGAAATGCCCGTAAGCGTCATTGGACCACCCGTGTTGTTGGTGATCGTTACTGTGCCTTGGCCGTTTTGTCCTACGTTGATTTGACCAACGTTAATCGCTTTTGCAGACGCTGTTGGCGTTGCAGCAGCAATGTTAACGTTGCTGGACGTGAGGTTATTAGCCCAGTCGCGGACTTCAACAACAGCAGTTCCAGGCTTTGATGCGTCAATCAAAGACACTTCAAAAGTAGCAGATGCCACCAAAGGTGTCTTTGGGAAGGCTGTTGGGTTGATAAGCGTTAGACGAACATTGTTCGCCTGTGGGTCAAGTGCAAGACGGATCGACAAGATCCCGCGCTCAACTTGATCAGTTTCATTTGGCGTAGCTCTCGGCGGATTCGGAATGTTCCGCGTTTCCGTAGCCGTGTACTCACGAACGCCACATGGGAGTGACTGAACCGTCAAGACCGGTCGCATTGTGTCAATACCAGGCTCTACGGCCTGTGTATTATCGCCACCAGCTGTCGTCATCTGCACAGCAAACACGGCACATACCGCAAGAAGGCACAGTTTTCTCATGACTTAATCCCTAGATAAAAATAAGAGTTGTAATCCCCGTGAGTTGTTCGCTTAACGTCGTCAGCACGCATTACCAAATGCTGATTTTCATTTTAGGCTCGCTACGAGTATACGAACAGATGTTGTTTACACAAAATGAAGGCATTTTTTTCTGCCTTTTCTGCCTCAACCGCATGGCAACCGGCCACCAACTTCGTCAGAAGTTTCAGTGTTTGCAAGGGTTTTGGCGCAATTACGTGCTTTTTCTTCGTCTTCATGGCCTACCAGCCCCCTCTCTATTGTAGTTTTGCACTATGCGAATTGGCAACATCGACGTAGACAAGGGGATTCTGCTGGCCCCCATGGAGGACGTTACCGATCTCCCGTTCCGGCTCATTTGTAGGCGGTACGGGGCCGATATTGTCTACACAGAGTTCATTTCTAGTGATGGGCTTATCCGAGACGCACGGCGCTCGATGGAGAAATTGCGGCTTGCAGAGGAAGAGCGTCCCGTTGCTATCCAAATTTTTGGGGGCGATGAAGACGTCATGGTAGAAGCAGCGCGCAGAGCCGAGGAGGCGGGGCCAGACTTTATCGACATCAACTTTGGCTGCTGGGTTAAGAATGTGGTAGTGCGAAATGCTGGCGCTGCCCTTCTCAAAGACCCCGCCCAGATGCAAAAGCTAACCCGGTTGCTTGTAGATGCTGTCAAAAAACCCGTTACTGTTAAAACCCGTCTGGGGTGGTCGAGCGATTCTATTGTGATCGTAGAGGTAGCCAAGATGATGCAGGACGCCGGCGCAGCCGCCCTTACTGTGCATTGCCGCACTCGAGATATGGGTCACGATGGAAATGCTGACTGGACCTGGATTCCAAAGATCAAGGCAGTGGTTGATATCCCCGTAATTGTGAACGGTGATATCAAGACCCCAGAAGACGTAAAACGTGCTTTTGATGAGACCGGAGCCGATGCCGTTATGATCGGCCGAGCAGCAATTGGCCATCCATTTCTCTTTGCACATGCAAAAGAATTCATGGAAACGGGATCGTATACACCTGTCCTACCTGCTGAACGCATCAGAACATGTCTCGAACATCTTCGGCTTGAACTCGAATACAAATCACCTCGACGCGCCATTCACGAGTTTCGCAAGCATTATGGTGGATATCTCAAGGGGCTTCCCAACAACTCATTTTGCAGGCAAGACGTGGTCCGCTTTGAAACCTACCAAGAGGTTGAAGACCGAATGATGCTTTTTGCAGATGAGATGGCCGCGCTTGCTGATGTGGTAGTATGACTCCTGATGATCTTGCTTCCGAAGTTCGTTCGGCAATCCATCGCTTTCACATCACTGATCAACATGTAGTTATTGCTGTGAGTGGTGGAGTAGATAGTGTTGTGTTGTTGCACACTATCACGCTCTTGGCTGCTGAGAACAATATCACTTTAAGCGTTGCACATGCAAATCATGCATTGCGTGGTGCAGAATCAGATGATGACGAGCGATTTGTTGCATCAATTGCAAAATCACATGGCACTCCATTCTCATGCGACAGACTTGATGTAACACGTCATGCACGTGCAACCGGGCTCGGCATTGAAGGTGCTGCTCGCGAACTACGATATGCGTTTTTGACGAAGGTAGCACGTGATCGAGGCGCAAACGTTGTGTTAACGGCACACAATATGGATGACAATGCAGAGACCATGCTTATGAACGTGGCTCGAGGCAGCGGTACGCAAGGGTTGAGTGGTATCCCACCAGAACGTGAACTTGAAAACGGTGTGCGATTGATTCGCCCCCTGCTCACAGTATCTCGCTCACACATAAAAAATGCAGCTGAGGTATGGGGCTTACAATGGCGGGAAGATTCTAGCAATTCTGACCTACATTATCTACGCAATAAAGTTCGCGCCGAAATTTTACCAGCAATGCGAACGGTATTTGGTCCAGCAGTAACGGCGCGAATTTTGCGGTCAAGCGAACTTGTGCGCGATGCCAATAGTGTCCTGCAAAAAGTGATCGAGGAGTTATTACCATCGATTGTTCGATTTGAGACAGATGACACATGCGTGTTTTTGATTGACGCGATGCATGGGTTACCTCGCGGTTTGGTTCGGGAACTTTTTAGAACTGCGATGAACAATTCGTACGCCGATGTGCTTCGGCTTACAAGTCTCCTTGATGCCGAAGTAGGGTCTCGTGCGTCTTTAAGCGACGGGCGCAGCGCATTACGCGAGCGAGAACATATCATCATTCAAGCATATGAACGCAATCCCCTGCCATCGTATGTTGTTATCCATGATGATGGGGTATATGTTGCGGGTTCGCAGACATTAGAAGTTCAGAAGCGCAGGTCCGAGGACATTCATCCGCACGCTGATGCACAGATTGCATACATAGATCTTCGGTCAATTCGTGGGGCACTCCTATGGCGTACATGGCAGGATGGCGACCGCTTCACACCTTTTGGGTTTGATGGATCCGTTTTGGTGAGTGATCTGTTGACAAATCTTCGCATCCCACATGCTACACGGCGTTCTGTGCGGGTTGTGTGCGATGACGAGGGCATTCTTTGGGTCTGTGGTGCCCGGTCCGCTGAGCGCACGCGAATTACGTCTACCACAACAGAAATTTTGATCCTAAGAGTGAGTACATGAAGGAAAACGACATCATATCGCCCGATCACCGAATTCGAGTTCACGATAGGACGTTTAGACCATATATCCACCGCGAGGAGATCGAGGATATGGTTAGCGGCATCGCGGCTCGCATCAATCAAGATTTTGCCGGTGAAGAGATTATAATTCTTGTGATCCTCAAAGGGGCAATGGTTTTTGCCTCCGATCTCATCCGTCAGCTAAAGGTGCCCGTAACCGTTGAGTTTACCAAGGCATCTAGTTATGGGAATGCCATGGCCAGCTCCGGAGCCCTCTCTATTGAAGGTCTCTTTACGGAAGTTGCTAATAGGAACGTGATGGTAATCGAGGACATCGTAGACACAGGAACCACGATTCGAGAGCTTATGAAGCTCCTTCGCGGGCTCCAGCCCAAAAGCGTAACGATTGCTGCCCTGCTTAGCAAACCTACAGTGCATAGTGATACACCCACGGCTATCGACTATGTTGGTCGCGAAATTGCACCCAACTTTGTTGTTGGCTATGGCATGGATTATGCCGGCCAAGGACGCCAGCTCGATGCGATTTGGGTAGCAGCGGACGACACCTCAGCATGAAAAACCCTCACCACACGTCAAAGCGCTTATGAATGGAAATCCCCAAAGCCCGCAGCGCCCAAAGCGCGACTCTGAAGATGACAACGATCTTACCGTATCACGCGTTTTACGCAATGTTCTGATATGGGTAGGCATCCTTGTCTCTCTCGTTATGATTGGTATGCTCATGTCCAATGGTCAGAGACAAGAGTTCCAACTCACCTTCAACGAATACATGGAAGTTGTCAAGGCAGATCGTGTGCAATACGCCACGGTCACCAAGACTCAATTGAATGACTTTGAATTCCATGGCACGTTAAAGGAGGCAATTACAATTCAGCGCGACAACCGAACGATAGATGTAAAGAACTTTCGTACGAAGCTTGGCGTAGTTGACTCCCAAAGCGAGGCGTTGTGGCGCGAACATGGGATAGGTTGGTCATACGAAAGTGGTGATTCACCGTGGTGGGTTTCGATTGTACAGTTCCTTCCTTGGGTGCTTTTGATTGTTGCCTTCTTTTTTATCAGCCGCAGAATGCAAATGGGCGGTGGTGGTGGCAAGAATATTTTCTCATTTGGTAAGAGCAAAGCCCGTCTTCTCACTGAAGCAAATCTGCAGATCAATTTTACAGACGTTGCTGGAGCTGATGAGGCCAAGGAAGAGCTTCGAGAGATCGTTGAGTTTCTTCGTGACCCTAGTCGGTTTACCCGCCTTGGTGGAAAGATCCCACGTGGAGTGCTTCTACTCGGACCTCCTGGAACTGGAAAGACTTTGCTTGCGCGCGCCGTGGCTGGTGAAGCAGGTGTTCCCTTCTTCACTATATCTGGCGCTGAGTTTGTAGAAATGTTCGTGGGCGTTGGTGCAAGCCGCGTTCGCGATCTGTTTGAGCAGGCAAAGAAGCAATCCCCGTGTATTGTATTCATCGACGAAATCGATGCTGTTGGGCGCCACCGTGGCGCAGGAGTTGGCGGAGGTCACGATGAACGTGAGCAAACACTCAATCAATTGCTCGTTGAAATGGATGGATTTGAGCAGAACTCAGGTATCATCATTATTGCCGCAACGAACCGCCCAGACGTACTTGATCCCGCACTTCTGAGGCCAGGCCGTTTTGACCGACAAGTTGTTGTTGACCGTCCAGATGTTCTTGGACGCCTTGGCATTTTAAAAGTTCACACAAGAAAAGTACCAATTAGTAAAGATGTCAACCTTGAGATCATTGCCAAGAGTACCCCCGGAATGAGTGGTGCAGATCTCGCAAACCTTGTAAACGAAGCAGCATTGTTGGCAGCACGCCGCAATAGCATAGACGTAACGATGTATGACTTTGAGAATGCAAAGGACAAGGTCTTAATGGGAGTGGAGCGCAAGAGCATGGTCATGAGCGACAAAGAGAAAGAAACAACTGCCTATCATGAAATTGGCCATGCACTTGCTGGCAAGTTGTTAAAGCATGGAGATGAGGTACACAAGGTTACGATCATCCCTCGTGGGCGTGCGCTTGGTGTTACGTCCTACCTGCCTAACGAAGAGATGCACACGATGAGTCGTGATCAACTTGAGACGAGACTCGTTATGCTCCTTGCAGGCCGCGCGGCAGAGCGTGTCGTTTTTGATCAGCTAAACACTGGTGCATCTAATGACCTTGAGCGCGCAACCACTATTGCAAAGAAAATGGTGTGTGAGTTTGGCATGAGCGATCTCATTGGACCCGTTCGATATGCAAGTCATCATGACGAAGTATTTCTTGGCCGTGAGATTTCTCAACCTCGCGATCACTCTGAGGAAACTGCACGATCGATCGATGGTGAGGTTCGTAGAATTATTGTTGAGTCTGAGCACAAAGCAGAACAACTCATGCGCGATAATATTGAGCTTCTCCATCGTTGCTCAAAAGCTCTTGTTGAGCGCGAAATTCTTGATGGTAGTGAGCTTGACGTGCTGATCAGAAATGAAGAGCTGCCTCCAATCATCAAAGATGTTGCTTCATTCCGCGAAAAGATGAAGACGTCTGCGCAAGCCACATCTCCTGAGCAGGCAAAGGATCAAGGAACTAACCCCGATGGTCTTGCGCTGAACTCTCTGTAACGGAGCACACTGTGCGTTGTCTGAGTTCTACGTCAATGTTGTATATGGCAATTGGAAATTCTCACGAGATCTATATATAAACGGCCAAACGCATTTCTGTGTTTGGCCGTTTTGCGTTTGTATAGAACTACGTTAGAATTTGAGTTTCATAAAAATGCTTTCAGGAAGGGCGCGGACGACTGCCATGACAAGTCGCCACACGCCGGGTGTATAAAGAACGTTCACACGCTTGTCAATTCCACGTGCGATATCCGATGCCACAACGCCAACGGTTGCTTTCAGAGGCATGGCAAGGCCAGATGTCATGGGCGTATCAACAGGACCAGGCTTCACAGTTAACACATGCACACCCTTTGGTGCTAAACGTGCCCGCAGCCCTGAGTAGTATGCAGTAACAGCTGCCTTTGCCGATCCATATGTGTAGTTACTTTGTCTTCCACGTTCGCCGGCAACAGAGGATAACACAACCAAGGATCCACTCCCCTGAGCCTCTAGAGCAGTCGCGTATCTGTGTGAAATCGATACTATACTTACGGCATTTGTCATGAAGCAATCGAGAGTTGCATCAACGTCAGTGTTGAGCTCGCGTTGATCCGGCATTGTTCCATGCGCGATGAACACAACGTCAACCGTACCAAGATCTGCTAGTGATTGCCGAACAATGTCAGCATGCACATCACGCATACGAAGGTCAGCTATGTAAACGTTCGCCCCTTTTGCACCGCGTGCTACGAGGTCTGATGCCATCGCCCTCAGATGTTCTTCATTTCGGCCAACAAGGAAGAATGTAATGCCACGTTCTGCATAAAGTCTCGCTACACCGTGTGCGATAGCAGATGTTGCGCCGATGATCACCATAGTTGATACGTCTAGTCTCACAAAACGTCCTTAATGATCTGATTGAATGCGTCGCCAGAATGAACTAGAAAAAGCTGGATCGATGAATGGAATGAAAGATGGTAGTTGCGGATACATTGCTCGGAACGTCTCACCTCGTACACGTGCGTCCTTAGCAGCATACACACGCCCTCCAGCCTGCAGTACGAGCTCGTCACATCGATCAAGAGTCTCAAACAAACGCTGGCCAGTATTGGGCATATCGAGCGTTAGGGTCAATCCCGGAATTGGGAATGACATCAAACCTGGAGATGCGATGTTCCCAAATTTCTTCACTACAGCAAGAAATGATGAGACTTTGCCTCGTTGCATTACTTTGAGAATTTCATGCATCACTTCTACTCCTCCGCTTGAAGGAACAACACATTGATATTGCAACATGCCTCGTTTTCCATAGAGCAGATTCCATTGCGCAATGGAATCCAACGGGTAGAAGAACGGCTCAAGATCAATGAGTCTACTTTTTACTCGCGATTGTTGCCGGTTGTACCACAAAGAATTGAAAACCCTGATGGTTGGTCTGCTCAGCAACCATTGTGGCGCATTCATCGGAATTGTGATCAGGGGTTTCGCAGGTTTCAGATGCAAGGTGAGGTCTGGAACTGAAGAGAACGCACCGCGCAGAACAAGTCCCCTACCCATGTATGCGCCTGTTTGCGTTACATCAATCCAACTCACGGTGTAGTCCCACACAGCGTCCGACTCTTCGATAGCAGCAACAACCTCTTTCAAAGAGCCAACCTTTAGACTCTCTTCGTTGATCAGCCGCGATGAAATGCGCTGAAGTTGAATTTCAACCCATGTGATAAGTCCAGTGAGTCCAAGTCCACCAATTGTTGCAGCGAACAAATCAGAATTTTCTGCCTGCGTACATACCTTGCAAGAACCATCTGATCGCACCACTTCAAATCCAACTACGTGGCATCCGAATGTACCAACACGATGATGATTTTTTCCGTGAATGTCATTCGCAACAGCACCACCAAGTGTCACATACTTTGTTCCGGGTGTGACAGGAACAAACCAACCATGTTGAATAACAATTGCGAGGAGGTCTGCTATAGAGAGTCCAGATTCCGCTCTGATGCGTCCCGTTTGGGTATCGAATCCAAGTACGCGATCGCAATGCGACATACGTAGAATAGTTCCGCCATCGTTGAGGCACACATCACCGTAGGACCTGCCAAGTCCATACGCCAACAATGTTTCTGATTGGTTGGCTACGTCCACATCACGTGGCCACGCTACATCGAGGATGTTGTGGGGTGTTGCATGTGGATAGCGTCCCCATGATTGTGATTCACGTGACTGCATTACATTGAAGCGGCAATAGCGATAACGGCAATTGCAGCCCCTACAGCCCATGAAGACGTGTCGCGAGCAGCAAACACAATCGGGTCATCATGCATACCACCACGATGAGCAGTCAACCACAGGCTGCTTAGCCAATACACAAGGCAAGGAGCTATCAACCACATGAGATACGGACGAGTATAGAGCGATTGCACTTGTGGTCCATTTACATAAAGCGTAAAAACAAGAACGGCAACAAATCCAAGTGAAGCACCAGCTACCAATACAAAGTCAGCATCTCCTGCGTGGTAGCCACGTCCAGACACAGTGCGTCCATCTCGTTCAATTGTATCGAGCAATTCGGTATATCTCTTCAAGAAGGCCAAACTCATAAAGAGGAAGAGTGAGAATCCAAGTAACCATGGTGAAACGGCGATTTCGGCCGCCGCGCCCCCAGCAGCCATCCGCAATGAATAGAGTCCAGCAAGCGCAATAACATCTACTAAGACCAAACGCTTGAGCAACAACGAATATACTGTTGTAACCACCGCGTAGAATCCCAACCAGAAGATACATGCTGATGGCATAAATGCTATCGCAATGTATGATGCAACAAAGAGCAGCGTTACTGCGAGTAGAATTGCTGCCGGTACAGTGATAAGCCCAGCCGCGAGGGGTCTATCCCGTTTCCTTGGATGTGCGCGGTCATGCTCTATGTCAATGAGATCGTTAGTTATATAGACGGCTGACGCTGCACAGCTAAATGCAACAAAACCTAAAACACACATGAGCAATGCATGTGCATCCGTTAGGCGATGTGCAAGTGCAAGCGGAACAAAGAGGAGTATATTCTTCACCCACTGATACACTCGCATTTGTTTTGCGATCACAACTACAAGGGACAAACTAGCTTTCATATTCGGAGAGGTATTCATCAAGCTCGTGGTCAAAAATCCCATCACGTAGTTCACATGCAGTCAGAAGTGACTCGTCAATATCTCGAAGTTTACGAGAAACACCATAGCGCTCCACGAGGTCGCAAAGTCGTTTTGCATCCTCCAGATGGTTATGAAAACGCATCTCGGCGTACTCTTTTGCAGAAAAAGTTGAGATAAGAAATTGCCAATCCGATGATTGAAGCAGCAAAAGCTGCCGAACGGCATTCTTTACAATTCTTCGCAACGTAGCGTCCCACGTACGCACCGGATGTTTCTCAAACAACAATCTCATTCTACGTTCAAGTAGGTATTCTTTCTCCCATGTCCATTGTGTTTCTGGATTCATCCAGACGCTGTCATTTCCATTCTTGCCCCACGATGATTCTGGAAGCGCAATTTCACATGACGGTTGCACATCATTGAGTCGTTCTGATGCTGTAGATGTTTGAAGAAGTGAAGATGCGCTGATGCCACGTATAACATGCTCCAAAAACACTGGTCCTTCAAACCACCAATGCCCAAAGAGCTCCGTGTCAAACGGCAGGCACAATGTTGGAACGCGGTCTGTTTCAGCCATTCTGTGCTTAACAGACACCTCGAGAATTTCAACGAAGTGTGCGGCGTGAGCTAGAGCCTTGTTTACTGCCCATTCAGGAACATATGGTTGTTTGAGACCCATATCTCCCTTCACATCTGTCACTCGCCAATACCGTGCGCCCGAGCGGAAATATTTCTTGTGAAAGTCGAGATAGTCGGGATCACCTGGATAGCCCGACTCTCCACTCCAGACCTGCAAGGCAATCTGCATATTTCTTGTGAAGACAGCGGCGCTTTCACCGTGGTCTACACCGCTCACTCGAAACAAATCAAATGTGCTTCGCTCATCGAGTATCTCTCTTGCAGCGCCGTACACGGCTTCATATTGTGTGCGTGTTCCATCTGGACCACGAACGCCTATTGGTTGCGCGCCGTTGAGTGCAGCTTCGTCCGTGACGAAATACTCTATGCCGTGACGGGAAAGTACCTGCTCTATTCCAAGCCGTTTATGCGCTACTTCATATGCCGGCACGTTCAGTAACGTTCGCCACGGATAGGATGGTCGATACGCACATTCAGGAAGCCAAATACCGCGCGGTTTGCGTCCAAACCGATGCATATACGAACGCACGGCAAGATCTATCTGAAGATCAACACTTGTATCTTCTGCCAACAATGGAAGGTATCCGTGCGTTACGCCACACGTCATTATCTCAATCGCCCCAACGTCTTGCAACCTCTTCAATTGCCCAACAATGTCATGGGCATAGACACCGTTAAAATCTTCCCACGATTGCCTGTACCATGATTCCCACAACTCAGACATTTGTATAACTTCTGAAGGTGCCCCTTCCTGCTCCATGTGAGATCTATCTACACGAGCCATCTCTGCGTGTTCTTCGCAATACTTCTCAAAGAGAGGCGCAAAATCAGGATGGGACAGCTGCTCACATAACACTGGTGAGATATCGAATGTGAGTCCAGGGCGAATGCCGTCTTCGAGGAGTCTGTCACACATCTGCAACAAGGGCACATAACATTCTGAAACTGCCTCGCACAACCAGTCACTGCCATGTGGCCAGTTGCCATGATGGAGTACGTACGGAAGGTGGGTATGCAGAATGAAGGTGACCATTGTCGTAAGCGCAAGATACCACCACCACAAACGGAGAACGCCACGGAGGAAGAACCACCGTGGCGTTTTATGGGCGAGCGACGGGGCTTGAACCCGCGGCAGCCAGTGTCACAAACTGGAGCTCTACCAACTGAGCTACGCCCGCCATGAACCACGAATATAAGGAATACGCTCCACTCGTATTTATCCCGGGATAAGGAAGAAGGGACGAATTTTTAGTGTATCTTTCCACTGTTCGCAACAGGCAAACACGCGTAGATACCTTTACGTAGCCCCTGGAACATACCACACAATTGATTGACTGATAAGCGATGGCATTGCCACGTTCTAACAGCATTGTTACTTTTTATTAGCTGTCCCCCCCCTACGAATGGCTGAAGACCCAACCTCCCAAGACGGAGCACCGGAACGTGCACCTCGTGTATCCCGCGCTCGCAAATCATCAAAAGCTCAACCGGCAGCCGAAACACCGGGGCCAATAGAGCAATCGGATCCAACTCCAGAGCCTCGTAGAGCACGCGAACCGCGTGGCCGGCGAGCTCCACGCGATGACCGCCGTGATGAACCACGCGATGACCGCCGTGATGCTCCACGCGATGACCGCCGTGACGAACCACGCGATGACCGCCGTGTCGAACCACGCGATGACCGCCGTGTCGAACCACGCGATGACCGCCGTGACGAACCACGCGATGACCGCCGTGACGAA
>CANMBE010000004.1 GCA_947495975.1 Ignavibacteria bacterium | reverse complement strand
ATCGCCATCTAGTGGTCGTACCTCAAGATCTTCAAAGAGGAGATCAGGTGTGATGACTGTTGCTATGATGTATGCAGAGCCGCCACTCATAAAAGACGGAATAACGCTTGGCGCGAGGAAATTATGGACAGTGGAAGACTTTGATACAGAAAGTATGTCTTTGAACGATGCTGGAGCAACGCCTGCGGCATCAACACCACGAATCAATTCTTCGCGACCATCTGCATACACCTTATAGGCTTCCAGTAGTCCGATTTTACCCTCACCCTGTGAGATGGGTAGGTCCGAGCCTACCTGACGGAATACGCCGGTGAACAACAAATTCTGATCCATCGCAGCACGCACGATAATACCGTACGGCAACTCGCGGTCCTTTACGAGCTTCAAGAGCTTCTTCTTCAGTTCGATTGGTGTAAGACTTCGTTTGGCGTCGCTGCACGTTACTTCAACGATACCAATCATAGCACCACCACCCCGCTGATGCCCATTACTTGATTTGACTCTCTTTGTAGGAACACGAGATGACAAGAGAGCTTTGAGATAACCCTTTTCAACCAGCGAAACATCTTGAGCGCGTATGCCTTCGTCATCCAGCGTGTAATGTCCAGCGAGAACTCGACCGTTATCACGCTCGCGTAGCGGCACATCCGAAACACTCAAAAATTCCGGCAACACACGTGCGCCAATCTTGTTCTGAAATGCTTGGTTACGATCGTTTGTAGAAAAGCCCCCTTCGGAAAGGGGCTGTCTCTGAGCAACAAGATTGGGTGCAAAGAACTGACCGAATATTCCAGCCGCTGCATGGCCTTCAAAAAGAACAGGTCCAGAGTAGGCTTCAATCATGGGAGCAGAAACCTGCGCGTTGAGTCGCTGTGCTACTCGTTGTACGGCACGCTCGAGTGAATCTGCCGAAGGCAAGTCAGCAGGTGTAATGCCAAAAGCGGAATACGTTTGAGCAAGCGGCATACCATCTACGGCTTGCGTTGTTGCAATCACTTCGATACCGGTGAAGCATTCAAACTTGTGAAATCTTCTACCCTCGGTATTGCAGTAGAATGTCTCCTTTGGAACTACTTCAATACCAACACGAGAGCTTTGGATTGAAGGATACGTTCTGAATATTGAGCTAAGCTTTTCTGTCAACAGCCTCATTGAGGTTACGTTGGGCGTAACGTGTGCACGAGACTGGTCGCTCATCACTTCGCCTGGCAATAGTATGTAATCCCACGTTGTGTCTGTCTGCGTACGATTCTTTAATGCAGATTCCTTCTTTGCGTATACTTCTACGGCCTGCTTGAAACATGCATCGGTGGCAAGCCAGAGTTCGCGTCGAAGACCAGCTTCGGTAATCTCGAATGGAATTCTGCGATTCTTGAAGCCTTCTTCATCATCACTTGATCCAAAAAATCCAAGACTCACGTCAAAGAAGTTCGTGTTGTCAAACTTGGAACCCCCTACGCGCACTCGCACGGTTAATGCTGCCGTTGTGCCAGAGTCCATGTCTTCTACGGTGCCCAGCACAGAATGCACGCTGGCCGACCGACGGATTTGCAGGAAATATTCAATGTGATACGGCCGTGCAAGATCACCCAGCTTTAGATTCCGAATCGATCGCTGTTGCTCGGCATCCATCGCTGAAAGAATCATTTCTTCATTTAACTCTTGACCATAGGCCGTGAGTGAAGAAATAGACAACAACATGATCGTTAGGATCGTTTTCATGGGCGACCTTCAATGTTTAATAGTGAGGGATCGCTCAGCAGTGGTGGCTTTGCTTGTGACTTCTGCTTTTTCTGCACCTCAATAGTAGAGACAAGGAGACTTGGGGAGCTTGCACTTACGGGCACGCCACCCGACTCTGCACCGCATACACCATTGAAAATTCCCAGGTCGTCCGCTGCAGTTACTATGTTGTTAAACGTTGTAAGGGGTGTACCAATAAGGTCTACACCTCGCACAAGTTCATTCGGACGTCCGTCAGCAAAAACCTTATACACAACCAAAGGCTGCACGTTAAAAGCATTGGGCACTGTGCGGCCAGTAAATGTGAAGCCCCCTTGAATGTCTTCGAATAAGAGTCCAAACTCCTTGTTCTGTTTGAGGCTCTCACGCCGAAGCATTGCGACCAGCGTGTCATACGGAACAGCCTGCGACGCTTCCACTATGAGGTTTGATTGACGAGACACGGTCTTGAATCCGGCTTGCCTACGTCCATGCCCGTTGGAAGTAGAGAAGTTTTCGATGGGCGCGCGAGACATGAGGAAGTTCCTGAAAATTCCGCTATCAACGGCAACTACACGCTGACCGGGCATGCCATCATCGTCAAACTCATACGCACCTACGATATCATTTCCGCGAAGCGACCTCAATGTAGGATCAAAGATCACATTGATAAACGAAGGTAGGATCTTCTTGTTCAGGAATGGCTTGAACGTTTGGCTTGAGTTAACATCCTTCTGACGATGGCCTTCAACACGGTGACCAAATATCTCGTGAAAGAATACGCCAGCGCTGCGACCAGAGAGAATCGCGGGACCAGTGTATGTTTCAAGTAATGGTGCTGTGCGCAGGCGCTGCGCCAGATCAAGGAGTCGTCGCACCTCTGCTTCCATTTGTTTTTTTGATGGCAACCTATCAACAGCGTATGCAGAATAACTTTCATACATCGGCAGACTCATGCCATCTACTGCCTTACTCTTGACGATAACAAACATCTTTACGATTGGCTCAGATGACTGAATCATTGTGCCTTCTGAATTCACAACGTACTTCACGAGTCGGTCAGCCTGAAAAGAAACTCTTCCAGTAAGTATGTGCTCGTGTCCAGCACACATTGCACTCAATGACCGAACGCGATCTCTCCACATGGCGGTGTCAAACTCAATCGGCACAGGCTGTTTGATAGACACATAGGCGCGCTCATGTGAAAGATCGGATGAAGTGTCTTCTTCGCGAACCTTTACCTGAAGGTTTGTTAAAACCTTTCCGTATCGTTCTTCTGCCGAGCGAAAGGCTTTGTCGGTGGCCGACCAAATAACACTGCGCAAGGCGCGTTCATCATCACCCATTGGCATTTCAACGCCACGAGTGCCCCTTCCCATTTCAAACGCAACGCCCCGAATACTCCGTGTATTGTCAAGCGCATAGGACCCCACACGTAGATCAACATCAAGGATGCGGCGCTTTGACGTAACGTCTAGGTCAAGCGATCCCATCGACGCTGCAATAACGGTAGACGTAACCTCCGTTACAGCATACGATAGAAAGTATGGCGGTGTAGGCTTGTCCTTCAGCTTCGTCATGGTGCGATCAAGCTCTGCCTTCATCGCACGCAATACTGGAGATTGTTGCTGCGCTAGGCTTGGAGTGAATGCAAAGAAAAAGCCAATTGCTACCGCAAAGAGACTATGCAGTTTTTGGATCGAGAATGGTCTTGCTAACAACGTGTAGATCCTTGTCAAGTTCATAGGTGATGGGAACGCCCGTAGCAATCTCTGTCTTAAGAATCTGTTCAGGTGTAAGATGTTCTACGAACATAACAAGTGCACGAAGCGAGTTTCCATGTGCCACAACCAATACGTTTTTCCCTGATTGTAAAAGCGGTACAATCTGGTCTTCATAGTAGGGGGCTACACGGGCTTGAGTGTCCATGAGAGATTCTCCGTTTGGCGGAGGAATATCATATGATCTACGCCACGAAAGAACTTGATCGCTACCATATATGTCAGTTGTTTCTGTCTTGTTTAGGCCCTGTAGATCGCCATAATGTCGTTCGTTTAGCGCCTTATCTCTGTGCGTTGGTAGGTCTGTGATATGAGCTTCGGCAAGCGCTATGTCTGCCGTACGGATTGCACGTTTGAGTACCGATGTAAAAAGAACATCTACAGGCACGTCCTTCAGGAGTTTGCCTACAGCAACCGCTTCTTGTTCACCTTTGGGAGTGAGGTCTACGTCAACCCAACCAGTGAATCGATTTTCAAGATTCCACTGAGATTCACCATGTCTAACAAGAGTAAGAATTGCCATTACTGTTTCTCTGAACAGAGTTCCATCAACACACCACCAGTTGACTTTGGATGCAGGAAGGAGATGAGCATATCGTGCGCGCCTAACTGTGGTTCGCTGTTAATGAGTCGAATATCATTTGATGCCAGCCGCTGTAGATCGTCTGTAAGAGTATCTGTGCGAAACGCAATGTGGTGAATCCCTTCGCCACGCTTTGCAATGAAGGACGCAATAGGAGAATCCTCATTCAAAGATGCTGTGAGCTCTATGCGGACGCCATTGAGAGTGAAAGAGGCGATGTCTACACCTTGTTCTTCAACCTTCTCCCGATGAAATTCCGTGACGCCAAAAATTGTTTTGTAGAGCCCCATACTCTCTTCAAGGTCTGCCACAGCAATGCCGATGTGGTCCACAGCGTTTATCATGCCAAGCTCCGTTCTTCAAGAATTTGCGTTGCGCGCACAAGATCATCTGTTGTATTGATGCCGTGAAGTTCTTCCCACACTGGGCCGCACCATGCGTCAACGAGCAGGCCGTCATGTTGTAGAATTCCGATGATGTCCGTGAGGTAGAACTCGCCTTGCACGTTACCGTTTTCAACTCGATCAAGCGCTGCAAAGAGATGAGTGCTCTGAACAACATATATACCTGAATTAATCTCACTGATGAAAAGCTCATTTTCTGTTGCATCCTTGTGCTCAACGATGCGAAGCAATACTCCATGTTCATCGCGTACAACACGGCCATAACCTGCGGGGTTGGGTACTTGCGCAGATAGTACCGTTGCAACTGCTCCTGATGTCTGATGCCGGTTCACCAATGCAAGAAGAGTTGTAGTAGAAAGCAACGGCACGTCGCCACTAAGAATGATAACATCA
Source organism: Ignavibacteria bacterium (assembly GCA_947495975.1). Lineage (GTDB taxonomy): Bacteria > Bacteroidota > Ignavibacteria > Kapaibacteriales > Kapaibacteriaceae > UBA10438. The sequence continues at coordinate 144,520 of CANMBE010000004.1, read as the reverse complement.
ACATCTTGATTGGCCAGTACCGGCGCAGTTTGCTGTACGGCATGCCCTGTGCCGAGTTGCTTGTCTTGAACTACACACTCTGCATTGGGTGCAATGCTTCTAACGTATGTGTTAACGGCATCACGTTGATGCCCGATAATGACCACGATGGCAGTTGGATGCAGCTCCGAGGACTGTTCAAGGACGTATCCAAGAAGGGGCTTCCCACACAGAGGTGCGAGCACCTTTGCGATGTTGGGATTGCCCATACGTTTGCCTTGTCCAGCCGCAAGGATAGCCACGGCGAGTTTGCGCTGTTGACTCATCCGTTAATTATGCCCTGGCATTTGCGTGTACGCTACAACGCTGGAGGAGACCGAAACGGGGTCATTGTTCTTATCTACAAGAACCACGGTTGGCTGATAGGCACGGGCTTCAGCGTCGGGCAACATCGTATAGCTGATAATGATGATCTCATCATCTACCTGTCCCTTGCGAGCAGCGGCACCATTCAGGCAAATTTCTCTACCCCCACGGGCTCCAGGAATCACATAGGTCTCAAAACGTTCACCGTTGTTGATGTTTACCACTGATACCTGCTCATAGGCCAAAATATCGGCTGCATCCATGAGATCCTGATCAATCGTCAGGCTGCCTTCATAATAGAGGTCTGCCTGCGTAATTCGGGCGCGGTGGATTTTGGACTTAAACATTATGCGATTCATGAGTACTCCTGGCATCGAACAGGCCTTGTGTCCTTGTGGGCAACAAAGTTACCGTATTTTGTGGGATGAAAATCACCCTAGCTCAGATAGCCCACGCTCGTAGTGGCGACAAAGGAGACGCGGCAAATTGCGGCGTTATTGCGTTCAAAGAAGAGTGGTATCCGATTATCCGCGACGTTTTAACTACCGAACGCGTGAAAACCTACTTTGAAGGTGTCTGCCTTGGTCCTGTTGAGCGGTTCGAAATGCCCAACCTTTGGGCTATAAATTTTGTCCTGCACAACACCTTGGGAGGGGGCGGAACAGTCTCCCTCAAGCTCGACGCTCAAGGTAAAACCATAGCATCAGCAATGATGATGATGGAGATTGACGTCCCGAATGGAACTGTTTGAGATAATAAGGGGTTACGAACGTATCTAGCGGCCGGTTGGCGTGAGCGGGCTTCCCAAACCGCATGCTGATTCGATGGAGGTGATGATGGGGCGCATCCAGGCCTTAACCTGTTCGCCAGACCATTTTTTATCCCATGTCATCGTTACATCGCTTCCATCCATGCGGGTAGAAACAGAGTACACATCAACAAAGACCGAGTCTGCCGTGTGTTGTACTCGCCACGTTCGCACGAGCCCCGTGTAGCGATATTCTACATCACTGATGGAATCTTGGGCTACTATCACGCCTTCTGCATCATTACGCTCAATGATCGTGTAGCCGTTTTGATCAAAGATCGACGTGGTGGCCTTCATCCAGGGCTCGTTCTTCGTAAGACAAGGCATGGACATCGTGCGACTGCGGTCGAGGTAGTTGAAGGCTTTGCAGCTAGACAACACGAGTGACACTGTCGCAATAAGGGCGAAGTTCCAGACGTGTGATCGATGCATGCAGAGCTCCATTGGTAAAAGAAACCGCAAATTAGCACCTTGATTGATAGCGACACACAAGAAAGTCACAGAAAGCAAAGACAAGAGTTTTACATGAATGTTACTGACATGACAAGGGAAAGCATGCCCGATGTGGCTGCACGCCTTGACGAACACGATGTTTTGGCATCGTTTCGATCCCACTTTCACTTCCCGCAACATGACGGGAAGGACACGAAATACTTTTGTGGGAACTCACTTGGCCTTCAGCCAAAAAAGGCAAGTCAATATGTTGCTGAAGAATTAGAGGACTGGCGTACGCTTGGCGTAGCAGGTCATTTTAGCTCTCGACGCCCATGGTTTTCATACCATCGTTGGTTCGCAGAGCCCCTTGCTATGCTTGTGGGAGCAAAAACACATGAAGTTGTGGCTACCAATACGCTAACAGTGAACCTGCATCTCATGATGACGTCATTCTATCGTCCAACGGAGGAAAGGTATAGAATCATCATGGCCGGCAATGAGTTTCCTTCAGATCGGTATGCTGTAGAAAGTCAAGTTCGGCTTCATGGCTTTGATCCAACTGAAAGTATGATTGAAATTCAGCCGCTCACAGGGGCTGATTCACTCTCTACACAGCAGATCGTTGATGCAGTGAATGAACATGGTTCAAGTGTGGCTCTTGTGCTCTTTAGTGGTGTACATTTTTTTAGCGGACAACGCTTTGATATGGCTGAGATTGCGAAGGCAGCTCATAATGTTGGTGCAATGGTAGGATTCGATCTTGCCCATGCAATAGGCAACGTTGAGCTTTCTCTGCACGAATGGGATGTGGACTTTGCAGTATGGTGCTCATACAAATACTTAAACGGTGGACCAGGAGCCGTTGGCGGACTTTTTGTACACGAGCGATATGCTGACAATGCAGATCTACCCCGTCTCGCAGGATGGTGGGGGAACAACGAAACAACTCGTTTTGCCATGGAGCATCAGTTTGAGCCAACATTTGGCGCAGATGGTTGGCAGCTCTCAAATGCCCAGGTTTTGCAAATGGCGGTATTGCGTGCTTCTCTAGAGACATTCATGGAGGCCGGGTTGGATCGCATTGGTGCCAAGCGCGATGAGCTTACGGGGTTTGCTGAACAGGTGATATCGAATGCGATTGGCACGCGCTCGTGGATACGGATTATTACCCCTGCAACACGTTCTGACCGTGGCGCCCAACTCAGCATACTTTTTGAGCGAAATGGTAAAGAAGTTTACGAAGCGCTCATCGCTCGCGGAATCGTTGTGGATTGGAGAACTCCAAACGTGATTCGCCTAGCGCCTGCTCCGCTCTATACCTCATTTGCCGATGTCGCATTCTTAGGTTCTACATTAGCCGAAATATTGGAAGGCATGAAGTGAGCTCATCAGAAATTGATTCAGAACGATACATCGTAGGACGTCGCGCAATCGTTGAGGCCATTGATGCACAAACTCCTGTAGAAAAAATCTTTCTTGCCTTTGGAAACGATGATGCAGGTCCCATTGCACAGATCAGAGCGGCCGCATCACGAGCCGGTGTGCAATGTAGCATCATGGACCGCAGAAAGTTTCAGGTGCTCGAAAAGCAGCTTGGTCTTGCTCCGAATGATGCTCAGGGTGTAATAGCAATTAGACCAGTTAAAGATCCTGTGACGCTCGAAACACTTTTGAAGGTGGCTCGCGAGACGTCTGCAGATCCTATTGTTGTTGTGCTCGATGGTATAACAGACCCACACAATCTTGGAGCCATTGCACGTAGCGTTGAAGGTTCCGGTGCGTTTGGGATGATTCTTCCAATTAAATTTAGTGCACCAGTAACACCTGTTGCAGTAAAGGCCTCAGCTGGTGCCCTTGAACATCTGCCGGTTGCCAAGGTGGCGCGTGTATCTGAGGCGTTGAAGTATTGCAAGTCTCTGGGATGGCGCATCATAGGCACCTCGGTACCAGCTACTGCCGTGTACACAGATGACATCTATGCCGGACCTATTGTGATTGTCATCGGCAACGAAGGGGAGGGCCTACACCCCAGTGTGCAGGCCGTATGCGATGTGCTCGTGGAAATCCCAATGATGGGTAACGTAGCCTCACTCAATGCGTCGGTTGCTGCTGGCATCGTCTTGTTCGAGGCGAGATCCCAGCGAAAATCACAGAACAGATAACGTTAGGCGTTGGTGCATTTGCCGTTCCATCTTCTTCTTTGACCTCCGCACGCAGTTCTTCATCGGTCCTACCTGTTTCTCTTTTTACCACTATGGTGCAGAATAGAGAACGTTCATGAAACTCCACGTTAGGTTATCTTTGCTGTTTATAACAGCTATCACGCAAGGATCTATCTTCCATGTCTTCTGTTTCGCGTAACGACCAAGAATTGCACCGCATCGAAGAACTTCACGAACTCCGCACCCTTGGTATAGAGCCGTTCCCAGCGTCTTTTGATCGCACACATCATGCGCAGCACATTCTGTCCACGTTTTCTGATGAAAGCCCAGATGTGTTAGCCTCGGTGTCCGTGGCCGGACGAATCATGGCTATGCGTAAGATGGGTAAGGCAACATTCTGTCACATACAGGATGTAACGGGGCGAATCCAGATCTACCTCAAGAAAGACGATCTCGGTGATGTGTATGAGAACTTCCGTCTTTTCGACATTGGTGATATCATTGGCGTTGAAGGCTTTGTGTTCCGCACCCGCATGGGTGAGATTAGTCTGCACGCACGCACGCTTACGCTCCTGACCAAATGTATCACGCCAATCCCAGTGGGTAAGGAAGAAGTGGCGGAAGATGGAACCGTTGTGAGGTATGATGCCATTGCTGATAAGGAGCAACGTTATCGCAGGCGCTACCTTGATCTGATCGCAAACCCGCAGATAAAGGACACCTTTATCAAGCGAGCCCGCATCATTTCATCCATGCGTCGGTTCTTCGATGACCGTGGCTGGCTAGAAGTTGAAACACCAATCTTACAACCGATCTATGGTGGCGCCACGGCACGCCCCTTTGTAACGCATCATAACGCATTGGATGTTGAGCTCTATTTGCGAATTGCAGACGAGTTGTATCTAAAGCGTCTGATCGTTGGTGGCTTTGAAGGTGTGTACGAGATCTCCAAGAACTTCCGCAATGAGGGAATGGATAAGACTCATAATCCAGAATACACGGCAATGGAGATCTATGTAGCGTACAAGGACTACATCTGGATGATGGAGATGACCGAAGAGATGCTGCATTCAATTGTAACAGAGGTCTGTTCTAGCGTGGAGGTGGAATACCAAGGTACTGCACTCTCATTTGCGCTACCGTTCGCGCGCGCGCGTATGTTTGATTTGTTTGATGAGCATACTGGAAAAAATTTGCGGGGTTTATCACGCGAACAATTGCTTGCAACTGCGCGAGAGCTTAACGTTGGTGTGGATTCAACGGCAAGCGCAATGAAAATTCTTGACGAGATATTCAGCGTGCTTGTGCAGCCGCATTTGATTCAGCCAACATTTGTAATGGACTATCCGGTTGAGATGTCGCCACTTGCCAAGGCACACCGAATTGAAAAGGGGCTCGTAGAACGCTTTGAGCTCTTCGTTATGGGCAAAGAAATAGCTAATGCTTTTTCTGAATTAAATGACCCGCTGGATCAACGTGCGAGGCTAGAAGATCAAGCGCAAATACGTGCCGACGGTGATGATGAAGCCATGGTTGTGGATGAAGATTTCTTGCATGCAATTGAAGTTGGCCTGCCACCAACTGCGGGTCTTGGCGTAGGTATTGATCGCTTGGTGATGTTGCTCACGAATAACGACTCTATTAGAGACGTACTCTTCTTCCCACAAATGCGTCCCGAAAAGAGTGCGTCAAACACCGCTGAAAGTGGAGAATAGCCAGTGGCGAACACAGGGATTGGGCTTAGGCAGATCGCGGTACATTCAGGGTTATTCGTTGCTACGTTCGTAACGTGTATGATGGCCGGTGCTCAGTGGTTGATGAAGGATCCATTCGTCATAGAGAATTGGACATTTGGTCTGACCTATGCTATACTCGTGATGTTGTTTCTGGCTTCGCATGAGTTTGGGCACTACTTTGCAGCACGATGGCATGGTGTAGACGCAACGCTGCCATACTTCATACCAGTGCCATCAACGTTTATGCCTTTTGGCACTTTTGGCGCAGTGATTCGTACAAAGTCGCCTCTGCAAACACGCAATGTACTTTTTGATATTGGTGTATCTGGACCTCTAGCTGGGTTTGTTGTTTGTCTCGTAATTCTTATCGTTGGAATCGTAACTCTGCCCGGACCTGAGTTTCTTTATGCCATGCATCCCAACTATGCAGCGATGACGGAGATTCCAACAAATGGCATGACGTTTGGCGATACACTGCTCTTTAGCGGACTGCGTTGGGCATTCTCTGGGTGGGTTACGCTCCCACCCATGAATGAAATGTATCACTATCCATTCTTATGTGTGGGCTGGTTTGGGCTGTTTGTTACGGCACTCAATATGTTGCCGTTTGGACAACTCGACGGCGGGCATGTCTTGTATGCACTGCTTGGTAAGAAGCAACACGCAATTGCTCGTGGACTGTGGTGGATCCTCTTCTTCTTTGCGATTCTCTCGATGTTGAATCTCGTGCACGTCCTGCTAGCGGACTCGTATGCAGATACGTGGATAATGTGGATGCAGAACTCTTTCGATCCTCTCTTGGGTCGTGCTATTGATAGAGCACCGTGGCTCTATCAGATGGGAGAGCTGTGGATATTCTGGATGATCATTGTTCGTTTCGTGATTAAGACAGATCACCCGGAGATTGCCGATACCACTGAGTTGTCCAGCGGACGCCGCATCGTGGGCTGGATCGCAATAGCCATTCTTATCATCAGCTTTTCACCGCGCGCCATCTACATCGTGCCATAGACTTGCGTCGTGAGTGAGTAGCTGTTACGTAGCGCTTGCAAACTGGAGTGAATGAAGACGAGCATAGACTCCGCCGTGCGCAAGAAGCTGGGCATGTGTGCCTTCTTCAGCAATTTTCCCTTTGTCAAAGACAATAATGCGATCAGCATTGACGATTGTTGAAAGCCTGTGAGCAACAATCACCGCAGTTCTATTGGTCAACACATCATCAATTGCTTCCTGAACCATACGTTCAGATTCAGTGTCAAGTGCAGAGGTAGCTTCATCAAACAGGAGAATCTGTGGTTCTCGGTAAAGTGCACGAGCAATAGCGATACGCTGGCGTTGTCCACCCGATAAGCGCATCCCACGATCTCCGACCTCAGTCTCATAGCCGCTCTTCATTGATGAGATAAACTCGTGCGCATGGGCAATTGTGGCAACGCGCTTAACTCGTGCCTCGTCTGCATTTTCATCGCCAAGACTAATATTGTTGCTAACGGAATCGTTAAAGAGAATTGTCTCTTGAGAAACAACACCAAAAAGATGTCGGTACGATTGTAGATCCAATGTTCGAACATCAACACCATCTAGCTCAATATGTCCAGATTGTGGATCGTAGAAACGCAAAAGAAGGTCAAGAATCGTAGACTTGCCACTGCCTGATGATCCAACAAGCGCAACGGTCTCTCCTTTGTGTATCGTAAATGACACGTCTGACAACACATCGTGTGCTCCGTAGGTAAAGCTAACGTTACGCATTGAAATCTGTGGGGCAAGGGGCTCAACACTGCGTTCGCCAGATATGATCAGTGGCTGTTCGTCAAGCACAACAGCAACGTTTGCACCTGCGGCAATGCCGCGCTGCATCTGTGCAAGAGTGTTTGCAATCACCCCAATAGGTTGCATTAAACCAAACAGGACAAACAAGAACGTCACAAGGTTGGATGGAGTAATTGCGCCATTGGCTCGCTCAACTCCGCCAACATAGAAGACACAGACGAGTGCAAGTATGCCAAATGAATCATTGACCACGGGGATAAGCCCCATAACGCGTGTATTGCGAAGTGCGCGCTGCACATAAGAAGCTGTCTGACTCGTGAATCGTTTTACAACGTGTGGCTCAACGCCCATGCCCTTTACAACGCGAATGCCAAGGATGGTCTCTTGCAGCGTTGACGTGTAGTCTGCCTGCGCCGCCTGTAGACGGCTACCATACGTGCGAAGCATGCGAGTGAAGGATCGGATAAGAATCATGCCGGCAAGCGCAATGCCTACAGATATTACCGTGAGCTTGACACTTATCAGCAGCAGCAGAACAACAAAGATGACAAGTGTTGAAGCTTCGCGCCAAAGCGTTGTAACTGAGTTTACCGTTGCATGGTTGAGTACGCCCACATCATTGGTAAGAAGCGATATAATATCTCCCGACTTGCGTCGAGAGAAGAAGTCGATTGATTGTTCCGTGACGTGCGTGAAGAGTGTGTCTCTAATTCTCTTCATAATGCCCTCTTCGAGGCGCGTAGAAATGATGTTACCAAGGTACTTCATCATTCCGCGTATCACAAAGAGCACGAAGATCACAATGCTAATGTTACGAATGGAGTCGTAGTAGTCTTGTGCAACGATGATTGACGAAACAACTCCGTCAAACTGAGCCTTTAGACCTGCTGAAACTATCGGATTGGCAGCAATCGTTGGTGTTGTGCCATCAAAGAGCGTGCGAAACACGGGCTCTACAATGGCAAGTACAAGTGCATTCGCACCTGAGAAGAGCAAGTTGGCAATAGTGGAGAAGACAATGAGTTTCCAAAACGGTTTCACGAATGGAAAGATCTTCTTCACGAGTTGTCGAACTGTATAATCGCTTGGTTGTGACACGATGGCCGTTTGACGTAAATACATTGTGTTCAGTGTGACATCGATCGTTGATATGCGGAGGCATACAGCTTAATAGCATTCGCCAATGAGCGAGCAAGTGATTTTTGTCCCTTTGTGGAAGCAAGATACTCCGCATCGGCCACGTTTGATAAAAAGCCAGTCTCCACCAGTACATTCGGCATTGAAGCGCCAACGAGCACGTAGAATCCAGCCTGACTCACTCCCCGGTTCGTTAGTGGTGTTTCGGCAGTCACTTCGCGCTGGATAGTTGAAGCAAACGTTTCACTGAGACGAACAAAACTTCTCTGCGCCATTGTTGCAATGATGATTTGATCTGCCGTCATGCCTTGATACCTCGACGTTGACTTCTCAAACTTGACAGATGCGTTCTCTAGAGCAGCAACGCGGGCAGCATCATCATTGCGGCCTGGACGCAATATATAGGTCTCGCAGCCATGAGCTGGATGTGGCTTCAGCGGCATGCTGTTGCAATGGATGCTCACGAAGAGCTTGCCCCCGGCCTCATTTGCAATCTGTGTCCGCTTATAGAGTTCAATAAAAACGTCGGCGTCTCTCGTCATCACAACCTTTGTGCTGGGAAAGTCTTCCCGTATAAAGTCGCGCAAGCGTTTTGCTATGGAGAGAGTGACATCCTTTTCATACGTCCCGTTCACACCCTCGGCGCCAACATCTTGGCCGCCGTGACCAGCGTCAATGACAATCACATCGAGCAACCATTTGTCATCAGTTTTCTTTTCCGACTTTTCGCTCGTTGTATTCGTTGTGCGAATGGAGCATACAAGATCTCGTTGGCCATCTCTGGCAACAATCACACTATCTGACGGCGAGCACATAAATCGTAACACGAGGATGTCTCGAATCCTTTCCACCTTGCATGATAAGGGGCTCTTGGTAACCGTGCTATCAAGCGCAGCAATACCAAGGAGAGCTTGCGGCATACGAAGTATGAAGCCTTCTTTGGTGCGTTCAAGACGCTGAAATGTGGTGATTGTTCGAGTCCCACGAATGCGCACGTCTGTGCCAGTCAGTGTTGGTGTTGCGCGGACCATTGTAATCTCAACAGGCTCTTGCGCAGTGGCTGTCTGTAACGGAGACAGACTAAAACCTAGAAGAAACAATAGCAGAGAGCGACACGACAAATTATTCAAGCCAACCTCTTCGTCGGAAGCTTATGAACATAATAGCCGCTACAATAATAATAAGACTAATTACAGCAGGATATCCCCAAGGTGTGTGCAGCTCAGACATAAACTCAAAATTCATTCCGTAGAAACTAGTGATGAATGTAATTGGGAGAAAGATTGTACTGATTACCGTCAGAACCTTCATCACCGTATTCAGATTTGCAGAGTTCACAGAGAAATACGCATCCATGATCGACAAGACAAGTTCTCTACACGTGTCTACTTGGTCAGAGATTCGCACGAGATGGTCATAGACATTACGGTAATACATGGACTCAGTAGGCGAAATAAGCGCAAACTCGCCACGTGCTAGCCGATTGACGATCTCTCGTTGGTAAACAACATCTCGTCTCACCTTTTGCAACAGACGCTTCATTTCTAAGATGCGCATGAGTGTGAGGTTCCCCGGAGACTTGAATACAAGGTGCTCGAGTTCTTCAACTCTCTCCTCAAAGACTGAGACTAATGGAACGTAGCCATCAACCAGGTCATCGAGCAAAAGGTGCAGCATGTAGTCAGGCCCGCGCTGCATGATATGGCAATTGCGCGAACAGGAATCACGTAATGCTCTGGTGCCATCTATTCGCCCAGCGTGATGCGTGATGAGGATATTATTTGAAATGAGGATATTGAGCTGTGCCTCAGTTATGCCTCGCAGATATGAAGTAGCATCGGTAGCCTTTGGTTCAGGTTCAACTAAGGCATGCATGATCACATACAGGTATGAACCAAAATCGTCAACTTTGGGGTGGTGAAAGCTATCATCATCGCCTGCTGATGCAATGGCCTTCTTCATGTCTGATAGCACAAGTTCGTGGACCGGAAACCACCTCAACAGCACTGCTTGCTCTTCTTCTTGTGTAGGGTTTTCCATGTCTACCCATATCATACTTCCTTCGCTAATCTGCTCCGGACCGAGCTGCACGAGGCCCTCAAGGGGCACGATCTCCATCGTGTTATTCTGATAGAGGCGGATGTCGATCATGGTAAAAAGTCCAAGTGAGGGATATGACCGTTAACTTTGTGCGTTCAAACATACCAACGGTAGGGCATGCGCAACCATAGACCGGTAGAAGAGATAGAGATCAGTGTAGATTCAATTGGATTTGAGGGTGTATCGGTTGGCCGAATAGACAACCTTGTACACTTTGTTGCAGGGGCGCTTCCAGGAGAAACTGTACGAGCTAGAATTACGGGTTCCAAGAAGAAGTTCAAACAGGCCGAAGCAATTGAGATCCTTATTGCATCTCCTTCGCGAGTAAAAGCCCCGTGCCCACATTTCGGCACATGTGGTGGATGTAAATGGCAACACTTGATCTATGCCGATCAGGCTACGTGGAAGAGGCAGCATGTAATTGATGCGTTTGAACGATTGGCACAAATTCCGGTTGGTCAGGTAAACCCAACACTTGTATCACCACTTGCATACAACTATCGCAACAAAATGGAGTTCTCATTTGGAGGATCCCAGTGGCTCACAAGAGATGAGATAGAAAGTGGAGTTGAGTTTGACACAAGTTTTGCGCTTGGACTTCACGTTCCAGGGCGCTTCGACAAGGTGCGCAATGTAGATCATTGTCTCCTCCAATCGGATGTTGGAAATGTTGTGTTGGCACACACGCACGCTTGTGTGAAGCAACATGGCATTACGGCCTATCATCAACGGTTGCATAGTGGCTTTGCGCGTCATCTCGTAGTACGCACCAGTGCAGCTATGGGTACTGTCATGTCGGTGCTCATTACAACAACGCCTACAGAGAAAAAGCATACAGCATGTATCGATGAGTGGCTTTCGTTGCATAGCACCTTGCCTGAAGGTTCATCGATGATCCACGCTGTTGCAGATTCTCATTCACCAGTAGCAGTGGGCGAGATACAGCAGTGCATCGGCCCTGGTTACCTCGATGAGATTTCACACGGCATCACATATCGCATCTCTCCGTTCTCATTTTTCCAAACAAATACCCATCATCTTCCTGCACTTGTAAATGAGGCTATGCAAGGGGCTCGCATTGGCGAAAACGACGTTGTATGGGATTTGTATTGTGGCACAGGAACGCTAACGCTCCCGGCCGCTAAATTGGCGCGTCTCGTTGTAGGCGCGGAATTGTCTGCTGGGTCGATTGCAGATGCAAAGGCGAATGCAGAACGTAATGGAATAACAAATGTTGAGTTCCACGCGGTGGATCTACATCACCTCTCAGCGCAGGCCGTTTTGGCGGGTCTTCCCAAACCAGATGTGGTCATTATTGATCCGCCACGCAATGGTATGCATGAACAAGTTGTCAGTCATTTGTTAGCGGTTTGTGCAGATCGGATTGTCTACGTGAGCTGCAACCCGGCAACGATGGCGCGAGACTGTGCAATGCTTGCAGAAATGTATTCCGTTGAATCAATAACGCCAGTAGACATGTTCCCACAAACGTTTCACGTAGAAGCTGTTGGTGTACTCACAAAAAAGCATCTTAGTTAATCATGCCAAAAGCAAACAGAGTAGACGAAGCATATGTGGTCATGCGCAGGAAGTAGGTCCCTTGGGCCACGTTCGGAATAGATATTGTTCGTGTATGCGTACCCGCAAATACCTCTCGGTCATCAAGAACTGTTGCGATGGTGCTGCCAAGAATATCTATCATGGTGATGTAGACGGCAGTTTTTGAGCCAACTATGAACTTGATATTATGAGTGCCCGATGTTATAAGCGGTGAGCCCTCTAGGTAAATGACCTTGTCTTCGGAGGGGAGTTCTGAATATAGAATGGCATTGAGTCCCATATCCCGAGCTGCTCCACGCGCAGAGTTGACTCCCTTCGTCAGCAAAGCATATGATTCGCCTGCAGCTACTACAAAGCAAACCTGTTGGCGCTCACCGGGAGCAAGTGAAAAAGGTCCTGCTCCGATCACAGCAGAAGCATCTGTAACGCGAGAATTTCTCCGTCCAATTCCGTTAGACATTGTAAGCCATTTTTCGGCGCGCAAAAAATTATCATAGATACTTGGTGACAATACATCGCCGTCATTATCTAACGCATAAAAATTTAACGCAATGGGAGAAATCATTGCGATTCCAACGAGTGGAAGTTCTGGTTGCACAGTATTCTGAAAGAGCCCTAGACCTTCCTTTGGCATCCAAGCACATCCATTGCTTGCACCTGAGGGGCCAATATCAAAATCGTAGAATTGAGAGACATAGAGATCGCGAATAGTCGTATCAACACGATTGTAGATGTCTAAAGAAACAATAATTGTGTTTCGAACTGAATCAGCAGTGAGAGCATATGTGTTCTCTGTTACATCTATACCAATAGAAAAGGGGTCAAAGATATCGGAGAAGGATGTTGTAACTCGCGCGCCTGATGGCACGCTATCTGTGCGAATCTCAGTTACGCGTATTGCATGAAATAACGTGTCCTTGGAATCGGATGTAGCGTTGCGAGCAACATTCGGAAGATTGAGAGGTTGAACGCCAATCATCAGAGCCCCCTCAAAAAGTAGATTTGGTCCACCCTTATATGTGAGCCCAACTCCTTGCACGTTTGAAGGATAATCATTGAAGCCAACGTTGCCCACAGAGTTCACGGTGGTTGTAACGTCGTTGACGGCGAGTGTTCGAAATGTTGTGTTTACAATGGCAGCTACAATCCCGCGGCTAACAAATCGAGAGCTGTCAAAAATCTGAACCAACAGCCGCACCTCGCCGTTGAACGGCAATTCGAGTGGCAGATCAATGTTGATTTCCTCGCTGAGTGTACGAATCTCACCTCGCGCCATTTGACCGACAACAATAGAGTCGTTGATAAGTGAAGAGGCAAATGCTGCGGGTGCGTTTGTAATTTTAATGTATGCATTTCCTAGCGCAGCAAGTTCGTTTCGAAGTTCAAGCGTAAGACGTAGTCTGTCTCCCGGCTCAAAGAATGAATCTCCGTCGCTGTCAACAAACGTTGCACGCGAAACAGTAACCCATTTGGGATCTGTTGCCGAAACGGCTGAGAGCGCATTGACGCGTCCTATGCCGTACCGACCAAGAAACACGGCATTTGCTGAGTCGATATTATCACATGTAGACATAACCGTTGCCTTGGTTTCGGCAGAGGTATATGTAGGATTCTTCAATCGTACCATCGCTGCAACGGCTGCTGCAACAGGCGATGCCATTGAGGTGCCGTCTAAATATTGATATGTGTTGTTAGGAGTTGTTGAGTAAATCGCCACGCCGGGCGCGCAGACATCTACGGTGTTGTGTGTATTGGAAAAAAATGCGATTTCATCTATTTCATCTGTTGCCGCAACTGACAGCACCTGAGGATACGCTGCAGGAAAGAACGCCATATCGAGACCATCATTCCCGGCAGCTGCAACAACAAGCGCACCAAGAGCAGTGGCTTCTTCCATAACTGCCGTCTCTGCCAATGACGGTGATGCACTACCAAACGAACAATTGATGATTGATGCACCCATTGAAGCAGCATAGAGGATGCCATCGGATGTGCGCCCAACTGAAATGGAGTTAGGATCATCACGCCCAACTTTTACTGCCATCACTCGAATATTCTTGCCGACGCCTGCGCCGCCGGTAGCGTTATTGACAACCGCGGCAACAATGCCGCCAACGTGTGTTCCATGAAGATGTCCAGGTAGAGGGCTGTTATCGGTTGCCGTTCCATTGGCACCAACAAAATCCCATCCAAACCAATCATCCACAAATCCATTAGCGTCATCATCAATCCCATTCGATCGTTTGTCATTATTGTTGCCATCAAGCCCCGTTTCCAAAGAGTTGTGCCAAACATTCGCATGGAGGTCGGCGTGTGTAGTGTCGATACCTGTATCAACAATCCCAACTACGATTGTGCTATCGGTAGGAAGTTTGTCCCATGCCTCGAATGATTTGACGAGGTCATGGTAGTATTGCCGGTCAACATCAGGATCATCTGGTATTTCAACGATGTGATGTTGAGCAAGGGGCTCTGCAACTTCAACATCAGGTAGTGATGAAAGCTTGCGCGCCAAAAGCGCTGGGTCAATATCAGCGTTGTAGCGGACCACAGCAATGCGTGCTATCGCACGGTCTGCGGGTCTTTGCTTGAAAGTGATATTCTTGCGTGCATGAGCGTGCGCAACTGCAATAAGCGTTGAGTTGAGCACATACGGCTCGGTTGCGTGCTGACCAAGAATCTCTGTGAGAAAGGGAAGGGATCCGCTACGATCGGCTTGTTGCCATTGCCGCAGGGCTGTGCTGTTCGCACGCAATGTGATGAGTACAACGTTTGGCTCGTAAGCCGCACACAAACACGTTGAACATAGCAACGAGGCAAGAACGAAGAAAAGTTGGGCAGAGCGATGCATAGGCGACAACAACAAATATCATGGAATCGAATGTGCAGGGATTGACGCCACACGAGCAAGAGTGTTGCCTCATCGCCCTTTCCAGGTGATGCGCTTTCGCATGAGGCGTTC
This sequence comes from Ignavibacteria bacterium, assembly GCA_947495975.1. GTDB lineage: Bacteria > Bacteroidota > Ignavibacteria > Kapaibacteriales > Kapaibacteriaceae > UBA10438. Next base: position 129,502 of record CANMBE010000004.1, on the reverse strand, counting down.
TCCACCCAGCCTGACTTCTGCAATGTATTCGCCGGTTGTTGCCGTTTTACCGCTCTGTTCGCGGCCATCCCAGGTAATCGTATAGGTGCCCGGCGCTTGAATGCCACTAAAGACCGTCTTGATAACCATGGCCTGTGTTGAATACACCACGATTTCAACCTCGATGGTTTCGTCTACGACATATCGAATAATGGGGCTTACGTCTTCGCCGAATCCAAAAACGCGTGCAATGTCGCCAAGATTTATCATTGCATTTCCCGTACCCATCGGAAACAGCAGCACACCGGGCACATACATTGCATTGGCAATGGTCAACTGATATTGCGCTCTTTCTTGTGGCGAGGGTTTCAGGATTTCGGGCGGGATGTTCATGGTGTTGTTGATCTGCTCCCAGATCGACGGCTGACGCTGCAGCTCGGCGCGAAAACGAAGAGCTATGGATGACTCCATGAGTGAAGCCGCAAAGCGTGTAGACGAAGGGATCTTCATTGCGAGAGCCTGAGCGTAGGTGCTGTCCTGCTCGGCAGACGAACGGGAGGATACTTGTCCTGGCAGCGCAATTCGACTGTTTTCGCCGATTGACTTTGACGTTAGAAATTCTGCTGGCGTAAGTACGCGAGGTTGCAGTACCACGCTACTGGCGTCGTCTTGAGCTGCGCACGGTAGGTAGACAGTAAGAACGAAGATGCATGCGGATATGTAGAATCGGCGTAGCGTCATGTTGAACCAAAAATACAGAAGCCGCCGTGAGTGATCACGACGGCTTCGATGTTATTGCGTGTAGTTGTTGGATCACTTCTTAACGAAGGCCTTTTCAGCATCCTTAAGCATGTCTCCGAGCGTAACGCCACTTACAGTAGGAATTGTGACTGATGGATCGCGATGCTCGCGGCCTTCACCACGTCCGCCACCGCGGCCTTCGCCACGTCCGCCACCACGGTTGTCACTGCGCTGATCTCGATTGTAGCGGCCTTCATCTTGTTGTTGACCACCAATTGTGCCGTCTTCGCCCTTCATCGCAAGGATAAGGGAGGCGTTCTCTACGTTCACATCAACAATGACGCATGATACGGTGTCTCCTAGGGCCAATGCTGTCGCAGCTCCACGACCCACTGCAATGATCTTTGAACGGGGCATGAAGCCATCAAACACGTCCGATATACGTACAACTGCACCTTGTGTGCTTACTTGTTGCACAACGCCAGTTGTCTCGGTCCCAATTGGCATCGTTGACGTAATCATGAGCCAAGGATTTTCAAGTGTTTGCTTGTAGCCAAGTGCGAGCTGATGCTTTTCTTCGTTTGCAGATAGTACTTCTACTTCAACCTCTTGACCAACGGCAACAACCTCAGTAGGGTGCTTTACTCGGCGCGTCCAACTGAGCTCACTGATGCGAAGTAGACCTTCAATCTTTGGGGCTACTTGAACGTAGGCGCCAAAGTCAGTGATGCGTCGTATTATTCCTTTGATGCGTTTTGCAGCTGGGTAGGCTTCATTGACACCCTTCCACGGGTCTTCTTCATGTTCCTTGTGAGACAATGACAGCTTGCGCTTTTCACGATCTACATCAGCAACAGTCACTTTTAGTTTGTCGCCCTTCTTCACCACATCGGCAGGATTCTCAACGCGAGTCTTTGAAAGGCGCGATACGTGCACGAGACCCTCAATACCACCGATATTAACAAAGGCACCAAACGTTGTAACTGATGAAACAACTCCATCATAAACAGCGCCAGCTTGAATGCCTGTCCAGAAGTCTTCGAGCAAAATATCGCGACGTGTAACGACGGCTGATTTATATCCTGTATCGTCCGACTGCAACTCGTGAACCTTCACGCGAACAGTTTGACCAATGAGTGTGTTCAGTTCTTCTTCAGGTACATTCTTGCGAACGCCAAAGTGCGATGCAGGAAGGAAAATGCGAAGAGTCTTGTACTCTCCACGTAAGCCCCCTTTCACTCGTTCAGCAATTGCAACATCGAATGCAGTGCCAGCAGACTTAAAGCCCTCGAGCTCTACATAGGCTTCATCACGCAATCTGCGTTCTTCTTCCTTGCGCTTGCGTTCTTCCTCACGCTTGTGAGCCTGCTCGGCCTTCTCTTCTTCAGAGAGTTCCGGGGCAGCAGGAGCAGCTTCAACTGCGGCGGGCGCAGCGTCTGCCTGCGCTGGCTCAGCAGCAATGCTTGCTTCGATTACACGTTCAGGTACTTCTTGTACGAGTGGTGCTGATTCCGGTTGTTCTTCTTCCGGAGTTGTAAGGTCGGGGGTCAATTCAGACATAGCGGGAACGTGTGACTTAGAAAAACTCACCCAGAAGGTGATCGCGACCCAGAAACGGAACCTCCGTTGTGGGACTGCGAAGATACGGGAAAATCTGCCTGTGCAAGCCCTGAAGAGAGCCTTTGCCTCATGTGACGTGGTAGCGTCTCATTGGGGGCTCGCTATGGAAAGGTTTGGGAAAGCCGATTTGGCGCCGTATGTTTGTCGGCTCTGACAAGAGTTTCTTCCCATCCTGCCGTTGGTTCGGACGCCACCGGCTGCCCTACGCATCCATAGGAGATCCACATGAGTGTTCGTCGCCTGTACGAAACAACATATATTCTGAACGCAGCTTTAGAAGATCCAGATATTGAAGTGATCATTAAGCGCGTTAACGACTTTCTCGAAGAGAATGGCGCTCAATTGGTCGAATTGAACAAGATGGGCCGCCGTCGTCTGGCCTATCCAATCAAGAAGAAGTACAACGGATTTTACGTGTACACGGCATTTGAAGCCCCTGCAGAGTCATTGCCGCTCCTCGAGAAGTTTTTCTTGCTCGAAGAAGGCGTACTTCGTTGCCTTTCGCTACAGCTCGATCCAAAGCTTCGCGAGTTTCGCAAGACGCGTGCCGAAGCTCAAGCCATACGTGCTATTGCAATGGCTGAAGCCGCCCGCACGGGCATGCCGCTCCTTTAATCCACACCGAACCTGGCTACGATCATGAAAATCATCCTTCGACAAGACGTTGAGAAACTGGGCAGCATTGGCGATATCATTGCTGTGAAGGCCGGATACGGGCGCAACTATCTGATCCCAAACCAACTCGCCTACATTGCATCACCAGGCGCTATTCGCTCTCTCGAAACTGAGAAGAAGCAATATGAAGGCCGCATGGCAAAGGCTCGTTCGCAAGCCGAGGTTGTGGCGTCGCAATTAGCAGAGCTACAAATTACCATCTCGATGCAGGTTGGCGAAGAAGGCAGGCTCTTCGGAACCGTAACTGCACCGATGATTGCGCAAGAACTAGAGCTACGGGGCTTTAAGGTTGACCGCAGGAATATTACCATTGATGAGCCAATCAAAACGCTTGGCATCTTTGATGTGAAGGTAAAGCTTCTCGCAGATGTGATTGCACCCCTTAAAGTCTGGGTGATTGGTCAAGACTAATTCGGCTAGGCAGTTACAGTAAAAAGTATGAAGCCCGTGCGAACTTTTCGTCCGGGCTTTTTTGTTTGTTCGGGATGAATCCTATGAGCAATATCATCATCGCTGGTGGTTCTGGCTTCCTTGGCCGCCACATTGCGATTGCCCTTCGCAAACGGGGCTTTACAGTTGTTACCATCTCTCGGTCGGCTACGGCTGGCACTGATGGTAGCACGCAACCGTGGGAAGCCTTGCCAGCACTTGTAGACGGCGCACATGCCGTGATTAACCTTGCGGGTACACACGTTGGTAAGGAGCGGTGGAGCGCGCAAGTACGACATGATGTTCTGCACAGTAGGCTTGAGAGTACACGAAAGATTGTACGTGCCATTCAAGCAGCAAAACACCCACCCGTGCTCATCAACACTTCTGCGGTTGGGTATTATGGAAACACAATGGTTCCTAGTAATGAAGCTATGGGAGCCGGACAAACTTTCTTAGCTCTCGTGGTGAAAGACTGGGAGCGCGAAGCCATGCTTGCCTCTAGCGTAACACGTGTTGTTTGTTTGCGTGTGGGAGTTGTCCTCGATTCTAAAGAAGGAGCTCTACCTCGCCTCATTTTACCTATGAAGCTTGGTCTTGGAGGTCCACTTGGAAAAGGAAATCAGTGGTTCCCATGGATACACATTGAGGATGTGATTGGTGCATATGTCTGGGCAGCACTGAACGCAGAAGCATCGGGCCCATATAATGTTGTTGCACCAGAGGCAGTAACAATGCGCCAAATGTCGAAAACGTTGGGTAGCGTCCTACACCGGCCTTCATGGCTTCCGGTACCTACTCCAATCTTGCGACTGATTTTAGGTCGTCAGGCCGACATTGTAGCTCATGGCCAATACGTTGTTCCTGCGCGGCTTTCTGGCACAACGTTCAAATTCAAGCATCCGCAGCTCGAAGAGGCACTTCGAGACATCATCCGAAATGGTTAAGTTGCATGTCTTACAAGACGAACATAATTAAGCAAGAAAGACCGCAATGAGCGTTGAAGTAGTGATGCCAAAGATGGGAGAATCAATCCAAGAAGGAACGATTCTTCGATGGGTCAAAAAAGTTGGAGACAAGGTTGAACGAGATGAAGTAATCGTTGAGATCTCTACGGATAAAGTGGACACGGAAGTTCCGTCTCCATCGGCCGGCGTAATCTCGCAGATTCTCTTCGCCGAAGGCGATGTAGTTGAAGTTGGAAAGGTGATTGTGGTTCTTAACGGAGAATCGGTTTCAGTGCCAGCGACTGCGCCAGTGCCAGCGACTGCGCCAGTGCCAGTGCCAGTGCCAGCGACTGCGCTAGCGAATGCGCCAGCGCCATTGACTGGAGCGGGCGACGTTGAAGTAGTAATGCCAAAGATGGGTGAATCAATTCAAGAGGGCACGGTACTTCGTTGGGTTAAGAAATTAGGAGACAAGGTTGAGCGAGACGAAGTGCTCCTTGAAATCTCTACTGACAAAGTCGACACCGAGGTGCCATCGCCAACTGCAGGAGTATTGTCTGCAGTACTCGCAAATGAGGGTGATGTGGTTGAAGTTGGGAAAGTGGTTGCGCGCATAGCTGTTTCAGGTACTGTTTCAGCACCCGTTTCAGCACCCGTTTCAGCACCCGTTTCAGCACCTGCGCAAGCGCCTTTGCAAGCCACTGTGCATGGAGCAGTGCCTCGTCAATCGGGTGGGAGATTCTATTCGCCCCTTGTACGAAGTATCTCTGCATCCGAGAATATCAGCGTTGGTGAACTAGATGCGATCACAGGAACTGGTCTTGAAGGGCGTGTGACAAAAACTGATGTTCAGGCATTTTTAGCCAAGCGTGGGAATGGGCATGTGGCAGCGCTTGCAATTGCACCTGCTCCAGCGGCTACGGCTCTAGCGCTTGTTTTAAATGCTCCGATGGCTGGTGGCGAATCTGAGATCATTCCGATGGATCGCATGCGTCAGCTCATCTCTGAGCACATGACGCGTTCAAAGCAAACATCTGCACATGTAACGAGTGTAGCAGAAGTTGACGTTACCGGAATTGTGAAGCTCCGAGAAAAGTATAAAGATAGTTTTCAAAAGCGTGAAGGCTTTAAGCTTACATACAACCCATTCTTTGGTTGGGCTGTATGTGAGGGTGTAAAGGCATACCCACGAATCAATGTAAGTGTTGATGGAAAGAACATCATTCAACACAAGCGTGTTCATCTTGGAATGGCAACGGCGTTGCCAGATGGCAATCTGATAGTGCCAGTGATCAAGAATGCAGACACACTCAACATCACTGGTGTTGGACGTGTGATGAATGACCTTGCACTGCGCGCACGTTCAAAGAAGCTTACGCCAGATGATATCTCTGGCGGCACAATTACTGTTACAAACGTTGGGTCATTTGGCTCGCTGTTTGGAACGCCTGTAATCAATCAACCACAGACAGCTATCATTGGCATTGGTGCTATCCAAAAACGTCCAGTTGTTCGCGAACTCGATGGTGAAGACGTTATCGTTATTCGTAGTATGGTTTATCTATCCATCACCTACGATCACCGCGTTATTGACGGTGCACTTGCAACACAAGCACTCGCAGCAATGAGTCGCGCTCTTGAATCGGTCAACGAGAGTACTGTAACGCTGTAGTAGTCTGAACTTCGCTCAACGAGTCTCTAGTATGATCGTCACCGGCCCATCATTTATGAGATGCACATCCATCATTGCTCCAAAGACGCCTTTTGCAATGTTGATGGATGACGATGAGGTTGCAGCGCGTTCTTGAACCATCTGCACGAGCTCTTGGAAAAGGGGCTCTGCATGTTCGGGTTTCGCGGCGTCAATGAATGACGGGCGAGTGCCCTTGGATGTGTCTGCGTACAAGGTAAACTGTGATACGATTAGTAAGCCCCCTCCAATATCGTTGAGTGAGAGGTTCATCTTGCCTTCTGTATCGGGGAAGAGACGGATCGACAAAAGTTTCTCGGACATCCATGCAGTTTGTACTGATGTGTCTGTATGGGTGATTCCAACGAGGGCAAGTAAACCGCTGCCGATCTGGCCTACCGTAACGCCACATACATCAACATGTGCAGAAGAAACGCGTTGTAGAATGATACGCATAGTGTGTTTTGTATGCTTCCGAATATGCACGTTCCGTAAAAATCTTACGTATCGCGAGGTGCCAATTTGAAGACGATTTCTACGCTCATCCGTACGTTGTCCTTCCTGCCGCTATCGAGACTGATTGTTATGAGGCCGTCTTCGAACACAAGGCTACTAACCTGTCTAACCGTGGAACTATCGATCTCGGCGGCTAAGGGTGTGTCACGAAAAGTCTCAAATGTGCGTGGCCCATCGCCCCCTGCCAACATCTGAGGCACAAAGACTGAGCTACACAGCATCAAAAAAGCACCACACAGCAGCCGAAAACCGCCCATTTGTGCCCTCTAGAATTGATCTGTTGATTTCTGACGTCAATCTACGGACACGGGACTCTATCTTTGTGCCTATGACAGAACAGGTACAAGCATTGCTCGGCAAGGAGTTTCCTTGCCTCGATAAAGGATTCGTGCGTCTCATTGACGTAATGGGGGACGACTCTGCCATTGTGCAGGCAGCCCGGGTTTCATATGGAGCGGGCACAAAGAAGGTGCTCGAAGATCGTGGACTCATACGTTATCTCATGCGCCATATCCACACCACACCATTTGAGATGGTGGAGTTTAAGTTCCATGTTAAGCTCCCAATCTTTGTTGCGCGCCAGTGGATCCGTCACCGCACGGCAAACGTGAATGAATATTCTGGCAGATACTCGGAAATGAAGGACGAGTTCTACGTGCCAGCACCCGACCAGGTGCGCGCGCAAAGCGTTACGAATAAGCAGGGCAGGTCAGATGATTTGTTCGCTCCTGAAGAGGCAGAACGCATTCGTACACTTATGTCTGATACGCAGGATACGCTCTATGCGGAATACCAGGATTTGCTTGGTACCAACTTGGCTCGTGAAATTGCTCGCATCAATCTGCCTGTTTCCAATTACACTGAATGGTATTGGAAGGTTAACCTGCACAATCTCTTCCATTTTTTGCGCTTGCGCATTGACGCGCACGCACAATATGAGATTCGCGTATACGGTCAGGCAATGGCAGAGATAGTGCGTGCTGCTGTCCCGATGGCATATGAAGCCTTTGAAGACTACATGCTGCATGCGCAGAGGTTCTCTCGTAAGGAACTCCTGGCCATACGCTCGATGTTAATTTCAGGTACGCCCGAAGATTCTATTCTTGAAGCAGCAGGCTTAAAAGGTCGCGAAGCTCAAGAATTCATTTCGAAACTCGAGGATCTTGCTCAGCTGTGAGATACATACCAATTGTTGCCGTTTTTGTTTTGATCGCTGGCTGCGCCAGTGATCCCGTGCAGCCGTTGGAAGAACAATTTCCGTCGGTGCCGGCACATCTCCCGGCTATGGTGTACCCAGCCAATAATGTGATCACGCGTGAAAAGGTTGATCTAGGGCGTCATCTCTTTTACGACAAGCGACTTTCAAATGAAGGTACAATTGCGTGCGCTTCCTGCCACGTTGCTGCGCAATCATTTTCTGATGCGCCCAATCAAGTAAGCCAGGGTGTGCAAGGAGCGAGAGGCCTGCGCAACGCACCAATGATTGTGAACGTAGGGTATCGAAAGATGATGTTCTGGGATGGCAGAGCTTCTACACTTGAAGAGCAGGCGATGGGAGCATTCTTGAATTCGGCAGAGATGCAGGCTGACACGTTCGCAGTTGCTGTGTTGCTGCGCTCTGATGTGTATCGCGCAAAATGGCTCGCTGCTTTCGGGGACACTTCAGTTTCGATGCCACGCGTAATGCAAGCCGTTGCCACGTTTGAGCGGACAATTGTAAGTGCTAACAGTAGATACGATCGTTTCTTGCAAGGACATCTCAATGCCTTATCGGCGCTAGAGCGTAAAGGCATGCAGTTGTTCTTCAGCAGCAAGGCACTGTGCAGCTCTTGTCATAGTGGGCCTGACCTCACAGACGACCTCTTCCATAATGTGGGGTTGTTCCACCACTATTTTGATCGTGGTAGGTATAATGTGACAAAGGATCCTCTAGACGAAGGAAAATTCAAAACACCAACGCTGCGAAATGTGGCCCTTAGTCCTCCGTATATGGCAACAGGAGACAGTGAGAAGGGGCTCCTTACAACGCTTGAACAAGTTGTGGATCATTATAATGATGGGGGCACTCCGTTCCCCAACAAAGACCCTCGTGTAAAGAAGCTTGGGTTAACCGATCCAGAGAAGGCTTCGCTCGTTGCCTTTATGAAGGCACTTACTGATTCGAGTGTCCTAACAAACCCTGCGTGGCAGCAACCGTAACCAAATTGTTACGTGTTTTGGTGGCCACCCTAAAGTGTGCTTGTGGATAATGCGCTACGCCCCTTTCATTATTGGGGCTTTACGTGCTACAATTCGTTGATGTTGGCGTTACATATGCGTGATGTTATACGGTGAAGTTCGCGAGTTGAATGTTTCGCCGAACCACGTATAGGTAGTAATAGCGCATGAGAACACGCCGTAGAATCCTCTTCATTTGTGGTTCCATGAACCAAACCACTATGATGGAGAAGATATCCCAACACTTGGCGCATCATGATTGCTGGTTTACACCACACTACACTGATGGGTTTATTGGCATCCTTGAGCGAAAGAAACTTATAGAGTGGACGGTTGCCGGACAAGGACACCAATCGCGTGCCCTCGGCTTCCTAGAGCTCCACGGTAAACAGATAGACTTTCGTGGATCCCGCCACATGTATGACCTTGTGGTGACGTGTAGTGATCTTGTTGTGCCCAAGAACATCCGCCACGGACGCGTTGTGTTGGTTCAGGAAGGAATGACTGATCCTGAAAACATGGCGTATTACCTCGTGAAGTATCTCGGATTGCCACGATACCTGGCATCGACGTCTACATTTGGCATGTCTGACGCGTATATGCGCATGTGTGTTGCTTCGGAGGGATACAAAACACACTTTATACGAAAAGGGGCACGCAGTCGCAAACTTGTTGTGACAGGAATTCCAAACTTTGATAACTGTGTGGAGTACGCAGCCCAGCCGTATGAGCGAAAAGGCTTCGTTCTCGTTGCCACGAGCGATGCACGCGAGACATTTAAATACGAAAGTCGAAAGACAACGATTGATCGTGCACTCGCGATTGCAAATGGCAAAGAAGTAATATTCAAACTTCATCCAAATGAACAAATTGATAGAGCCATCGCCGAGATAGAGCGCTGGGCGCCGCAATCAACTATCCTACATGGTAGGCCTATTGAGCCCCTTATCGCAAGCTGCGATACACTGATCACCAAGTACTCATCGTGTGTATACGTTGGCATTGCACTTGGAAAAACAGTACATAGCGATTTCCCAATCGAAACACTGAAGGAACTATGCCCGGTTCAAAACAGTGGCAAATCTGGTGAGAACATTGCAGCTGTGTGCCAAGAAGTGTTGGACACATTGGGCTTACAAATCGCCGTGACTTTGCCACGTGTTTATGCAGGAAGTATGTCGTGACCGTTTTGCGAATCATCATTGTATGCCAAGCTCGACTTGGATCTACACGCCTTCCACGGAAGGTGCTGCTGCCCTTGGCTGGACAGCCCCTTATCCTGAGGTTTCTTGAGAGAGTAGCTCAATCAAGACTTGCCACACAAATAGTTGTGGCTACAACAGAAGAAACATGCGATGACGTTCTAGCGAACACATGTGCTGATGCGGGATACAACGTGTTTAGGGGACACTCAACAGATTTGTTGGATAGGCATTACCGTGCGGCACTTGCGTATCAAGCCGATGTGGTTGTAAAAATCCCTTCTGACTGTCCACTCATTGATCCTTCAGTTATTGATGCAGTCATTGGTGCGTATATCGATAACGTAGACTCGGTGGACTACGTCAGCAATCTTCATCCAGGTACATGGCCCGATGGTAATGACGTTGAAGTGATGAGCATGAAGGTGCTAGAGCGAGCGTGGCATGCGGCAGAACAACCACACGAGCGAGAGCATACAACTCCCTGGATGTGGGATAACAATCCTGAAGTAAGGGTTTCGAATGTTTCTTGGAGTAACGGTCTCGACCTTAGCATGAGTCATCGCTGGACGATTGACTATCCCGAGGACTACGTGCTCATGAAAGCCATCTACGATAATCTCTACCTCATACATCCTCGATTTAGCACAGCAAAGATTCTTTCGTTTTTGATTGATCACCCCGAAGTAGCTGGTGCGAATGCACACTTGGCAGGTGTGAACTGGTACCGTAATCACATAGACCAACTAAAAACAATTGATGAGCGGCATACGCGCGACTATCCATCACATTCACAACCAGTATGACCTCACACACTCTAGCCCAACTTCCAGCAATTGCTCTTCGCGTGCGAGAACACATCTTACGCATGTCCACTGACGGTGGCTGTTTCACTGGTGCATCGCTCTCATGTGCTGATCTCCTTGTATATCTGTACACACAGTACTTGCACATCACACCAGATACTCTCAATTCTCCCGATCGAGATATTCTCTTGTTATCAAAGGGGCATGATGTTCCCGCACTCTATGGAGTCTTTGCTGAACTAGGGTACATCACAGGCGACAGATTGAAGAATCACCTTCGAGTGCACGACGATATCTATTGGCACCCCAATCGGAATATCCCGGGTGTAGAATTTCACTCAGGCTCTCTTGGCCACCTACTAAGTGTAGGCCTAGGAATGGCCATCGATATGAGAATGCGTGGGGTAGATAGTAATGTTGTTGTGATTCTGGGCGACGGTGAACTCAACGAAGGCAGCGTATGGGAAGCTTGCCTTACGGCGCACGCATTGCGCGCCGATAATCTGATCGCTGTAGTTGATCGCAACCATTTTCAGGCAAATACGCGCACTGAAGAACTGATACCTCTTGAGCCCCTTGCCATAAAGTTTGAAGCATTCGGATGGAATGTAGAAAAAGCAGATGGTCATGATTTTGCAGATCTGGATGAAGTATTCAAGCGGATCCCGAATCGCAACGGAATGCCAACAGTAGTAATCGCCGATACTCAGCGCGGGCATGGCGTGCCGAGCATTGCTGAGCGAGCCGATCGCTGGTTCTGCAATTTCACACATGACGAGATTGATGCGCTCATTGGTGAATTGCACGGCGAGACTGTAGCAACACTTACTTCAGAAACATTGGTGGTGCGATGATCCCTTACGAATCGATCTTACTCGACTGCGTTCAGTCAGATGAACGCGTCATGATACTTACGGCAGAGAATCGCGGTCACATGCGAAATGTGCCAGCGCTACTCGGCGACAAATTTCTCGATGTAGGAATTGCAGAGCAGACCATGATCGGCATGGCTGCTGGTCTTGCTGCGCGTGGACGAATCGTTGTGACGCATGCGCTAGCATCTTTCATCACACTTCGTGCATTTGAGTTCATTCGTGATGATGTTGGCATTCCAAATCTCCCGGTAATCATGGTTGGCATGGTCCCGGGTGTTTTGAGCGATGCTAACGGCCCAACACATCAAGCGATAGATGATGTTGGATTAATGTGTGGAATTCCAAACATCAATGTGTTCTGTCCAGCAGATGAAGAAGACCTTAAGATCGGCCTCAAAGACGTGATCCTCAGCGGACAACCCTATTACGTGCGCTATACCAACGCACCTGCTGCTGTGGAACACTCACCGTCATTTACTCCTGGCGTTGCCGAGGTTGTAGCAGGGCCACTGGATGGACGTAGGGACGTTACTATTCTCACGTATGGCGTGTTGTTGCGCCAAGCAGTTCTTGCTGCTTCGATTCTCACGGCTGAAGGTCTCTCAGTACAAGTAGTAAATCTTCGAACATTAAAGCCGATAGACGAAGCACGGCTTCTTGATGCGGCGAGTAACAGTGATCTTGTTGTTACGCTTGAAGATCATTTCCTTACCGGTGGACTCTACAGTATTCTATGTGAATGTCTCGTTCGCAATCGCAAATCGTGCGAAGTCTTACCAATTGGATTTACAACGTGGTTCCGTCCAGCACTTCTTCCTGAAGTACTCGCACATGAAGGTCTATCAGGCGATCTCGTTGCAAATCGGATAAAGAACACACGTAACAAGCGGGCAACAAGCGGCAATCTGGAGCAATCCTATGCGTGATCAACATTACCCATCGATCGTTGCATCGCAGGACATGCTTCGACGCGCAGAAGGCCTGATCCCTGCATTCACACAGACACTGGCAAAAGGTCCCGGACAATACGTACAGGGTGTTGCACCAATCTACGCTGCCCGTGCAAAAGGCGCGCATCTGTGGGATGTTGATGGGAACCGCTATCTCGATTATACAATGGCCGTTGGACCTCTGATTCTTGGCTACGGCCATGAGGTTGTGGACAGAGCCATTGAGCGCCAGCTTCGTGATGGTATAACGTTCTCCTTGATGCATCCACTAGAAGTAGAAGTGGCCGAGATTATACGCGCCGTAGTTCCAAACGCAGAGAGTGTACGGTATTCAAAAACGGGATGCGACGTAACTACTGCTGCAATCAGACTTGCGCGTGCATACACGGGGCGCAATACTGTGTTGTGTTGTGGGTATCATGGGTGGCACGACTGGTATATAGGAACAACAGATCGCAACGCAGGAATACCGCAATCAACAAGAGATCAGACGTACACATTTAGCTACAATGATCCAGAGAGTGTGCTTGCAGCTATTGATGATGATACAGCCGCAATCATCTTGGAGCCAATGGTCTTTGAAGAGCCTCAGGCAGGGTTCCTACACACCCTCCGTGAGATATGCGATGAGCGTGGCATCCTGCTCATCTTTGATGAAATGTGGACAGGATTCCGCATCGCCCTTGGTGGTGCACAAGAACGATTTAACGTACGGGCAGATCTTGCATGTTTCTCCAAAGCAGTGGCCAATGGGATGCCACTCTCTATTCTTACGGGTAGGGCAGACATCATGCAATTGTGCGAGCATGATGTTTTCTTTTTTACAACGTTTGGTGGAGAAGCACTTTCACTTGCAGCAGCAAAAGCTACCATTCAGTTCCTGCGCGATCACGATGCACCGCGCCGCATAGAAGAGACTGGAGATAAACTCCGCGATGGACTTAATACAATCATTTCTGACCTTGGGATTACGTATGTAACATGCAAGGGGCTAGGCACACGCACGATAGTTGCGTTTGATGGATCGGTTGCCGACCCTCTGCTTATGAAGTCATATGTTCAGCAAGAGATGATTGCTAGGGGAATCCTATGGGGTGGGTTCCACAACATGTCATATGCGCATACAAACGAAGATGTAATGCTCACACTTGAAGTGTACCGCGAAGTGCTCCAGCTTCTGCACGCCGCTGTCTTCACTGGTTCACTCCGTGAAAAACTTAGAGGCACTCCGGTTGAGCCTGTATTCCGCAAAACGAGCAACTTTAATACAAAGCCACGTAACGTGAGCGTTGGTGTATGAGTGTTGACCTCAACCAGTTAGAAGGTAAGATTGCCGTTGTTACTGGTGCCACCGGACTTCTCGGCAGGCAGCACTGTGACGCTCTCGCAAGCGCGGGTGCAATCGTATACGCATGTGACCTTGTTGCCACATCGGTTGAAGTACTTGCACAACAACTCGGACCAGAGCATGTGGGAGTGACGCTTGATGTAACAGATAGGCAGGCGATACAATTGTTGCAACTCCGAATTCTTGACGAACAGGGTAGGCTTGACATCCTCGTCAACAACGCTGCGATGAATGACATGGTGGAGAGCCCCTTCTCTGCCATTGAATCATCTCGATTTGAAAATTATCCTGTTGATCTCTTCCGTCGCGTTATGGATGTAAATGTGACCGGAGTATTCTCTCTGTGTCAGGTTTTAGGATCGATGATGGCAGAAGCCGGCAGTGGTTCGATCATCAACATCGCATCAACGTATGGCGTTGTAGCTCCTGATCAGAGTATTTACCAAACGCCAACTGGTGAGCAGACATTCTTCAAGAGCATCGCATATCCTACGAGCAAGGGAGCTGTTGTAATGCTCACAAAATTTCTCGCAACGTATTGGGGCAAGCAGGGCGTACGCGCCAACTGCCTCTCTCCAGGTGGCGTTGAGAACGGACAAGACCAACACTTCATCGATAACTACAGTAGACGAACACCACTTGGCCGAATGGCTTCTGCAACAGACTACAAAGGGGCTCTGCTTTTTTTAGCTGGCGACGCATCGCGGTATATGACGGGGCAGAATCTCATCGTAGACGGTGGATGGACTGCTTGGTGATGAGTGAAAAGACGAACAACAATTCAGATTCACATATTTACGAGGAAGACGTAATGAATGCATCAGTATCTATCGGAACTCGTTCTATCGGCTCAACTTCGCCGGTATACATCATTGCTGAGATCGGAATCAATCACAATGGATCTTTAGACGTTACAAAGAAGATGATTGATGGTGCCGCTGCAGCAGGCGCAGACTGTGTGAAGTTTCAGAAGAGAACTCCTGAGCTATGTGTTCCAAAAGATCAATGGTTGCTAGAACGCGATACGCCGTGGGGTCGTATGACGTATATCGACTATCGTCATAAGGTAGAGTTTACCGCCGAAGACTATGGTGAGATCGACAGTTATTGCCGTGACAATGGTATTGACTGGACCGTTTCATGCTGGGATGAAGAAGCGGTGGCATTTATGGAGGCGCATTTTGAAGTGCCATTCTACAAAGCGGCATCAGCTTCGCTGACTGACATTGCTTTGTTACGTGCAATGCAATCAACTGGCAAGCCCCTAGTGATATCCACGGGTATGTCCACGATGGAAGAGATCGAAACAGCAGTGGCTTCGCTCAACGAAGACCGCTTGCTGATTGCACATGCAACGTCGAGCTATCCATGCCCAACGAACGAGTTAAATCTTTCGATGATCAGAACATTGCAACAGAAGTTCCCGAACATTCCTATTGGATATTCAGGACACGAAGTTGGTCTTGCTACAACGTACGCCGCTGTTGCTTTGGGAGCAACGTTTGTTGAGCGCCACATAACGCTTGATCGTGCAATGTGGGGTACAGACCAAGCAGCAAGTGTTGAAGTTGGTGGCCTTGGCAGATTGGTGCGAGACATACGCGATATAGAATCTGCGCTCGGTGATGGCATTAAGCGTGTGTATGACAGCGAAATGGGTGCACGTGCAAAGTTGCGTCGCGTGCGTTCAGAAGAGGTGTCGGCCTGAGTACGGAGCTTCAACTATCCTTGTTGACATTTGTCATTACCGTTCTAGGAGCGTGCACCCTTGTGCTCCTAGAGCGGATCTATCCTTATGACAAATCACAAAGACTCCTACGTGAGGGATTCTTTAACGACTTCTTTTGGTACGGTCTTGTGCAGACCTATGTGCTAGGATTGGTGATATACGGCGTAACAGGCTGGATTGATGCATCAACACATCTTGAACGTATCCATGTAATCCGTGCGCTTCCACTGTGGCTGCAAGTGGCAATCTTTTTTGTTGTGCATGACCTCTATATCTATTGGTTTCACAGATGGCAACACAATAATGCCTTCTTGTGGAGACTTCATGAAGCACATCATTCTACCAAGCATGTTGATTGGCTGAGCGGAAGTAGATCCCACTCGCTGGAGATCTTAATCAATCAGAGCGTTGAGTTCTTGCCAATCTTGTTATTGGCATCCCCTGAAGTGGCCGTCATCAAGGGTTGTATTGATGCAATTTGGGGGATGTACATCCACTCTAACATTGACGTACGAAGCGGCTGGCTTCAGTGGGTAGTTAATGGCCCAGAAATGCATCGCTGGCACCATGCTACTGACGATGAAGCACATAATCGTAACTTCTCAACAAAGATTGCCGTGTGGGATTGGCTTTTTGGAACTGCACACCTGCCTCCAGACAAGAAGCCACGTAGTTACGGCATTGATGATCGATTTCCGACGAACTATTTAATGCAGCATGCCCATGCCTTTAGACCCTTTGAGTCCGACAGAGAGTGAAGAGCAGCATAGCTTCTCTGATGAGGAGCTACAGCCCGTCTACTTTGATCACACTGCCGATCTAGACACAATCATCGTTTCCGATATACATCTGGGTTCGGATGTATCGCGGTCAAAAAGGCTCGTAGAACTATTGCGATTGTTGTCATTCAAGAGACTGATTCTCAATGGCGATGTCTTTGACGATTTGAATTTTAAACGATTAACTCGCGACGATTGGAAGTTCCTGTCATTCATTCGTAAAACATCAAACCCGAAAAAAGGAATAGAGGTAGTGTGGGTTGTGGGCAATCATGATGGAGGAGTTGCGGAGATACTCACACACTTGCTTGGCATTCCAGTACACGAAGAATACGTGTGGGAGCAACATGGACTTCGATATTTAGCAATACATGGCCATCAATTTGACAAGTGGATCACTGAGCATGAAGTGATTACTGCTATTGCCTCATGGATATATCTAGGAATCCAAAAGGTTGACCCTAAGCACCGTGCCTCACGATGGGTAAAGCGTACAAGTAAGAAGTGGCTAAGGCTTAGTGATAAAGTTGGACACGATGCAGCCCTGTTTGGAAAGAAGAAACACCAAGCCAACGTGGTGTTCTGTGGCCACACGCATCGATCAATCGACATCATGGTTGGTGACGTACGTTATTTGAACTCAGGTTGTTGGACTGACAACCCGTCACAATACATTGCTATAGACCTGCAAGGCAACATCCACGTACACGAATGTCATTGATCAAGAGCCGTACGTGGTCTCTCCATTGATACCATGGCAAGATTTGAATTTCTTGCCGGAACCGCATGGACACAATTCATTTCGTCCAACCTCGCGCCCTACATTGTGTATCGTAGAAGCTGCATTCGACGGCGGCACAGAATTTGGATCGGAGCCAAGCGAACCAGATGCACTTTGATGCGAAAACTGCAATTGTCTAGACGCACTAATGCTTGGTGCAAGAGTAGGTAGCGGTGCAGGAGCTTTGCGTTTCGGAGCGGACTCAGATACCTGAGGGAAATATTTGAACGCAAAATTGATTGTTGCCTTGTTGATCAGCGAGATAAGATCCAGGAAAGCCCCATATGCTTCCTTCTTGTATTCAAGGATCGGATCCTTCTGGCCATAAGCCCGGAGATAGATTCCCTCTTTGAGGTCATCCATGCTACGCAAGTGTTCGCGCCACTCATCATCGATGGATCGCAGCGCCGCAACACGCTCGAGCGATGCCATGAACTCTGGTCCAAGTGATGATTCCTTTCGATCATAATATTCTTCAGCAGCATCAACTACGCGCTGAATCACGTCATCCTTTTTGCCCGATAGAAATTCATCCTCTGTGATATGGGGCTCGCAGAGCATGTTCACTCGCACATCATTCATAAAACCAACAACATCTTTCGATTCAAGGTATTCATCATACCACAACTCGGTTGTTTCGCGCACATATTCAATGATCTCACTACGAAGTCGTTCACCCATCAGGGCATGACGTCTACGGTCGTAGATCACTTCACGTTGTTGGTTCATTACGTTGTCATACTCAAGCAATCGCTTACGGATTCCAAAGTTGTTCGACTCTACTTTCTTCTGCGCATTCTCAACACTTCGCGTCACAAGGGGACTCTGAATTGGCTCGCCATCAGGAACTTTTAATCTCTGCATAACGGCTGCAATTCTTTCGCCACCAAAGAGACGCATAAGGTCATCTTCGAGCGAAATAAAGAATTGGGACGATCCTGGGTCGCCTTGGCGGCCAGCTCGTCCGCGCAATTGTCTGTCAATGCGGCGTGCTTCGTGGCGCTCAGTACCAATAATTGCTAGACCACCCGCAGCCTTCACGTCCGGATCAAGCTTAATGTCTGTACCTCTACCAGCCATGTTGGTAGCAATCATCACAGCGCCCTTTTTACCGGCATTCGCAACGATTTCTGCTTCGCGCTGATGCTGCTTCGCATTCAGAACATTGTGCTGAACGTTGGCCCGCTTTAACATTTTGCTGAGGAGTTCAGATACTTCAACACTTGTTGTACCAACAAGCACAGCGCGGCCCTTTGTGAGCTCGGCTTGCACAGCCTCTACAACAGCATTGTACTTTTCGCGCTTTGTGCGGAAGATGAGATCATCGATGTCTTTGCGCTGTGTTGGACGGTTTGTTGGGATAACCACTACGTCCAGCTTATAGATCTGCCAGAACTCACCGGCCTCTGTTTCAGCGGTGCCCGTCATACCAGCAAGCTTGTGGTAAAGGCGGAAATAGTTCTGTAGGGTCACTGTTGCAAACGTCTGTGTGTCCTGCTCAACAAATACACCTTCTTTAGCTTCGATTGCCTGGTGAAGGCCGTCAGAATAGCGCCTGCCTTCTAGAATACGTCCAGTGAATTCATCAACGATCTTGATTTTGCCGTCCTGCACTACGTACTCATCATCTCGAACATAGAGCGTGTATGCACGAAGCATTTGGTTGACAATATGAATACGATCTGAGCGATCTGAGAAAACTCGCATGAGCTCATCTCGATGCAACGTTTTCTCTTCATCGGAAATGTTCGCATTGCCCTCTAGCTCACTCATCTGAGAAGCGATATCCGGAATCACGAACATCTCAACGTCTTCTTGATCCGTGCTTACGAGTTCTCGCCCCTTATCAGAAAGATCAATCTGGTGATTCTTTTCATCGACAGTGAAATACAATTCTTGATCGATGATATTCATTCGTTGCCCCTGATCCTTGAGATACTCAAGTTCAGATTCGCGCATGAGCTTCAGACTGTCAGGATCTTGCAGCATTTTTAGAAGCTTGCTTTGCTTT
The DNA here is from genome assembly GCA_947495975.1 of Ignavibacteria bacterium. Classification (GTDB taxonomy): domain Bacteria; phylum Bacteroidota; class Ignavibacteria; order Kapaibacteriales; family Kapaibacteriaceae; genus UBA10438. The sequence goes on along the minus strand of CANMBE010000004.1, from coordinate 110,207 downwards.
GGCATTCCTCGATTAGAACGCAGAAGTGCAACTCCAGCTTTTGCACGGTCTTCCTTTGTTGAAGACGTAAGCAGCCTCTCGGCCTCTGCAACAATAGAGTTCACATAACGAGCCTGCGCTTCTACAAGTCGCTGAACTCGTGGCTTCATTTCACCGAATGCGGCCTCTGTTGAACCAGCAGTGACAGGCCCCGAGATGATAAGGGGCGTGCGGGCTTCATCGATAAGGCCCGAATCAACTTCGTCCACAATTGCAAACCAATGACCACGCTGAACCATGTCTGAGGCGTCGGTGACCATGTTGTCGCGCAGATAGTCAAATCCAAACTCGTTGTTTGTTCCCCACGTGATGTCGGACGAGTATTGCTCGTGGCGTTGTTCAGGACGCATTTCAGATTGAATACAACCGGTAGTCACACCAAGTTTGTCAAACACCGGACGCATCCACTCTCTGTCTCGCTTTGCCAAATAGTCGTTCACCGTTACAAGGTGAACACCTCTGCCTGCAAGTGCATTCAAATACATCGGCAGCGTAGAAACAAGAGTCTTCCCTTCGCCTGTGCTCATTTCAGAAATCTTGCCCTGGTGGAGCACTATCGCACCGATGAGCTGCACGTCATACGGCACCATGTCCCATGTAGTCTCATTCCCAACAACAGAGTAACGGTGACCAACAAGACGACGGCATACTTCTTTGACCACAGCGAAAGCTTCAGGCAGAATTTCGTTTAGCGTTGCCTGTACAGCTGTAAATTGTTCGTTTTCATTTGCGTTAATGCGCGCATACAGGTCTGATCGATCATTGTGTTCAATGGAAGCGTCGGTGCGAAGACGCTCACGAATCGCATCTGCCTCTTCCACGAGATCATGTACAGCAAGGAGAATTCTTGTCCTGAACTCGGTTGTTTTAGCCGTCAACTCATCATCGCTGAGCGGCGTGAGAGTATCACAGATGCGATTAATCTCATCAACGATTGGGCGCAGTGCCTTTACGTCTTTGTCGTGTTTTGAGCCACCGAGAACCGTCTTTAAGAACTTGATCATGGGTATTCATTAAGTGATAGCGATGTGCCATTGACGCTAGTCCACCGCGTTTGGTGCCACCGATAAGGTCGAAGCCTGCAAAATTACTCGTTAATTTCGTGGCACCCCAACTCTTGCCACAGAAAGTAGGTCATTATGAGCGAAGCATCCGTAGACACTATGGTCTATACTCCAGAGAATCTGATCTCCCAGGCAGCTCATGCAACTGAGCACCTCGGCTATAAGGTTGTCCAGTTTTATGTTGATGAAAAGGGCCTTCTTGCCAAACAGCCTACAGACCGGATAGATACATTCTATCTGTCGCCGTCAGGAGGAACGCTTCGGGACGCTGAGTTAAACATTGTACTGTACAGTGCAAAGTTTGACATCTATAAAGGATTTGGGCGGGCAACATGATATATCTGGACAATAGCTCTACAACACCAATAGATGAGACTGTGCTTGATGCGATGTTGCCCTGGCTGCGAAGTGGTTTTGGCAATGCCTCAAGTATCTACAAGCTAGGGCGTGAAGCACGCGTAGCAGTTGAAGATGCTCGGATGGAGTTTGCCTCCTTATTGAATGCGCACCCTGCTGAAATCATTTTTACAAGCGGTGGTACGGAGTCAAATAACACCATCCTGAAGTCGTGCGCAGATGAGTCGGGCCTTATTGAGAGCATCCTCACCGGATCAACTGAGCATCATGCTGTCTTGCTTCCCGCGCAGGCAATGCAGGCACGAGGCCTTCATCATGAATGTATTCCAGTGGATGCAAATGGACGAGTTGTTATCGAATCACTCGCAGCGCTCAACATCTCTCGAACACTCGTAAGTGTAATGCATGCCAACAATGAAACTGGCGTGATACAGCCCCTTGCTGCAATTCGCCAGAACATTCCAAATGCGCTTTTTCATAGCGATGCCGTGCAGTCATTTGGCAAGATTCCTGTTGACGTTGCGGCGTTGGGTGTGGACTTCCTTACGCTTTCGGCACACAAGATTCATGGTCCAAAAGGAATTGGTGTGATGTTTATCCGAAAGGGCATAGACTTCAAGTCGCATCAGCAAGGGGGCGGGCAAGAACGCAACCGTAGGGCCGGCACAGAGCCTGTGGCGCTCATCGTAGGTGCTGCCGTGGCCGCACGGCGTGCCTGTAACGATATGGCTGAGCGTTCTCAGCACATGGCTAATCTCATTTCATTGGCCCGAGAGCAGATAGCTCGTACAATTCCCAATGTGCGCTATAATACGCCCCTTGAAGAGAGTTTGCCGAACATTCTCAACGTATCCTTCCTCGATGCAGACGAGTTAGATGGAGAGGCAATTCTGCAGTCGATGGACATGAAGGGTGTGGCTGTTTCAAATGGCAGCGCTTGTGTTTCAGGAAGCGTTCAGCCCTCACATGTGCTCCTCGCAATGGGATTGCCACCGTCAGAGGCAAAGGCGGCCGTACGCATTTCTGTTTCCAAGGACAACACGCTCACTGAGGTTCAGGAGGCCATTACAATTCTTGCAGATGTTGTTCGTGTATTGCGTGGTTAAACACATATATTGTCGTCTCACCGTATTTAAGGCTAAAGATTATGCGAAACATCATTGCAACACTTGCGCTTCTCGTCGTCATATCAGCAGTTCTAACAGCCGGTACTGGTATTTCTGGAGCCCAGGCAGGGGCAAAGAAGTACTCAATGAACAATGCGGTTGGCAAAAGTGGAGTTGAGTTTGTTTCAGAGGCACCAATGGAGAAGATAACAGGCACGGCAGACGGTGTGTCTGGCTCCTTTACATTAGATCCAAGCAATTTGGAAGCAACAACAGGGCGCATTGAAGTGCAAGTAACGTCCATGAAGACGGCTAATTCACAGCGAGATAGTCACATGTATAGCGAAATGTGGCTTGGTGCAGATGCGCACCCAACAGTAGCCTTTGATGTAAAGTCGCTAAAAGACGTTAAAGTTGTAACGAAGGATGGCAAGAGCGTGGTAACCGCTACGGCTATTGGCGTTTTTACATGCCACGGAGTAGCGAAGCCGTCACTGGCAAACGTGGTTATCACCTACATCCCAGCTTCAGCGGAAACCGCAAAGAGGGCTACCGGTAACCTGGTTATGATCGACACAAAATTCGTAGTTGCCTTGGCTGACCATCAGATTGCTGGAAAAGCGGGGATTATTGGTAAGAGCGTTGGCGAAACTATTGCTATCGAAGCCAAACTCCTTGCGAATTCATAATTGGCTTTGCTGTCTGAAATGGTTGAATAATGAACTTAAATGTTTCAAGAGCCGACGGGAGACCGCCGGCTCTTCTTATTTTATGTGGTCATTTGCACTCACCCATATTTGCGGGTATATCATGAACAATAATTTTTTCCGTTTTTCCCTGTTTTTGACCGTATTGGCTTTCATCGTGCCTTTTGTGGCAACTGCGAATACTGGCGGCAAGACTGGCGTTTTTGCTGCCGGCTGCGGAAACTGTCACGGTGGCCAAACTGTCGCTACAGCCCTTTCTCTCGAAGGTCCGCGAAGTGTTAGAGCTGGCCAGACCAACAACTATACATTTGTTGTGGGGCATGCTAATCAGGCTAATCAAAGCGCTGGCTTTAATCTCAGTTTCCGCCAAGGTGCAGTTGCCGCAGGCACCGTAAATGCAGGTATTGGATCGCAAGTCATTGGTGGAGAGCTAACGCATACAGCTCCAATGGCAATGGTGGGGGGCGCGGCACGGTTTGATTTTTCATGGGCTGCTCCTGCTGCGCATGGCATCTATGCGTTTAACGGAGCGGGCAATGCTGTTAACCTAGACTTGCTAGAATCCAACCTCGATGATTGGAATGTTACTGGTAACATTAATATCACTGTTTCTGGCGCAACGTTTACTGGCCCAGCGCCGGGTACAGCCTTGTGCCGAGGCACACCGGTTACATTCACGTGGACACAAACAGGTCTGACTACCGTACGCCTTGAGTGGTCAAAAGACAATTTTGTAAACACCGATGTAATTGCAACAAGTGTTGATGCCTCTACATTAACCCTCACCTATAACATCCCGGCTACACAAATGGCAGGGGGCTATACAGTGCGAATGGTAGACATAGTCACAGGCGCTGAGATTGCACGAGGAAACATTGTTTCCGTTTCTAGTGCGCCAGTGATCTCACTTCAGCCGATCAATACACTTGTATGTGAAGGCAAGCCTTTAAATATGCAAGTCTCGGCAACAGGTACGAATCTGCAATACCGTTGGCGCAGGGATGGGATTGATATTGCAGGCGGAGTAAATCCACTGCTCGTCATTAACACAGTAGGCCAAGCAGAAGCGGGTACGTATGACTGTGTCGTATTTGGTTGTGGCGGAAATATCACGTCTGAAGCAGCAGTCGTTATTGTTGGCACAAAACCTCAAATAACAATGCAACCGAGTCCACAAAGTGTTTGTGAATCAGAAAGTGCATCCTTCAGCATAGATGCTACCGGGAATGACATCGTGTTTCAGTGGCTCAAGAACGGAGAACCCATTCCGGCTATGACAGCGAGAGGCATTTCATTCCCCGTAGTGACCCTCTTTGATGAAGGCGACTATAGCTGCCGCGTTCAAGGTTTGTGTACGCCAGAAGCAACTAGTATTGTTGTCCGACTCAATGTTGTAGAGCGTCCATCGATTCGATTGGAACCGGTGGATAAGAATCTTAAATCTGGTGATTCACTCACTCTCACATTGGATGCTGCAGGTGAATTGCTCACATATCAATGGCTCAAAAACGGCATTGTTTTGCCTGGTGCAACTCAGAGGATTTATCGCCAGTCGCCTGTCATTCGTGCTGATTCTGGCATTTACAGTTGCCGTGTCATGAACCAGTGCGATACAATCACCACACGTGAAGCAATTGTAAAAGTTATCGGACGTGCAGGCCCGGGACAGCTAGAACTAACGTCAGTTGGTCTACTTCTTGATGGAGTGCCTTCTTGTTCTACAGTGGACACTACAATCTCTGGTATGCTTGTGAATGAAGGGGGCTCCTCCATTACCATCACGTCAATATCAGCAGAACCAATAGCCAACATCGCTGTTGAAGGTTTAACGGCTCCTCTCGTACTTGCCCCGAATGAGCGAAGAGATGTGCGGCTAAAGATCATGCCCAAAAAGTCTGGGGTTCTGGCAGCCACTGTTACGTTCTTTGCCGCAAGCGGAAATCGCATCTTTACCGTTAGCGGAAATGCAATGACAGGATTGTCATTCGAACGCGACACCGTGGTGTTCGCTGAAGGTGTTGCAGGTGATCGTAGATGCAACAAGTCTATTCCATTGCCATGTAATGCAACTGAAGTCCGACGTGTCCGCCTCACAGGCCCAGGAGCAACAACGTGGAGGTATGAGGCAACTACTCCAATGCCATTTCAGATTCTCAATGCTGCATCAATAGATGTCTGTTTTGAAACCACCGCCGAAAGTGGCGAAGATGCATTAGTTACGGTTGAAACTGATGCCGGAGATGCAATGTTTGTTCTCACGCGTCGCTTGATCTCAGGCATTGAAGAAGACAAGAGTCCAGTAGCTGGAGTTCGCATCGCACCGAATCCAATGACGGACGAACTACGCATTGTAAACCCAGTTGCTGGCGAAATGCGTGTACGCATTGTGACTGTTACAGGTAAAACAATTGCTATCCTATCTGGAAACACTGAAATTGTGTGGAACAGGCGCGACTCAAACGGAAGCGTTATCTCTGGCGGTCTGTATGTTCTTGTTCTGGAACAGAACGGCACCACTCGATTCGAGAAAATCATCGTCCGCTAGAAAACAACGAAGACATTCATTCAAAAAAAATGGCGAGTCATGCGACTCGCCATTTTTATTTCTGCATTCATTGCACGAAACATACACTCACGTCACGGAAAGATTCCCAGTGACAGATACGACTGTGCGATCTTCTCGATAGAGCTCACAAACGCCGCGGTACGCATGTCCTTTACTTTAGGGTTACCAAAGTACTGTTCAATAACTGTATGGTAGGACGAAATCATTGTGTCCTCGAGGCCTGAATTAACAAGATCCTCTTCGTCTGCACCACGCGCCACCATATTACGCTCAACCACTGTTAGGGACTTGCCTGTAAGTCTCTCTACCGTTTCAACCATTCGAGTGTTTGTACCTTCTTCAAAGCGCTTATCCATGCGTCCAAATCGCACATGTGAAATATTCTTTAGCCATTCGAAATAAGAAACAACAACACCCCCGGCATTCACGAACATGTCTGGCATGATGAGAATGCCCTTCTTAAGAAGAATTGGTTCTGCTTCAGACGTAATAGGACCGTTGGCACCTTCTGCAATAATCTTCGCCTTAATCCTGCTTGCATTACTCTTCGTGATCTGCGACTCTAGAGCAGCGGGTACGAGGATCTCACAATCATACTCAAGTACACCTTTGCCATCTTTAATTGTTTTGCCACCGGCAAAGCCTGTAATGGAACCCTTCTTTAGCCGGTGTGTATTGAGCGCTTCGATGTCAATACCCTTCGGGTTTACAACGGCACCATCCCACTCAATGATTCCAATGACGGAAGCACCAGCTTCGGATAGAAATTTAGCTGCGTGGTATCCCACGTTCCCAAATCCCTGAACAATAACCCGCTTGTCAGACAAGCCAGTGGTCATTTTCATCTTCTTCATAAGCCGAGCATCGTTCACCGCTTCGCGCACAGCAAAATATAATCCTCTGCCGGTTGCGGCTGTTCTGCCGCGAACTCCGCCTTGACCAACGGGCTTACCCGTAACGCAAGCGAGAGAATTAATCTCGTCCTTCGCAAAGGCCTGGTACGTATCAGCAATCCATGCCATTTCGCGAGGACCAGTGCCGTAATCGGGCGCAGGTACGTCAACGGATGGACCAATGAAGTTCTTCTTAATGAGTTCAACGGTATACCGACGAGTGATACGCTCTAGTTCTTCAGCAGTATAGTGCTTCGGGTCTATGCGAATACCGCCCTTTGCGCCACCAAATGGTACGTCAACCACGGCACACTTATACGTCATAAGTGCTGCAAGTGCCTGCACTTCTTCTTGGTCTACAGAAAGTGCATACCGTATGCCACCCTTCGTAGGCAGCTTGTGATGACTATGTTCGGCACGCCATGCCTGAACCACTTGAATGCCACCCTTGATGCGCACAGGGAATTGCATATAATACACCGAGTTACATACTCGGATCTGATCAAGGAGCCCTTTAGGAAGATCCAACGTGTTAGCCGCCTTATCAAAGTAGGCGTTTACGGAATCGAGAAAGGGGCTGTTTCCGTGAAAGAGCGCTGTAGGCGCCTTGCTCGGTTTTGCTTTAGAAGCCATGAATAAGGCTATAAAGGTGAAACAAATTTCGTTGTGTCGTTACAGATTGCCGCGCAGTTCTTGTTCGCGCTCAATAGATTCAAAAAGTGCTTTAAAGTTGCCCTTGCCAAATGAACGTGCTCCATGACGTTGAATGATCTCAAAGAAAACAGTTGGACGATCTTCAACAGGCTTGGTAAAGATCTGAAGAAGATAGCCTTCATCGTCCCTATCAACTAAGATATTCATCGCACGAAGTTCATCAATGTCCTCGTCAATATGTCCAACACGATCGAGCAAGTCAGTGTAGTACGTATCAGGCACGTTCAAAAACTGCACACCACGGCGTCGAAGCTCACCAACCGTGCGGACAATATCATTTGTAGCAACAGCAATGTGTTGTACGCCTGCGCCGTGGTAAAACTCAATGTACTCTTCAATCTGACTTTTGCGTTTTCCCTGAGCAGGTTCGTTGATTGGGAACTTTACAAATCCACTTCCATTCGATACCACTTTTGACATCAGCGCAGAATATTCCGTAGAGATATCTGAGTCATCAAAAGTAATCAGGAGTTTAAATCCCATGGCATCTTCATAGAATTTGACCCATTTGTTCATGTGCCCAAGCTCTACATTGCCAACGCAGTGGTCAACATACAGGAGTCCAATCTCTTCGGTCTGATACCCGTCATCAACTGCTTTGTAACCAGGCATAAATGAGCCAGTATAGTTTCTGCGTTCAACAAACGTGTGCACGGTATCGCCATACGTTTTTATCGTCGCAACAACTACTTCGCCAAACTCATCTGATAGAACTGTTGGCTCTTGGGTGCTAACGGCTCCGCGATCTGTTGTTTCTTTCCATGCCGATCGTGCATCGTCTACCCATAATGCGAGCACCTTTACACCATCGCCGTGTTTTGCAATATGTTCAGAGATTGGACTGTCTGGATGCATCGGCGAGGTAAGTACAATTCTAATCTTGCCTTGTTGGAGCACATACGATGCACGGTCTCGAATACCGGTCTCGGGACCGGCATATGCTACCAGTTGGAAGCCAAAAGCAGTACGATAGAAATAGGATGATTGCTTTGCATTGCCACAATAGAACTCTACATAGTCTGTGCCTTTCAATGGCAAAAAATCTTCGAGAGTTATTGTGGTGGGTTCGTCACGTGTTTCGGTACTCATAATGTAGTTCGGTCTAAAGTGTCATTGTTTGAGAAGGGGCACTCAGTGTCTCGTATGCATACGTGCGCAGGACGTCTGCGAGCCGAACGGGTTCTCATTCGAGGCAAGCTTCTCAACCTGGTCTAGACCATAGTGGAAACGAATTTGCTCGGCTGTTGCCCCTGGTTTATAGGGTGCAACATTCATGAGATGTGGATTGGCTACGATCATCAGCCACAAAACTACGCACGCGGTCTCTTATCTTCGTGGATATCACCCATACGATTTCCATTGTGACAAAAACAGCAAACCCTCGAGTAGTCATCATCTTCACTGGTGGTACCATTGCATCCACGCTGGACCACGAATGGGGTGGCGTTGTCCCCAGCATGTCCGGAGGGGAGATACTTTCGCGAATTCCAGGCATTCGTTCCGTTGCCGATATCGTGGTGCATGAATACGGGACTTTCCCAGGACCCCATATCACGATTGACAGAATGCTTGAGCTATCAAAGATCATTCGTGGGTACGTAGATGATCCCGCAGTAACAGGTGTTGTAGTTACGCATGGAACGGATACATTGGAAGAAACGGCATTTTTCCTCGACTGCACCGTTGACACTGAAAAGCCGATTGTTGTTTTAGGCGCAATGCGCAACAGCAGTGAGCCCGACTGGGATGGTCCGCGCAACGTGCGCGATGCGATTACGGTTGCTGCACACTCTGCCGTTCGTGGAATGGGCGTCTTGGTATGTCTTGGAGGGGCTATTACTGCTGCCTCCGAAGCGTCTAAGACCGATACCCAGGACCTGTCAACGTTTACAAGCTTTGATTTTGGCCCAATTGGTAGAGTAACCAATGGTGTACTCATTATCCACCGCAGACCCCTCCATAGAGAGACCTTTTTAGTCAAGAGGTTGCCACATTTTATACCCTTGCTGAAATCATATGCCGGCATGGACAGCACACTCATTGACTGCTGCCGCGCTAATGGTGCTGAGGGTCTTGTTATTGAGGCATTTGGAGTTGGAAATGTAACACCACCAGTTTATTACGCGCTAAAAGATGCAGTCAACGCTGGACTACCAGTCGTTCTTGTTTCAAGATGCCCCGTTGGCCGCATAGAGCACTTCTATGCTTATGAGGGGGCTGGCCGGCACCTCCACGAAGCCGGAGTAATCTTTGCGGACTTTGTAAACGGCCAAAAGGCTCGCATTAAGCTCATCTGCGCGCTTGCTTCAGGAATGAACATTGGCGAGATCCGCAGGTCATTTGAATGGGCAGACACCGAAGGGGTCAACAGGGCATGAGAAGTACGATAGCTACCATTGACCTTGATGCTTTGGAATGGAATCTTAGCGTGATTCGGCGCCAAGCACCCGAAAAGTCAATCTTGGGAATGGTAAAGGCAAATGCCTACGGTCATGGAATGATAGCCATTGCGAGAGCCCTGCAACATTGTGGTGTTGATGTGTTGGGGACTGCGTTTGTGGACGAGGCGCTCCAGCTTAAAGGGGCTGGCATCACAATTCCGATTATGGTGCTCACGCCAATTGAAGAGCATGACTGCGTAGCAGTCATTGAGAATGATCTGGTAACTGTGGCCTGCGACGTGCAGCAGGTTACAAACCTCGCCATGACAGCAATTGCTGCAGGGAAAATCGCAGAAGTTCACCTCTACGTAGATACCGGCATGCTTAGAGAGGGATTTCGGCCCCACGATGCCGTAGAAGCAGCTACAGTGATTGGCGCGATGCCGGGTATTCGACTCACCGGAATTTGCACTCATTTTGCCACGTCAGATGAGCCCCATAGCGCATTTTTTAGAGAACAGTTATCCACGTTTGTCAGCGTTCTATCAAATTGTGCTGCCGTGGGCAGTACTTTTGCCTCCGTGCATGCGGCGAATTCGGCTGCGATGTGGCAATCAGATTCGACGCATTTCACCATGGTTCGCCCTGGACTTTCATTGTATGGATATGTATCGCCTGGGAGTAAAGAAATGTCACTTCGGCCTGTTATGTCGCTCTCGTCGCGAGTGATTTCTGTGCGTAGAGCGTGGCCTGGAGAGTCAGTGAGTTATGGCCGCAGATACGTGGTGCCTGAAGAATCCACAATTGTAACGGTGCCAATTGGTTACGGTGATGGATATTTGCGAAGCCTAACGGGCGCTGCGTGTTGTCTCATTGGAGGAATTCGTTATCCAATTGTAGGCACAATCTGTATGGACGAACTCATGGTGAATGTTGGAAACGCAGATGTGAAGCAAGGAGACGAGGTTGTTTTGATGGGGCAACAAACAGCAAACGACGGTCATACTGCGAGTATTGATGCCAATGACATTGCCCAATGGGCATCAACCATACCATATGATGTAACAACGTCTGTTTCGGCTCGAGTACCGAGGTGTTTCACAGGTAGACTTGCCGCCATGGCAGGGATCCAAACTCAATTAAAAAAGAACTGATGTATAGCGTACGACTCAACAATTTTGAAGGACCACTCGATCTTCTCCTCTTCTTCATTCGAAGAGATGAGCTAGACATCTACGATATTCCGATTGCTTCAATTACGCAGGAATTTCTCGAGTATGTAAAAGTCCTTGAAATTCTTGATCTGGAACTTGCTGGCGAGTTCATTGTGATGGCTTCGATGCTTGTGCAGATCAAGGCTCAGATGTTGTTACCCCGAGATGAAAAGGCAGGGGGCGAACCAGGCGAGCTAGACGAAGATGATCCACGAGCTGAACTCGTGCGCCGACTCATGGAATACAAACGATACAGAGAAGCATCAGATTCTCTAACGATCTCTGCAGAGAATCAACGGTACGTGCTCTACCGCAGCGTTTTTGAAGCCGAAGAGATTCACGCAGCAGAGTCAGGTGCGTATCGTAACGCAACGTTGTTTGACCTCTTGAAGGCGCTTAAGCGTGCTGTAGAGAAGGCGCAAGAGCAGCCAGACCCGCACATCGTTACACGGTTACTTATCACCGTTGAAGAAAAATCCGAAGAGATTCTACACACGTTGCGCACGAAAACTTCAGTTCGTTTCTTTGAGCTTATTGGTGAACTAACAAAAATGCATGTAGTGGTGACATTCCTCGCATTGCTAGAGCTTGCCAAGAATCACCGAATTGTGATTCAACAAGACCTGCAGTTTGATGACATCATTATTTCGGCTAGGATAGAGCATGAGAACGAACCACTTGTACCGGAACAGGAACAGGCATCATGACAGAAATGGAACATGAAGAATTTCAACGAGCTGTCCAGACGCGAGAGCTCCCGTACTTCTTTACGCTCGATCGTGCGGAACAAATCAAGGCTCTCGAAGCATTGATCTTTGCGTGCGAAGAGCCCCTTACCAATCGCATGCTGCAACGAGTGCTTGTTCTCGAAGATCCATCGCAACAGATTCCGGGTCAGCAACCAATGCCACTCGATGGTGAACAACCTCAGCCCGTGCCTGAAGTTGTTGCACCTACATTTGATGTGCCAAGCGGATACTTCGATGAGCTTGTGGAGGAGATTAATGAAGACCTTGAACGAACTGCTCGTCCGTTTCGCATTGTGAAAATTGCAGGCGGTTTTCAGTTTGCAACAACACCGCAACACGGACATCTTGTGCAGAGGCTGTTAAAAGCCAAGAATCGCAAGCGCCTGACACAAGCAGCCTTAGAAACCATCGCCATCGTTGCATATCGTCAGCCAATTACAAAGGCAGAAGTTGACGCTATACGAGGGGTGAATGCTGGTGAGGTTGTGAATTCCCTCGTAGAAAAGCAGCTTGTTGCTATGGTTGGACGATCCGAATCTTTGGGTAAGCCCCTTCTCTATGGTACAACAGAAGAGTTCCTCCGAATTTTCGGACTAAACTCCTTGTCAGATCTACCAAAGCTCAGGGAAATTGACGATTTGCTCAAGACCACGACCACAATGATTGATCTTGATGAGTCAACATCAATACGGACAGATCACAAGACCCTGAGAAAGCAGCTGGCTTTGTTGCTAGAAGGGGGCGACTCCGCCGTTACGATTGAAGAGGAAACAAGCGAGGCCACCTCAGGGGCGTATTGGCATGATGCAATGGAAGACATGGACAACCCCGTAAGCCCTTGAGGCTACAGGGTGATCGTTAAACCATCAAACGCAAACTGAACGTTGCTCGGCAGCTTTGCTGAATCGCGTTGGTGCGAAATTTGATGTGCGATGTGAGTGAGATATGCGCAGCGTGGCTTGATGATGTCAATTGCCTGTAAAGCTTGGCCAACGGTGAAGTGCGTGGGGTGCTCTTCCCATCGCAAACCATCAAGTATAAGTGTATCGAGCCCTTGTAACAGGTCGCAAGATGCCGTGGGTATATAGTTGGTGTCGGTGCAGTAGGCAAGCTGACCTATTCTATACCCGTTTACGCGCATTGATTTGCCATGGCGCATTGGTATTGGGATGATCTCGATATCGCCAATTGTAAATGGGGCATCATCTACGATGTGAATGTTGATGTTGGGAGTAGACGCGCCGGTTGACTCCACAAGTCCAAATGCATACGGAAATGTGGAATGCAAAACGTCAACAGTTTCCTGCAACGCGAATACTGGTAAGGGGCTCCCACTTCGAAAATTATAGGGTCGCACGTCATCAAAACCACCTATGTGATCAAAATGATGATGGGTAAAAACTACCGCGTCTATCTGGAGCACATTGTTCGTCAGCATTTGTTGCCGAAAATCCGACGATGTATCGATGACGATTGTTGTTGATTCTGACTGAACCAAGAGAGACGTTCGCTGACGTTTGTCCTTAGGATCTATGCTTGTGCAAACCGAACATTCGCATGCTACGGATGGTACGCCGGTGGACGTACCGCTGCCAAGAACCGTATACCGCATCATACGTGACGTTCAGCGTGATACGAGCTTCGAACGAGTGGACCAGACTCAACAATGGCAAAACCCATCTCGAGTCCAACTGTCTCATAGTGCTTGAATTCATCTGGGTGAACATATCTGTCCACAGGCAGGTGATTCTTTGTAGGCTGTAAATATTGGCCTAGTGTGAGAACGTCCACCTCAACACCACGAAGTTCTCGCATGATATCGAGAACCTCCGCGGGTGTCTCACCAAGTCCGAGCATTACACCGGTCTTTGTGCGCATTCCCTGACGTTTTGCCTCTCTCAGCACATCCAACGTCCAGTGAATCCTACCTTGTGGCCGAACATGTTTGTAAAGCCGTGGTACAGTTTCAGTATTATGATTGAGGATGTCTGGGCGTTCGTCAATGATGCGTTGTAGGTTGTCCATGTTGCCCTTAAAGTCTGGCACCAACACTTCTATTGTTGTAGCAGGCGAAAGCGCACGTGTGGCGCGAATAGTTTCAGCCCAGATCTCAGATCCACCATCCTTTAGCTCATCTCGGTTGACAGATGTGATGACGGCGTGCTTCAATTGCATTGCGGCAATAGCCTCGGCAACGCGGCGTGGCTCGTCAAAATCTACTGGAAGGGGGCGACCTGTTTTCACTGCACAAAAACCACATGATCGCGTACACGTGTCGCCATGTATCATGAATGTTGCGGTACCCGCATTCCAGCACTCAGTTACGTTTGGACAACGCGCTTCTTCGCACACTGTATGCAGTGCCTTGGAGCGCATCATGCTCTTAATGCGCGCATATTCTTCGCCGCCAGGGGCCCGAACCTTCAGCCATTCAGGTCTACGCCCACTCATGGATTCTGATGGTTGGATTACAGGTAATTCAATTTGTATGCTCATTGCAATTATTTAAGGCCTGGATAGATGCGCTTTACGATAGGCCGGATGGTTTCTAAATACGTTGTTTTCGATTTAAACAGATCCTTGGCTTGATTAGCGTTGTCTGACAACATCGTGCTCATGTCATATACGTAGCAGTTGATGAGGACGCGTTCGTCACGCAACTGAAAATTACCTTGCACAGCCTTTGTGACATTGAGCAAACGAATTGCCTTCCAAATGTCCGATTCATACTGTGGATTCATTGGATCGAGATTTAATTCTGCGATGGCGAGTTCAATGCTATCGGAAGGCACGAGCACAAAGTCTACACCGTGCCCCGGCGTGGCCAATAATGCTTTATGGAGCGAATCAGCCATTTCAATAGACCACACATTGTATTTGATGTCGTGATCCATGTTGCGAAACGGCAGCACCGCAATGCGCTGCTGCGCAAACCCTGGTGCTAAGGCAACTGTAATGAATACGAGCAGGCCAATTATTCGATGTGTAGTCATAGGTGGTTCATTTCTCTCGTCAATGATTCGGTTGAGACGATGATTATCTAGCCAGGTCCCAGTTGCCTTGGTTAGCATCTTCCATGATTTGTTGCCCAACGCCTGAAAGGTAGCGAAAGCCAAATTCTAGAGCTGAGATCTTTTCCTGCCAGATCCGGTCCTCTAGACCCGATGATAGGAATCTGATAGACAGGCTGAGTATGATCGGTCACTGGGAGACTCCTATAAGCCGAATTCTGTCTTCTCCGGCGAACCGAAGGAGGCGATCATTTCTCTAGGACCTCTGTTGCCAAGGGTCTCAAGCGATCTACCCGAGATGGCACCGCCGAAGCGGAAGGGGCGAACAACCATCCAGCGCCGAAGCGCCTCCATCTCTGCTTGATCTTGCTCCGCACGGGGTTTGCCGAGCCGGCTGGTCACCCAGCCGCTGGTAGGCTCTTACCCTGCCATTTCACCCTTACCTGTGCTGCACCGAAGTACAGCCATCGGCGGTTTCTTTCTGTTGCACTTTCCGTTGCCTCGCCCCTTACCCAGTGAAGGGAAGGGGCTTAACACCTTCCAGTTAAGAAGCGTGCTGTTCTATGGAGTTCGGACTTTCCTCCTCGTCACGCCGGGCGTGTTCGAGGCAATCGCCCGGAGTCCCCCGGTGATCGATCTACTTTAAGCCTCTGCGAGAATCTTTTCTAAATCAATGGAAACATCTTCTGTAAAGAGGATACGGCCACAATTTTCACACGTGTACATTTTGTCGCGACGGTATTTCATTTCCATGATTCGCTGCGACGGGATAGCTGAGTAACAACCACTGCATGAGTTTTTGCGAAGAGGAACAGCAGCGTTCGGATGAAATGTACGAATGCGCTCATACTCAGTCTCAATTGTGTCATTAATATGCGAGCTCAGTCGTAAACGAATACCAGTGAACTTGCGAAGTTCCTCGTTTTGATCACCCGAGAGTTCTTGGAGCTCCTTTTCCTTCTCTGCCAGCTGAGAACGTGCCTCAGTTAGCTCTTGCTCTTGAACAGCAAGCGTAGCCCTAAGATTTTCGTCTCGCACACCGGAAGTGCGCACACGCTCTTCAAGTTCTGCGCGCTCAATTTTGAGGTGCTCGATCTCCTTCGTGATCGCGTCAAACTCGCGGTTGTTCTTTACCTGAAACTGCTGTTGCGAAAGCTTCTGCTCTCTGTCAACACTTTCTTGGCTTGTAACATGCGCAGTTCCGCGCATGTGATCAAGATCGTGTAGTAACTTCTGCGTTACCTCTGCAACGGCGAGTTTCTCTCGCATAATTGCTTCGAGCTTTTTCACCACTTGTGGTAGGTCGCCTAATTCGTAGTGCAGTTCATCTAACTGCCCGTCCACGACCGTTAGTTGTGCCAAGAGATTGATCTGCTGTTCCATGAGATCCCTGCGGATAAGAAGAAAATGTTTTTGTTTTTTGCATTTGGGAAGTGGAATACTGTACAGGATTTGTCATCACCGTACTCTCCACAAACAACACGGATGGCATCGTGGGGCTTAGCAGCTCGATCAAACCGATTGGAACGAACTGTTCCATTTCAAAATGACCGGGGTCCATGAGGCCAATCACCCCACGCGCTGCATGAAATGCATGATATTTTACATCGGCGGTTATGAACACATCGGCTTCCAGGCGGACAGCGTCATTGAAGAAGGGCATTCCACTTCCAGCAACAATGGCTACCCACCGAACGTCGGCTTTTTCCGAGGGGCAATGACGGACCGGACCGCCGCAGACGTCAGAGACACGCTCTAAGAGTTCACTATAGGTAAATGCACACGATGCAAGAAGCCCCATACCGCCCGCAATGCCATCATTAGGCACAAGTGGTGTTAGAGGGCTAAGCCCTAGTTTCGTTGCAAGAATGTGATTCGTACCTTGTGGCAGGGCGTCGTATGACGTATGAACGCTGATCACGGAAATGTCTGCAGCAATGCAGTCGCTAACGCATCGTGATACACGATCTGACCTATCAAGTCGATCTAAAGGACTAAAAATAAGCGGGTGAAACGTTAAAATGGTGTCGCATGTTGTATCAATTGCCTCACGTACAACCTCTTCGGTTACATCAAGGCAAACCAACACGCGAGCTACTGTGGAATGCTTCGATGCTATCTGGAGCCCAATTGCATCTCCATACATTGCTGCCTTTGGCGGTAAGACAGCATCAACTAATCGCTGGAATTCACGAACGAGCATAGAGGGCTAAAGTACGCAACCTGAACGGATTACCAATGTTATCCACACGAACTTCGATGTGTAACTTTGATACTCTGGAACGACCTTCCTTGCTTATGAGAATTACAATCACCATCTCTGCGTTGTGCCTCGTGCTGTTGTGGGCTCTTAGCCCTGGGACGGCTTATGGGCAGATCACTGGTGAAGTGCCCTTACCAACAGACTCAACGATGATCTTCACTCCAGCTCGGCCTTTATTGGAAGAGATCGCATCGAACTCCGTTGCTGACAGAGCCGCAGGCCTAGATCTCTTATTCTCAGGCAGTGGTTGGGGCGTGGGCGGCTTCTATCTTCAGAAACTCTCTGAAACATTCTCACTATTCGGCCATGCCGCAATCACACCTCGGCGCAATGCTGATGAAGTAGAAAGCGTGTGGTATAATGGATACATTCCAATAGTGGCCAATAAGCTAAACCGACTTTTTATGTTTCCTGTGACTGTTGGCGCGCAGTACCGACTCTTTAGCGCTACCCTTCAAGAGACCTTTCGGCCGTTTGTGATTGCGGGGGTTACCGGTACTCCGATCCTACAAACGCCGTACCTGCAGCAAGGTAGGTTCTATGAGTTTTTTGAGTCGTTTGGGCATGGTACCTGGCACTTTCGCATGGGTGGAATGTTTGGTATTGGTGCATCCTTTGGTTCGCTTGGAAAAGGAAGCTTCATAGGCGTTAACATTCGTTACTACACGATACCTTTTGGCGATCCAGGTCTCGAGAGTCTTGCAGCACTGCCGATATCAAACTTTGGCGGAGTCTTCCTCTCGCTTTCGGTTGGCTCCGCGTGGTAGCCCAGCCGATTTCCTTTACTCCCATTGGCATCGTTCACACTCAATACGTTAACAAATACGATGCACCTCGGCAGCCACGGGTAGACTCGCGCATTGATAACGCTTGTGTTGAGCTGTATCCTTCTTGCAACTATGAGCAGGCACTGCGAGACGTTGATGGATGCCAACGAATTTGGCTCGTTACTTTTTTTGATCGCGCTCAGGGATGGAAGCCCCTTGTCCTCACTCCACGCGATAGAACAAAACGGGGACTTTTTGCAACGCGCTCCCCGCACCGTCCAAATGCGATTGGACTTACGTGTGTTGAAGTTGTGCGCGTACATGGGCGGCGGATAGACGTTCTTGGCACGGACCTGCTCCACGGTACTCCAGTGCTGGACATCAAGCCATACGTGGCATACGCTGATGCGTTTCCCGAGAGCAACGTTCGTTGGCTGGATGAGCTGCCAACACAGCCGGCATATACCATTTGCTGGAGCAATCCAAGCAGGGAGATTCCGCAGGATGTGCGGGATCACGCAGAACGAATTCTGTCCACTGACCCTATGCCACATCCATACCGCCGCATTGAAGTTGCACCGAACGGTACCTTCATATTAGCTGTACGCGAATACCGCTTGTCGTTCGTCATCGACGGCCACACTGTTACGATACTCTGAGTACTCCTTACCTTTGCCCTAATGACAGACATTCGTACTCTGCTTGCGCACAAGATTCTCATGCTGGATGGTGCGATGGGCACGATGATCCAGCGTCTTCGCCTAACCGAAGAAGATTATCGAGGATCTCGATTCTCAGATCACAACGTATCCTTAAAGGGGAACAATGATCTTCTGGTTCTCACACAGCCAGAAGCCATTCGCTCTATTCACGTGGCCTACCTGGAAGCAGGCGCAGACATCATAGAGACCAACACCTTTACGGGCACTACGTTAGGCCAAGCCGAATACGATCTTGGATTCGTTGCCCGCGAGCTCAGTAGGGAAGGGGCACGCATTGCGCGATCAGCCGCTGATGAGGTAACACGGCGCACACCCAACAGACCGCGCTTTGTTGCTGGGTCCATTGGACCAACAACAAAGATGTTGTCGATGTCTCCGGATGTAAATGATCCAGGCTTTCGTGCAGTTTCATTTGATGAAATGCGCGACTCATTCAAGGAACAGATTCTTGGGCTTGTAGAAGGAGGAGTTGATCTGCTCCTCTTTGAAACTGTTACCGACACGTTGAACGTGAAGGCGGCGCTGAAGGCATATGCAGACGTATGTGTGGAGCAGGGGGTTTCTCTTCCTGTGATGATCAGTGGTACGATCACGGATATGTCCGGACGTACTCTTTCGGGTCAGACGCCTGAAGCATTCTGGACGTCAGTTCAACATACTCGGAATCTTCTATCCATTGGCTTGAACTGCGCCTTGGGTTCGTCGATGATGAGACCATACATCGAAGAGATCTCGAATGTTGCTACAGCATTTGTTTCATTGTACCCCAATGCGGGCCTACCCAATGCAATGGGTGGCTATGATGAAACGCCAGATTACATGGCCGAGCAAGCTCGGGACTATGCCACATCTGGCTTCTTGAACATTATTGGCGGTTGCTGCGGCACTACCCCAGAGCACATCCGTGCGATGTCAGATGCAGTTGCTGGCATGCCTCCGCGCCAGATACCGCAGCGCCCCCTCTACATGCGACTAAGTGGACTCGAAGCTCTCGAGCTTCGGCCAGAAGCCAATTTTGTAAACGTTGGTGAACGAACCAACGTAACTGGTTCAAAAGCATTCGCGAAACTTATCCTCGACGATGATTATGAAAAAGCGCTTGATGTTGCGAGGCAACAAGTTGAAAATGGTGCGCAGATTATTGACGTGAATATGGACGAAGGCCTTCTTGATTCTGAGAAGGCAATGCGCACCTTTCTGAATCTCATTGCGGCAGAGCCCGACATCTCTCGTGTGCCAGTGATGATCGATTCTTCCAAATGGTCGGTTCTAGAATCTGGTCTACAATGCATACAGGGAAAGGGAATCGTTAATTCCATATCTCTAAAAGACGGAGAAGAAGAGTTTATTCGCAAGGCGCAGCTTTGTAGAGACTATGGCGCGGCAGTCATCATCATGGCCTTTGATGAAGAGGGTCAGGCCGATAATTTTGAGCGACGAATTGAGATCTGCGAACGAGCATATCGCATTCTTACTACTGTTGTGGGATTTCCGCCCCAAGACATCATTTTCGACCCCAACATTCTAACAGTTGGTACTGGAATTGATGAGCACAACAATTACGCAGTGGACTACATCCGCGCAACACATTGGATAAAGGGGCACCTTCCACATGTAAAAATCAGTGGTGGAGTGAGTAACATCTCGTTCTCATTCCGTGGAAACGAGCCTGTGCGCCGTGCAATGCATACAGCATTCTTATACCATGCAATTCAAGCAGGCATGGATATGGGAATTGTGAATGCCGGTCAGATTGATGTGTACGATGAAATCCCGAAGGATCTTCTCGAACACGTAGAAGATGTGCTATTGAATCGTAGATCTGATGCAACAGAGCGTCTTTTGACCTTCGCAGAAACCGTAAAAGGTGCTGACAAAGAAGCCGTAAAAGACGAAGAGTGGCGCTCTGGCGACGTAACGTCTAGACTTCGCCATGCACTTGTGAAAGGCATCACCGAGTTTATTGATGTAGACGTCGAAGAGGCAAGACAAACCCTTCCGTCGCCCCTTTCCATCATCGAGGGTCCGCTCATGGCGGGGATGAATGTTGTGGGCGATCTTTTTGGTGCCGGTAAAATGTTCTTACCTCAAGTTGTGAAGAGCGCCCGCGTGATGAAGAAGGC
Source organism: Ignavibacteria bacterium (assembly GCA_947495975.1). Classification (GTDB taxonomy): domain Bacteria; phylum Bacteroidota; class Ignavibacteria; order Kapaibacteriales; family Kapaibacteriaceae; genus UBA10438. Next base: position 89,531 of record CANMBE010000004.1, on the reverse strand, counting down.
CGTTGCAATACTTACGCCGTACATGGAAGAAGAAAAGAGGCGTACGGGAGTTGAACAGAGGAATGCCGGTACTGTGCTAATGGCTACAGTAAAGGGAGACGTGCACGACATTGGTAAGAACATTGTTGGCGTTGTGCTGGCCTGCAATAACTATCGCATCGTAGACCTTGGAGTAATGGTCTCGGCAGACAAAATTCTTGACGCTGCAGTGAGCGAGGATGTTGATGTTATTGGACTGTCTGGGCTAATAACGCCGTCGCTTGATGAGATGGTTCATGTTGCAAAAGAAATGGTTCGAAGAGGAATTCACAAGCCGCTCCTCATAGGAGGCGCTACTACATCACGAACACATACAGCTGTGAAGATCGCACCTGCGGCAACATTCCCCGTGGTACATGTGTTGGATGCCTCGCGCGCCGTGCCCGTTGTGGGTTCATTTTTGAGTGATGACCAACGTCCGGCATTCATCGAAAAGATTCATGCCGAATATGAGCATGTACGCATTGATTATGCGAAGCGTGGCGACGCAAAGAACTACGTCACACTCGAAGCCGCACGCAAAAACTGCCTGGTTCTAGATCCACTTCACATTCCTACCACGCCAAACAAGCTTGGATTAACAAGCTTTGAAAACATCGCCTTGACGGAATTGCGAGAATTCATTGACTGGACGCCGTTCTTTTTATCGTGGGAATTGCGCGGACGCTACCCAGCAATACTCTCAGACGCTGCATTTGGGGTTGAAGCCACAAAGTTGTTTGTAGACGCCAATGCACTTCTTGATGAGATCATAGAGAAAAAGAGCATTGCAGCACGTGCGGTTTGCGGACTCTTTGAAGCTATGCGCGATGGAGATGATGTTGTTGTAAAGGACCACGCTCGTCTGCATTTTCTTCGACAGCAATCTGTGAAGGCTCCCAGTTTACCTCAACTATGTCTTTCTGATTTCATTGCTACGAAGGACATGCTGCCTGATGGCGTATCTGATCATATCGGTGCCTTTGTAGTAAATGCAGGAATCGGTGTTGACGAATTGTGTAGAGCTTACGAGGCTGATAATGATGACTATTCCTCGATTATGGTAAAGTCCATTGCAGACAGACTTGCTGAGGCATGTGCAGAGTGGTTGCATCAAAAGGTCCGTAAGGATTTGTGGGGCTATGCAGCCAACGAAGAGCTTACAACGAGCGACCTTGTGCATGAGTCGTATCAGGGTATTCGCCCAGCTCCTGGGTATCCCGCGTGCCCGGACCACACAGAGAAGCCTACACTGTTTGCAATGCTTCAGGCGGAAGTACATACTGGTGTATCACTGACAGAAAACTATGCTATGTACCCTGCTTCAAGTGTAAGCGGATGGTATTTTGCACATCATCAATCGTCGTACTTCGCGGTCAACAAAATCAGTACAGACCAGGTTGTGGATTACGCGAAGCGCAAAGGTTGGAGCATTGAAGTAGCAGAGCGATGGTTGTCTCCAAATCTGACATCTTAGAATTGAATATTGATGCCGATTGACGGTAGAACGCCAATGCTTTCCTGGGCTTCCATTGACTGGGTCTGTTGGTTCCATCGATTGCCGCTCACGTTCTTTCGTCCAGTAATATTCTGAACATCAACGTAAACAATGAGTTGCCAACCAGGAAAGAACCATCGTTTGTCTACCCGCGCATCAAGCGCATAAAAGAATGGCAGCCGAGCCCCTTGATTGAAAAAATCAAAGTCTATTGAACCCACGGGAAAACCTGTTTCCAGCGCACGCGCAGCAGTGGTTATGTATGGTGTTGACGGAAGACCTTGAGACAACCGAAGTTTGCTGCTCACTTCCCATTCTGCATCAGGTCTCCATCCAAGTGCGAGGGTGCTGATGATGGGGGTATCAAAGGAGCCTGGACGCTTTTGGCCGTCTGTGGCAATGAATTGGGTTCGGTTGATTGAGACGGATGCAATCCCGTAGATAGGAATTGCGGTGCTGAGTTTCTTTTGCAAGTAGAATTCAATCCCCAATGCAATGCCCGTCCCATTGTTGGTTAGAGGTTCAAGGCCAAAAGGGATGTCCTTGTAAATATCCTCAAACCCAGCTGACGCTAGAACTGCTTGTGGACGAAATGTTCTCGTAGGGTAGCCATCGTAGGTTTTATAATATGCTTCAACTTGAAATTTTAGATCAGTTGTAGCAATCCATTCCCAACCTAAGATGGCTTGATCTGCTTTTATGGGTCGGAGATTTGTGCGATTCGATGGATCGCCAATAAGCCAAATGTATTGAGGGGATTGAAAGTAGCGCCCCACACTTAATCGCAACGTCATGTCTTGGGCAACGAGGTACGACAGCGTTGCGCGAGGAGAAACTGCTGCCCTGTTACTTTCCAGGAAAGCATAATAGTCAACGCGGGCTCCTAGGGTTACTGTGAGAAGGTCAGTTGCAGACCACTCCGCCTGTATGTAAGCGCCACCACGAAGGGCAGTAAAAGACGTATCCACGTTTAACGGAGCGGGTGATCCTGAGGCGTCTCGTCTCACGTATCCTGGAAGGATCACGCTGTAGTCAAGCAGGCTAGCATATTTGACAATAGCGCCGATGTTGAGTTCCCATGATGACGATGGGAAGGTAACGAAGTCTGCACGCAAGGAGTTTTCACCTTCGTTCGTAACAGTTCGAAAAATGTCGTTAGCGAGCGAATCCTGTTGAATCGTATTGTAGTATGAGAATGATCTTCCGAGCGTTACATTTACATAGCCGTTGTCTAGCAAGTGCCTCCATGTTAGTCCGGCGAAGTATTGGTTCTGCGATGGAGCGGTGGTCCGACTGTTCTGATAAAGATTTTCTGGCGTGTTGTTAAAACGGACCTTGTCAATGGCGCCGATAGCAAGAAATGAGAGCTTATCTCGTTGAGAGATTTCATACGTAACCTTGCCAGAGAAATCCCAATACTCGGGAATGAATCCAAAGCCCGCTAACGTAAAAATCAAATCAAGATAGCTGCGCCGAACAGAAACCAAATACGTTGCATGCTCTCCCACCGGACCCTCTGCTACGAGTCCAACGCCTGTAGCGCTGAGATTAATTTCGCCGGCAAATCGTTGATCGTTTCCTTCTCGCAAGGTCAGGTTTGTTACAGATGACAATCGGTCGCCAAATCGAGGCCCAAAGCCCCCTGTAGAAAGTGAAATATCACGAACGAGTGCAATGTTCACGAGTGAAAGTGGGCCGCCCGAAGACCCCTGTGAACCAAAGTGATTGATGTTCGGTACTTCGATGTTATCGATTAAGAACAGGTTTTCGAAAGGGGCTCCTCCGCGAATCGCAAGATCATTCCTACCAGCCTGTGTAACTGCAACACCAGGTAGAAGAGCGATTGCTCTTACTACATCTTCTTGAACTCCGGGTGCTCTGCGAACCTCTTCACTCGTTAACAACTGCGTAGATGAAATTGATTGCCCGTCTGTGCGGAACGCGTCAGAGATTACCACTGCTTCATCAAGCTGGATAACTCTGGGCGAGAGCCGAATTTCAATGGTGATTGGCTTCCCGGGGCTAACGACAATGTCACTCTTCACTTCTGGCGCGTACCCAACCAGTGTTGCTTTTACTGAAAAGATCCCAGCCGGTATGTTTGAGATAACAAAACGACCATCCTTTTTAGCCAATGCCCCACGTTTTGTACCAACAACAACAACGCTTGCGCCCACAATGGGCTGTTGCGTTGTTGCATCAATTACTTGTCCCGAGACTATTCCAGTTGGCTGGATGGCAGTACCAGTTTTATCTGATTGTTCTTGGTTCGCGCAAAGCACAACAGGACAATTCAGAAGGATAAAACAGACAAGAATCAGAGTACTACGAGAAATTGATGTTTTATACAGCATGTGCGGTCAATGAGATAGGGTACGGAACGTTCGGCGTTGGAAAAAATGTAGTTCGTTGTGCAAAAGTTCCTTTGCAGGAAATTGTCGAACGGCAGTACATTATTGGATGGCACCTTTGTTAGCACGGTTACGTGTTGGAATTCTCGGATCCGGATCGGGTACAAATGCGCATGCTCTTTGTGTGAACGCGGAGCGTGATACGTGTGCATATTCTGTTGAGGCAGTTATCTCAACATCTGCCAAAGCAGGTATCTGCAATGTAGCTCGAAGGTCTGGAGTTGCGCTTGTGATCTTGCCGGAGGGACTTTCGAGAGAAGCCCTGGGAGAAGAGATTGTGAGGGCCATTGATGAATTTCAGGTTGAAGCGCTTGCTTTGGCCGGATTTATGCGTCTATTGCCGGACAAGGTTATTCACAGACTCGAAGGCAGGGTGCTGAACATTCACCCGGCACTTTTGCCCGACTTTGGAGGTAAGGGCATGTTCGGACTCCATGTTCATCGGTCCGTACTTGCCGCTGGCGTCCTGGAAACTGGAGCTACCGTGCATATTGTAACCGATCAGTATGACGAAGGGGCAATACTGGGCCAGAAACGTTTGCTGGTATGCCCGAGTGTTGATCCAGAAGATCTTCAACGTAGGATGAAAGTGGTAGAGAATGAGCTGTATCCAGGCGTTATGGAGCAGTTTGCGCGGTCAATTCACGCAAAATTGCCCTTGTCAACACAGGCATCTTTTTGATTGATAGTTTCGTAACTTTTCCAACCCATGTTTGTTGATGTTATGTAACGGTATAATTACGTGTGATTCGGATTCTAGAAGAAAGTGTTTGACAATTACGAACGAAATCACAATTTTACCGAGTACACCAACCCGTGCGTTGGACAATAGTCTATTCTCACGACGAACTAAAAATGTAATTAAATCATGTACTTGTTCACTGTTTCATTGAGGTATGCATGAGCCGCAGACTCCTACTTCTTGCTCTCATGACTGTATTGGTTGGCTCTTCTCTTGCTATGGCAGGGGACGGGAAAGATGGCGAGGATGTGTTGCGTAAGAGTGGTAACCGTGCCCCGGTGGCATCGTATCCACTGCCTTTCGTTTTGAATGGCGCCAACAATCGCACAAATCCGCCGATTTCTACGGGGTATTATTTCGTCGACTCTGACGATGAAGCTCCAGATTTCTGGCGTCCAGACCCAACCCAGTTTGTAGATACGTTGTTTCAACCAGGTACATGGCGCCGGATCGTTTCAGGTCCACGCCAACTTCCCACAACGTACTGGACAGATCCAGCACAAAATCTTTTTGGTGGGCATGCCTACTTCCGGAATCCGGCCAATCTCAATGACTCAACGGACAACGCGTTTGCCGGTCCAGTTTCGATTGGTTTTCCGTTCTACTTCAATGGCGTGCGTCAAGATTCGTTCTACGTTTCTACGAATGGCCTCATCGCGCTTTCAAATAGACGCTACTTTTATGAAGCGGACGCATTCGGTTACCCAACCGCTCGCGTGTCACTTGAAGTTACACCGGGCGTATTCTCTTCGTATGATCCTATGTCGGACGATACCAGAGGTCGTTCAGGTAACGGACTCACTGACGCTTCCCCAGACAACTTCGGTTTTAACAATATCGCTTGCGGCGGTACACCCACAAATGCAACTGGTGGTATCCGCTCCGGTGCTAACTCTACGCTTGACGCTCTTAGCGGCACATTCGGTGGTGCAATGCCTCAAGTCATTGCTCCGGCATGGGACGATCTTCAGGTCTCCGTGTACAACACGGAAAACAGCGCTGTGGATGACTTCTCAAAGGTCTACTACAAGCGCTCTCCGTCAAACGACAAGCTCGTTATTTACTACGTAAACCTTACTCCTATTGGTGGCAAGACTGCCGTTGTTGGTGGCGTTACTCATAACGTAACGTTCCTACCAAATAACCGCCCAGGTGTTGGCGAGCACTATCGATTCTCACTTCAAGTAACGCTCAATCGCAATGACAGCTCCGTTGTTGTTCAATACGAGCGTTTCTTTGGAATTGCTCCGAGAGCTGCGCTTCAGCCACACCCTGCAACTGTATGGGTTCGTTGTAACTCAACTGTAGGCGTTTCCGGTCCTGCACGGAGACTTAACTGGTCTGGCTTCCCCGCTACGATGCCAGTTGCTACACTATTGGATTACAGTACGATAAAGTACACTCAGTACACTGAGTACCTGCACAACGTGAATACAGGAGGTAGTGTTCGCGCAACAAGTTCGCGGAATGACGACAACACTGTGCCGAAGGACTTCCTTGCGATAAAGTTCAAGCAGTACAAGAACGTGCTTCGTGTTATCAACGTTTCGTACCGTGTACGTGCTCTGAATAACAACGCAAATCTTTCGTTCTCAGTGATCGTTCCTACTGCAACGGCTAACAACTACGAACTGCTCGCCGGCGACATTCGCCTTGGAGCTATTCAACCTGTTGCTATCGTGCAAAACCTTACAAATGACATTCAGGGTCCTCAAGGTGTTAACTACATCAAACAGGGCATTAACTTCAAGGTTCGTTTCCGCATCGTTAATGAAGCATCCGGTAAGATTGTTTACAACACGTCGCGTATTGTAACTGATGGAGCTCTTAGAGATACGTTAAACTCTGGGGTCTACCGTTGCGATGTTAATGGTACCAACCTTGCATATCAGGCAGTTAACACGTTTGTGTTGCCGTATGAATTCATCAAAATTGTGTTCCCGCCATTTGAACCGAATGAGTTTATTGATGATCAGATTGGTCGCCTTCTTACAACAGTTATCGCTGAGCCTAAGGATTCGATTAACCAATCAATTGGTGATCAATGGCCGTTTGATGATACAACGAGCATCCGTGTATTCGTTATGCGTCGTTTAACAAGTTTCAATGACGATGTAACTGAGTATCACCTCATAGGTGGCGCAGCAATGCCTTCGGTTCTCAAGTGGGTAAACATCGAATCTGACGTTGTTGACGGTGATGAGGTTACGAACAACCCACCTCCTCCACGTGGCGAATTTCCTGCCGCAAACTCTACTATTTTCAGCCTGAAGTCTCCGGTCATTCGTATGAACCGCGTTAACCTCAGCAATGGAGATATTCCTGCTATCGGCGTATACGGTGGTGATGAACTCCGTTCATTCCCAATCAACCTTTCACGCAAGAAGCGCGCTGTTCTCTCGATTTCTTATCAACGTGCTGGCAAGCTTACAAACATCGGCCGCGGATTCTCAGACAACCGTCTTATCGGACCTGAGCATCGTGTGAACATGCTTGCTGTGAATGGCTTTACGCCTGGATATCGCAATCCAGACGAAATTTGGGTTGAATTTGCAAAGCCAAGCACAGACCAACTGAATGGTATTACGAATATTCAGAATTGGGTTATGGATGCTCAGAACCGTGGAACCAAGTATTTGCAGCCATTCCGTGTTTGGGGTGGTGGTGGATATGCACGCGGCTATGATCTTGTCAATTACAATCAACAAATGGAAAGCACCTCGACTCCACCTCTCGGTGGTTTCCGCGAAGACTTGTTTGACGATGGTAAAGACGCTGAATACTACAAAGTCACAATTCCAATCCCAGACACTGTGCTCAATTGGGTAAACGAAGGTGCTCGTAACTTCCGTTTCCGTCTTCGTGCGCGCTGCGTAAATAACTCTACGCCTCCTAACCCAGCTGATGATGAGGACAACTTCTTTATCGACAACGTAAAGATCCTCTTCCCAGATGAAGTGACGGACGTTGAATTCAGCAACATCCAATTGATCTGGCCATACACCATGGCTCCTGCCTCACAGGCCACACGTGTTCCTATTCGTGTAAAGATTTCAAACAACACGAACATGGCTGCACCGGCTTTCTCGGTGCGCGTTCAGATCAAGCCTGATGGTAACGAGTTTCAGCAGATTTATTGCCGCACGATCACTATTCCTACTCTCGCAGGCAATCGCGAAGTATTGCTTCCATTCCCGGATGCAAACTTCCGTACAACCACTCCTGGCCGTTACAAGATCACTGGTAGGATCTTCTTCCCAGGAAATGACCTAGACACACTGAATGACTCAACCTTCACAACGTTTGTAATGACATTTGGACCGTCGTTCTCGTACGAGACCAATCCGCTTAATGCAACGAATGACGTACCGAAACTTCAGTTTTCTGGTATAACAGGTAAGGGTCTGAGCCATCGTGGTGCCTCTTCAGGTGCTGAAGGTTCAGGATGGCAGTCGCCACTTGTAGGACCAGCATCGCAATACACAACGGGTGCTACCTGGGGAACATTCCCATTAGGCCTCTCTGGTGATGACATGTACGGTTCTGATGCTGGTAATGCATCTGGTCAGATAGCAATGAGATTTACATTGTATTCACAAGACACTGTTGGTGGATATCAAGCATACTGGGCAGAACTCAACCAGGATATTTTGAACATCTCGTTCTCGCTTTACAAAGACCAGGGTGGTGTGCCGGGCGATGAGCGTATCGCAAACTCAACTATTCTCCGCCGTCGTGGTGAAGATCAAACTGGTGCGTTTACTGAGCCTCAGTTCGGCAAGTATGTAACCTATCTTCTTGACAAGCCAGTTGTGATTCCACCGGGTGAATATTGGACAACCGTTGCTCAAATGGGTACAGAAGGTTATGAACTTGGTGCATCTGAGTCTCGCATGGGTATGGTTACCACTCTTTATTCGGACATTCCGGTGTTCGGTATTGGTAATCGCACGCTGTTGATCGATAAGAACTTTCGTGTTCGCTCGCGTAGTGGTGCACTTCTTAACGACAACCGTTTTGCATATGAGCTTACACGCTTTAGCGGCGATTGGGTACCGTTTACTCCAACAATCGGTAATCCAGGATATGCACACCTTAATGCTATGGGTATGAGCTTGGGCTATGCTACGTTCACACGTGGTTCATGGATCCCAATGCTTCGTCCATACTTCGGCAATCGTTCGTTCTCGAGCCCGCCGATCTTCATTGATTGTGTAGTTCCTGTAGAGCTGAGCTACTTTGATGCCAAAGCACGTGCCACTGGTGTTGATCTGTTCTGGGAGACGGCTTCCGAGAAGAATAATGCTGGATTCCATGTTGAGCGTCGTGGTATGAAGGAGTCTACAAACCTTACAACTGGTGTTATAAGTCTTACATGTGTAGATCGCACGGGCTCTGAAGAGAACCCATGGCAATCTGTAGGTTATGTACCAGGAGTGGGTAACTCAACGCAAGCATCGAATTACAAATTCTATGATGTTAACGTAGCTAAGTCTGCCACGTATGAGTATCGTCTACGTCAGGTTGATATTAGCGGTGCGCAATCCTTCTCAAATGTTGTGAATGTAGAATTCGGTGCATCAGCGGCTGTTGCACTCGAAGACAACTATCCAAACCCAACAAATGGCAAGACAACGTTCAGCTTCCTCGTTCCTTTCAGCTCCAAAGTGAGACTTGAGCTGTTCGATATGATGGGCAACCTTGTTCAGACCATGTACAACAATGATGTGGCCGGCTCAAACGGCAATTATGCTGTTGAGTGGGATGGCCGCAGTAGTGCAGGGACAGACGTTGCGTCTGGTTCTTACATGTACAAGCTCACAGTAGGAGAGACGGTACTTTCTAAGACTCTAACGATCGTTCGCTAAACAGAACGACAGCTAATACAAGAAGCCCTCGGCATATTTATGCCGAGGGCTTCTTTTTATTTCGGAGATTCGTGTCATGACATCAGAAGAGATTAAATCGATCGCACGAGGTGGGCTGGTGTTGCAATCCCAGGCGCTGCAGTTACTAGAGTTGCAAATTGACGACACATTCGTTCAAGCCGCCACAGCCATTGCGAAAGCGTCAAAGGTGGTAGCAACCGGGTTAGGGAAGTCTGGCTTCATTGCTAGAAAGATGGCCGCAACCATAACCAGTGTGCACATCCCTGGAGTATATCTTCATCCTGTAGATGCTCTGCATGGAGATCTAGGCATGCTATCGGAAACGGACGTCCTTGTTGCGTTTTCTAAAAGTGGTGAAACTCCAGAAGTGATTCATCTTGTTAAACTTGTTCAACAACTTGGGATCACCGTCATCTCAATTACGTGTAGGACAAGAACATCGCTTGAAGCACTGTCCGCGTACACACTTGTTGTTCCAATCGTCCGCGAGCTCGACCCTCATAATATTCTTCCCACCGCAAGTACAACGCAGTCTCTTGTTATGGCAGATTTATTAAGTGTGGCCGCTGCGCAAATGAATGGCGATGTAATTGATCGTCTACAACGTTCTCATCCTCAGGGAGCGATTGGTGCCGCACTTATGAGATGTGTGGAAGATGTGATGTATTCGGGAAGTGACATTCCTACTTTGCCCGCATCAGCATCGATAGCTGACGCTGTACAATTGCTAACAGATACTTCGATGGGAATCATCTGCGTTCTTGATGGAGAGTCTACACTGCAAGGCATCCTAACTGATGGCGATGTGCGGCGATTGGTAGGGTCATCAATAAACGTCAGGGATGCACTGCTTGAGACAGTGATGACGCGCAATCCAATCGTTGTCTCTCCATCAGACTCATTGCATTCTGCGCTGCAGACAATGGAAAACAGAGAGCGACAGATTTCTGTGGTGCCGGTGGTAGCGAGCAATCGATGCGTTGGCGTTGTCCGCGTTCATGATATCATCCGCGCACAACTCTGATCAGCGCCTCACTGGGAGCGGCGGCACAGGCGTTATTAGTGGACGCTCGAGCCTCTTGCGTTGCGTCTGTGCGATTTTCTTTATCGGTTTAGAACTTGGCACAACGGCACGTTTGACAGGGGGCCTTGTGATTGACTGCGCTGCTGTAGGCTTAACGATGGGCTTTGCTGAAGGCGCTACTACTGGCTTTTTTGGTGTAGCTGAACCTAGCGGTTGCGGTGCTTTAAACGTTGTGTTTGATGCTGTAACATCTTTCCGAGTAATCGTAACCTCACGTACAGCTTCTCCTGTTTTTCCAAACAGGGAGAGTGGACGACCGTTACGAAAGAACTGAACGCCACCAGCGTTGCCAAGTGATACCACGAATTTTTCGTTGGCGCTCCATCTGTGTTCTTCTTCAGGCAGAACTATAAGTTGCTGTGTTCGGGTGCCATCCATTGTAATGCTGAGCCAAGCAGTGTCTGTTGCGATGGCAGTAAGAATGAGGCTGTCTACGCTGCCAATGTTACCGCCGCTGCCAACATCAACAACTTCTACATTAGCTGCATCACCGGAAGGCGCCTTGTCACGAATAACAAACAACCATATTCCGATTGCAAATAGTGTAACGAGGATTGAACCTCCAACAAGTGGAGAGATGCGAGACGTAGCAAGTTGAGCCTGCTGCAATGGAGAATGTGCAACTGATTTCATCTTGTCCATCGAGGCAGCTACTGCCTCCGATGTACGCTGAGCCGCATGTGTAAATGATATCTGTTGTTCGCGCGGTTTTGTTGGCGGCTTAAACGCAGGAAGTCTCCCTGCGGTGTCGCTCTCTTCATCAAACGTTGCCTGCATAAGAGATGTAATCTCTTCTGATGGAATGTGGAGTGCGGCACCTAACGTTCTAATAAACGAGCGAACATAGACTGCTGGTAGAACGTCATAACGACCCCGCTCTAAGGCGTCGATATACGGTTCACGTATCTTGGTTTCCTGCGCAAGCTCTCGTGCACCCTTGCCGAGTCTTTCGCGCTCCAACCGAAACCGTTCAGCGAGTGGGTCCATGACTGCAAATATGTCGCCAACTTGCGACATCTGCTCAACTTTCATTGCGAATGCCCAACACTACTCAGAGCCCAGAGGCGTTTCGTATCTTTCGGACTTCTACCATTAGCCCCCAATCCGCTTCATGAAGACGTCAATTCGAATCGCCGCCGGCCAAGGTTTTTGGGGAGACCTCCAGAATGCTCCTCTACAGCAGGTCTCTCGAGGACAGATTGACTACCTGATTATGGACTACTTGGCGGAGGTTACGATGTCCATTCTGCAGAAACAAAAGATGCGCAACCCAGAATTGGGATACGCTCGAGACCTCGTTGACGTCTGCGAGGAAATATTGCCGTATCTGATGGAACGTGGAATTACTCTGATTACCAATGGCGGGGGAGTGAACCCTCTAGCTGCTCGTGACAAGATATTCGAAGTTGCCAAGAGACTTGGAATCACTGGGCTTAAGATCGGTGTTGTTCTTGGCGATGATATCCTGCCACGTATTTCAGAATTGGTAGCCGATGGCCATGAAATGCTGCATATGGAGACCGGTGAGCCCATTGAGAAGGTCAAGGACAGATTACTTAGTGCAAACGTCTACACTGGCGCCTGGCCGCTTGTAGAGGCCCTTAAGCAGGGTGCACAGATTATCATCACAGGTAGAACAACCGATACGGGGCTTACCCTTGCGCCAATGATTCATGAGTTTGGCTGGGGTGAAGAAGATTGGAATCTCCTTGCATCCGGCACAGTTGCAGGCCACATCAACGAATGTGGCGCTCAGGCATCGGGTGGAAATTTCCTAGGAGACTGGCGCTCATTGCCAGATATGGCAGATGTGGGCTTTCCAATCATTGAGGCATTCCCAGATGGTTCCTTCGTAGTTACAAAACATGAAGGCACGGGTGGCGCTGTAACACGCGAGACTGTTAGTGAGCAGTTGATGTATGAGATTGGTGACCCAGCGATGTACATCACTCCTGATTGTATTGCAGACTTCGGCAGTATCCATATTGAAGACCTCGGAAATAACCGTGTGCGAGTGTTTGGCGTAACGGGCAAACCTTTTACTCCTTTCTTTAAAGTGAGCGCAAGTTATCTGGACGGTTTTGTTGCATTCGGATCGTTGACCTATTCGGCACCTGATGCGTATGAAAAGGCACAGGCGGCTGATAAAATTCTGAGAACGAGACTCGATCGTCTGGGCCTCACCTTTGACGAGATCCGTACTGAGTTTGTAGGAATGAACGCATGCCATGGCCCGAGAGCTGCGCAGATTGTCCCGAATGAAGTGATGATGAGAATTGGTGTGCGGGGCAAGGACAAAGCAGCAATTGAAAGATTCGGAAAGGAAATTGCTCCACTCATTCTAACCGGCCCACCAAGTGCGACTGGGTTTTCTGGTGGCCGGCCAAAGGCAAGCGATGTTGTAGCATATTTCCCTGCTCTCCTCGATAAACGCGTCCTGAAGATGCACGTGCAAGTCGATGCGATTTAACGTAGCTGTCATCGGAATTGGATTGGTTCTCGCGGCTCTTCAGTCAGTGAGAGCAGCTGACTCAACCTGTATCCCTCGCGAAGAATATCGTTACGCTGACAACTCTCGGTACACGGCCCTAGGAGGCACTCCTCGGTATACGAGCGAGATTCAACCTATGCCTGTTGCCGTGCTGGGTGCGGTGTATGCAGGAATGGTTGTTGGTCTGCATATCAATCAACGCAATGCTTGGTGGAGTAATGGGAGCGGCGATTTCCGTTTTGTCGAAGACATCAAATATGCACGCGGACTAGACAAGTTTGGTCATTTCTACACCACATTTTGCATGAGTACATTCTGCAGTGATATTCTCATGGAATGCGGAATTGATTACACAACTTCTACGTGGGTAGGAGCGGGCCTCGGCCTGGCTTATACAACGTATGTGGAAGTTGAAGATGGATTTGCAAAAGACTGGGGATTTTCGCCCTCAGATGCAGTATCGAATGTGGTTGGAGCAAGTTTTCTCGTTGCTCAAAACCATGTCCCTTTTCTTCAGAACTTTACACCGCGTTGGAGTTTTGTGGCTGCAGAGTGGACAGGCGACAGAACAATTAATGAGCGCCCAAAGACGTTCATCGACGATTATAATAGCACAACGTTTTGGTTGGCGTTTAACGTAAACAACCTGCTCCCTTCCGATGCTGCCGCCTATTGGCCAGATTGGTTGATGGTATCACTTGGATATGGAGTAAGGAATTACGCAGTTAACGATGAGAGTGGCGTGCCGATAGGTGTTACGCGCAGGTATATGATTGGATTGGACTACGATTGGGTCAAGATCATTCCTGCGTCGTCAATAGGCCCCATAAACTACCTACGTCAAGCTCTTAACTACATCAGGTTGCCTGGGCCAACACTTGAAATTGGCGACGACGGCGTGAAGTTTGGACTTCTGTATCCCTTTGCAATCGTGGTGCCCATCTGAGCTCCATCAATGTATCACAGGTACTTCCTCGAATTAGCATTGTTGTTCCAACATTGCACGAGGAGAAGATTCTTGCCGCAACACTGCTGTGTTTCAGTCGTGGATGGCGAGAAAAAGTCCGCGCTGAGCTCATAGTGAGTGATGGCGGAAGTTCAGATGGCACGCTCGATATCGCCCGCGAGCATGCTGACCATGTTGTAGTTCACTCCGAAGAACGCAAACAAACGATTGCTGAAGGTAGAAATCAGGGCGCATGGGCTGCAAGGGGCGATGTCATTGTTTTTATAAATGGTGACACAATACCTGCCAACCTCGAGGAGTTTACTGCGTGCCTTATTGATTTTGCCGATCGGCGTGGCAGATATGCCAGAGCGTCTGCACTTGCATGTCCGGTGCGGTTTCGCCCGGAAGAAGAAAAACTGGCGGATAAAGCCTTCCACACGTTCTATAATTCCTACGTGAACCTACTCCTCGGGCTGCGCATTGGAGCTGGTCGTGGGGAATGTCAGGTTGTGCGACGAGATATCTTTAACCAAGTAGAAGGTTACCGTAAGGAACTCGCAGCTGGTGAAGACTTTGATCTCCTAGCTCGCATAGGAGTGCGAGCCCGTGTGCAATTCGCTCGTGAAATGCTCGTATTCGAGTCACCCCGACGGTTCCGCAAGTTTGGGTATTTTCGTGTGCTGTTCTCGTGGACGGTTAATGCCCTCAGTGTAATGCTTAGGGGACGTTCCTCTTCCGATGAATGGGAACCCGTTCGGTAAACCCCTAGCCCCCTGACCTATCATGGACTATAAATCCGCAGGCGTCAACATCGAAGCCGGCGAAGCGCTGGTTGACTCCATCAAGCCATTTGTAAAAGCTACGCGCACACCAGGCGTGCTAAGTGAAATTGGGCTCTTTGGAGGATTCTATGACGCACGGTTCCCCGAACTAGAACATCCTGTCCTTGTGGCGAGTGCCGATGGCGTTGGCACAAAACTCAAGGTCGCAATAATGGCAGGAGTGCATCACACAGTAGGTCAGTGCCTCGTGAATCATTGTGTGAATGATATTCTTGCGTGCGGCGCACGTCCACTTTTCTTCCTTGATTATTTCGCAACTGGACGTCTAGAATCCGGAGTTGCGCGTGATGTAATAAAAGGTATGGCCGCAGCCTGCATAGAAAATGAATGTGCATTGCTGGGTGGTGAAACAGCAGAAATGCCATCGATCTATTCTGACGGCGACTATGATGTAGCAGGTACGATTGTTGGTGTGGTAGACAAATCAAAGATTCTAAATGGAAGTCGCGTAGATGTTGGTGACGTGCTCATCGGATTGCCGTCAACAGGCCTACATACCAATGGCTATTCACTTGCACGTGCGGCGTTGTTTCCCACGTACAACGTGGATCAGTTCGTTGCATCTTTGGGCACTACCGTAGGCGACGCATTATTGACAGTACACCGTTCATATGTGAATGTGGTGAGCCCCTTGCTTAAGGCAGACCTCATCAATGGTCTTTCACACATTACGGGCGGGGGAATTGTTGGAAACACTTCCAGAATATTGCGAGATGGTCTTGAACTTCATGTTTCATGGGGCTCGTGGGACATGCCGCCGATATTTGATCTCATTCAACGTGCCGGTGAGATAACAAGTGAAGAAATGCGCCATGTGTTCAACCTCGGCGTGGGAATGATCCTTGTTGTTGCTCCCAATAACGTTGATAACGTCATGAATCAACTTGCTGCCGAACGCCCATTCTTGGTCGGTAGTATTGCAACGTCTACATAACACAATGACGCGCATAATCCGCGTTCTGACATTTCTATTCGCACTAACGCTTGCAGTAGTGCAGGGTTCAGCACAAGTCAGCATTCGTTTTAGTGTTGATTCACTAAGCCTCGGTAAAGTGCAGCCTTGTATGGGTGCGCGAGATTCATTCGAACTCATTAATGACGGTACCCGAGTTGTTCCTTCTCCTGCTGTGTCGGTTATTCATGGATTTAGAATTGAAGCAGAGAGTGACAGCAACATACTCCCTGGAGAGCTACGAAAGATGTACGTTACCTTCATTGGCAACACCTCTGTTCAATCATACTACTCGCGATACGTAGTTAATCCAACGTTTCAAGCTGAGTCATCAGCCGATACGGTGTGGTTTCGTGCAGAACGTGTTGCTGGACGCTGTTGCATTTTCCGTGTTGATACCATTCGAGGCGCTGCAGGTGATGACGTGGAAATGAGAATTATGCAGGACAGCACTCTAACAGGTACAAACCTCGCAGATGTTTCATCAACAATGAACATTGGATATGATGCGTCAGTTGTTGTTCCTACGGGATCAATTCCGCAAGTAATAGCGCAACAACAAGGTGCATTTACAATCGCAGTCAACCTGAGAAACGATAACGGAGTGCTGGCATCAATTCCAGCGCGCCTTACGTTGGGCCGAAAGATCTTCAGCGAAGCGCGCATTGTGTGGCATTCGAATTCTGATGTCCGCGTTCTTGACACTACGTATGCCGGACCCGTTGAACTTCTTGGGGTGTGCAAGGACGGAGGAGACCGACTATTTGAACCCAGCGGCGTTGCCCCTCGTGTTTTCGTAGAATCAGAAAGTATTGTTGTTGCGTTTGCAGACACACAATCGGAATCTGTTTCAATCTTTGATTCTAATGGTAGCCTGGTTACAACAGTATCCTCTACAGGGCAGGAGATTACAGAAATCCCCTGTAGTCGCGGGCTATATTTCGTTGTCATAAGTGGGCACCGATCGATCCGAGTCTTGGTGCCATGAACCAGCTCATTGTTCGTGCAGCGCACGTCTTACGAGACACCTTTGGCTTTGATGAGTTTCGCCCTGGTCAAGAGGACATCCTAAATGCAGTGCTACGAGGCAATGACGTAATAGGCGTGTTGCCTACAGGCGGTGGCAAATCTCTTTGTTATCAAGTGCCAGCACTCCTTTTTCCCCACATGACTGTTGTTGTTTCTCCACTGATTGCCTTGATGAAGGATCAAACTGAACGATTGCAATCGAAAGGTGTGGCTGCATTTGCTGTGCATGGTGGAATGAATGCTGGGGACATAAACAACGTGATTCATGAAGCTCTTTCTGGTAGAGTGCGTTTGCTATACGTAGCGCCAGAGCGGTTAGAGTCTGCAACCTTCCGCAAACAGCTTCGAACAATTCCGATGAGCTTGTTGGCTATTGATGAGGCGCATTGCATCAGCGAATGGGGCCATGATTTTCGTCCGGCGTATCAATCAATTGCATCACTCTTTGATGATCGTGCTCGCGTCCCCATTCTTGCGCTCACAGCAACTGCAACACCCGATGTGCGAGCAGATGTCATCCGATCGCTATCTATGCAGAATGCCGTAGAGATTGTGAGAGGTTTTGATAGACCTAACCTCGCCTTGCGTGTTGAGCGTACTGCGGCCAAGGTCGAATACCTTACGCGCACTCTTCGTTCAAATCTCGGACAAGCTGCAATAATCTACAGCGGCTCCCGGCGCCGAGTTGAAAGTGTAACAGAAGATTTGAAACGTAGAGGGATCAGCGTAGAAGGCTATCATGCCGGCATGCCGTCGAGAGATCGATCAGACGTACAAGACAGATTTATACATTCAGCCGCGGCGATACTTGTTGCAACGAATGCATTTGGGATGGGGATTGATAAATCTGATGTGCGTCATGTGTTCCACACCGACCTAACATTAACTCTCGAAGCCTATTACCAGGAAGCGGGTCGCGCTGGACGAGACGGTTTGCCATCAACGTGTACATTGGTCTATCAGACCGAAGACAGACGGCTGATGGACTTTTACATCGCAGGCACGTACCCAGAGCGCAAGGCCATTGAAGACGTCTACACCTACCTCTGTGATCGGGCCCAGCTTTCTGTGGGTTGTGCAATCGATACTCCAATACTTGCCGATGGAGCAAGTATAGCAGTTGCACTACACATTCCCGCAACGGTAGTAGGGGGTGTGCTGAACGTGCTAGAGCGAGCCGGAGTAGTTGTGCGAACCACGCCAAACGGTGCAGCCAGAATTCAACTGCGCACATCAGCCGCTCGACTCGCTGCGTTTGCTTCTACTGCGCCACTTGAACGCAGACTCGTTGCTGATGTCGTTGCTCGTTTACTTGCAGGGCGAGAAATTGGTGCAAGTGTAGATGTTTCCATTAGTGAGCTTCTTCGTCGGTCTGCTATTACACCGCATGAGTTTTCTGCTACTATTCGATCAATGCAAATTGCTCAACTCGTGCGCTATGTTCCACCCCAAACGGGCGGTGGCATTGTCATCACAAGTGAACGTGTAGCCCCTTCACAATTGCCTGTTGACTGGGAACGCATTGATGTGCGAAGAGCACATGCAATTCAAAAACTCGAAGTAATGATCCGGTATGCTGAAACTCGCCAATGCAAACGCAATTTTATCTTGTCATACTTTGGTGATCTCTCAGCATCCGGTGATTGTGGTAAATGTACGTCGTGCACTGGCGGCCCACCGCAACGAACCATCAGTGAACGGCACATGGCGATTGTTGTGTCTCTCATACACACAGCGTGGCAAGTGCAAGGTAGATTTGGTAGGCACGTTTTGGCAGACATCGTAACTGGTACGGTTTCGAACCGTGTTACTGAGAATAGACTCGACAGGTGCATCACATGGGGGAGTCAGCGCCAGCGCTCTCGTCACGAAGTGCTTGAGGCTCTCGATGAAGCCCTAGACCATGCATGGCTTGTGCGCACTGCAGACCTCTATCCCACAATTGGCGTTACTCCTGAAGGCATGAAGCAGGCTAGCCCTGTACCAGCGCCACTGCGCTATGAAGCAAAACAACGCGAAGGCGACAGTTCGCCTACATTTGAAGCGTTGATGGCATTCCGAGAGCGTGTTTCTCAACGAGATAATGTGACAGACACGTCATTGGCTGGACGCGAAGAACTACAACGTATTGCTGAAGATTCGCCATCAAAGGTTGATGATCTCATGCCAGGCCGTCATGGAAGCGGACTCTTTCTTGCGCGGTATGGTGTTGAATTACTCCAAGTGATTCATGACGAGAAGAAGGCCATTGTGCAGGCTGTGCCAAAGGTGCGTGCCAACGATGACTCAACAATGATTACTGCCCTCGTGCGGCCTCATTTGACTCTGCATCAGTTGGCGAAGGCTGCTCGAATGACGCCACCAGCTGCTGCCCAGGCGATACAACGGGCCGTTGAGGCAGGGCTTGATGTACAAAGAGAAGATCTCGTTCCGAGTGAACTTTATGGCGAAGTATTATCGTTTATGCGCCATCACCGCTTTGCTAAACTTCGTCATATACGCGAACATATTGGTGGCGACGTAGATCTTGCAGTGCTGCGAGTTGCATTGGCGTTTGCACGAAGAGATTTGTATACAGAGGACACATGAAAATCGCCACATATCTCGTATTCATGTTTATCGTGCTGGGCGCCACGCCAACTCTTGCATTAGAGACAGTTGTCGTAAGACTGCGCTCAACTTTTGTACCGCAATCATTGAGAGCATTTAGTCCGAGGACAATTCTACCTTCAAACGATGCATCTGCAAAGATTCAGGATCAGATTCAATCGCGTGCGCAGCGGGATGCGTATGAGGCGTTGCGGCGGTACGTTGTGCTTACGCTACCTGAGAGCGTGAGCGCAAAAGATATTCAAGCGATTGACGATGTTGTTGATGTTCGTCCGTTGTTGACAATGCGCATTCATGAGGAGCCCCTTACAAATGACTCGTTGTCCGCAGATCAATACGCGTTATCACTATTGAACGCCACGGCTGCATGGAGAATCGCAACCGGAAAAGGTGTGATTGTTGGAGTAATCGACACTGGAATTGATTGGACCCATGAAGATCTTGTTGGCGCAATGGCTTTGAGCGCAAAGGAAGACATCAACAATAATGGACGTTTTGATGATTGGCCAAACACCTTTGAAATCAATGGTGTGTTTGGTGATTTAAATGATATCGATGACGATGACAATGGCGTTGCTGATGATGTTATCGGTTACGACTTTGTGGATCAGGCAGTGAGAAACTTTGGTGATGATCGTACTCGGGATCCAATTCCCTTCGACGAGCAGGGACACGGAACATCGGTAGCGGGCGTCATAGCCGCTACCCCAAACAACCGGAAGGGTATTGCGGGTTTAGCGCACGGTGCGAGGTTGCGAGCAGTGCGCGCATTTGATGCAACAGGTAATGCAGAAGAAGATGACATTGCGAGCGCACTTGTCTATTGTGCTTTGACGGGTGTTAACGTAGTAAACATGAGTTTTGGTGACGGCGTAAATTCGCCTATGCTTCGAGATGCAGTGTTGTTCGCTGCGTCAATGAATGTAATACTCATTGCATCAGCCGGAAACACAGGCACAACATCAAGACAATACCCTGCGGGATACGATAATGTGATAGCCGTTGGGTCTACCAATGAAGAAGACCGTAGGTCGCCGTTCTCCAGCACGGGTTCACTTGTAGCATTGTGCGCTCCTGGAGAAAGAATTGCAACCACAGCAGTAAACTCACGCTATCGCACTGTGAATGGAACGTCCTTTTCAGCCCCCTATGTAGCGGCAGCGGCCGCAATGATGATTGAACAATCATCAACAATCTCCTCAGCAGAGATCCGAGGTACGTTGCAAGAGCGTTCACTGGATTTGGGTGAGCGCGGATGGGACATATTCTATGGAGCAGGTCGTATTCAAGTTGATGCAGCATTGCAATCGGTTGCACGGACTTCGTTTAGAATCTCCTCGCCAACGAATGAGATGGAGATTGATGCACGGACAGCGCCTCTGCTGGCAATAGTTGGAAGTGTCTTGGTAGCCCCGTTTGATTCTTTTACGGTTGACATAGGTAACGGTATAGAGCCAACTACGTGGACCACCATCAATAGCTCCGACGTAGCAATCCTGAACGATACTCTTGCACAACTCAACGTTGTCACAAGAGTTTCGGGACTCTATACACTTCGCCTAAGGGTATACTGTAAGGACGGCCGCACACTCGATGATCGGAAGCGTATTGCTATTGTTAACGATGAGATACTAACAATTCTACGTGCCGAAATCATCAATGCGTGGACAACAGACAGACGATCGCCAGTTGTCTCTCTTCGCAGTTCTCGGCCAACGTCATTATCGCTAAACATCACGGCCGATAACGTGCTTCAGTTTACAGACGTACAGCGCTTTGGCCGCTCTCATAGCATTGAAATCCCTGATACAATGGTTGCACAAGCTCAGTATGAAGTGGTTGCAACGTGTAAGGCTGATAACGGTTCAACAGTTGACACGACTCTTACTATCGCAGCCTCACAAGAGGGTGCACCAACGGTGCGAGGTTGGAGCACTGTTGCGTCTGAGCAATGGGCAGGGTATGTGCTGAACGACGTTCGAGATATGTATGGAGATGGCGCTCCAACGATCCTTATGAACGATCTGTCTTCGGGTTCTTTTGGTTCTACATTTACAATGCAATACCGAAACGGTTTGTGGTCTCGTAGAGACTCGCTCTTAAGCTCGTGGATACCACGCGGCATCAGTGATGCAAATGGTAACGGCCTGCTCGAAGTCCTCATGCATGTTGTTGGACGTGCTGTGTTGTTTGAGCAGTCAACGGTAGGGGGCTCTCCCTTCGCACGAATAATCTTTGCCGACTCTTCAGGACAACAAAACGGCGCCGGAGTTGCAGATATCAATGGCGACGGGCGGGAAGAGTTGCTCCTATTGTCTGATTCCGGGTGCACAGCAATCACCTTTCGCAACGGCGCATTTGAAAAGCTTGGTTTTGCAAATAATCCGTCACAACCTTCATTCGGTAATTCAAATAATCGTGTTGACGAGATAAGCATTGGTGCTGGTGACTTTGATGGTGATGGTAAAATGGAGGTAGCCTTTGGAGATACAGATGGAGACCTTATTGTTTCTGAATGGGACGGACGTGCATTTGTTAATCGATTCACTCTTGAGACAGCGGGAGGGGGCGGATCTGGGTATGTAGCATCAGGTGATGTTGATGGAGATGGTAGGCCTGATGTGGCGTTTGGAGTACCAGACAGTACGCAGCCAGATGCTGCCG
The DNA here is from genome assembly GCA_947495975.1 of Ignavibacteria bacterium. Taxonomy (GTDB): domain Bacteria; phylum Bacteroidota; class Ignavibacteria; order Kapaibacteriales; family Kapaibacteriaceae; genus UBA10438. The sequence goes on along the minus strand of CANMBE010000004.1, from coordinate 67,352 downwards.
GTGAATATGGGCGAAACGTGTGGACGTATCGATTGATTCGGGCAACCTCGAACGATATCTATGAAACCATGTGGAAAGATCACTTCAGTGGTGTCCGCTATGGCATCGGTTATCGAAGTGGTGTTGGTCTGGGCAATCTTAATCGAATACCCGGAAATGAAGTTGTTATCTGCGTCTATCCACGGATGTACGTTTTTGGATATGATGCAGCAACGCAAAGAATTACCACTCAATGGTACGTGCCAGATGTGGTTTGTCCGCGGTTATTGATCTATGATTTTAACAAAAACGGTATGAATGAACTTGGCTACGGTATAACAGAAGCTGGTCTTGGGATTATGACTGGTTTTCGCTTCAGTGAAATTGATACAGCTTCTCGTCACCCAGCGCCGACGTCATTGAGAGGACACTATTCAAATGCGGATACTATTTCCCTTGATTGGATGCCGGTAACGAATTCTTTCAACTACATAGTCTATTCCAGCATAAATAGCGGGCCATTTCGCAAGCTCGATAGTACCACAACTACATCTGTGATCACCGCGGTTCCCAATGGTATCTCTTCGATACGTTATGAAGTTGCTGCATTCCCTGTAGACGCTTCCATTCGAGAAAGTCAGAGGTCGAATGTGGTAGCATTTACGATTGGTCCAATTGTTCGTCCCGTTAGACTGGATCGCGATACAGTGTTAACAACAGAACTACTACGTGGACTCCAGATCGAAGTACTGTACAACGGCGATATTCACATTGAACATCTTGAGCCAACTCAATATAGACTCGTGAATAAGGCCACAGGCAGTTACCTCTTAGCCACGTCAGCAGTTGCTGGAACGCAGAAAAGCGTTCTCGTAACATTCGAAACATTTACATCACCCACGCAACTATCTCTGGTTGTTGCACCACGTACTGATACCCGAGAGCGGCCTACGTTGCGTGTGAGTTTTGACATTGTTGTTCAGAGCGCGCCTTCAGAGACTCCAGACTTTGCACTTGCTTCACTTTCGGCTTTAACGAACACGAGCTTGCGCCTGAAGTACACAACAAATGTGGATGCAAGTGCGCTTATCCAACAGAACTATACCCTGAGTCCGGTGGGATCAATTGTTTCATGTACTCGCGTTAACGGAAATACTGTTGAACTCCAGCTGCATCCAGCAAGCCCCTTAACAGCGCGGGGCATTACCTATGCATTAACAGCAACAGGTATTGTTGGCGATCCATCAGGGGTTATTACGAGAGGAGCTGGCAATACGGCAACTTTTATCGTGACGGCGGATGAGGTACGAGAGGCATACGTCTACCCTCATCCAGTTCGTCTTTCGCGCGATCTGGAAATTACCTTTGGCGGACTTACGAAGGATGCCACAGTAGAAGTGCTTGATGGATCCATGAGATCACTCATTCTCCTTACAAGCTCTGAGGGGAATGGAGGTGTCCGATGGGATCTACGTAGCGCTCTTGGGGTCGTAATTTCACCAGGGCTCTACTTCTATCGTGTGAGAGATACAGTACGCGAAGGCCAGGACGTTCTCAAAAAACTATTCATTGAGCGTTAGCATCTTTCGCAGTCCGCCAACATCTCCGTTGCTCAGTATCGCAACTACGTCATTTGGCTGCACGCGAGAAGAGAGAAAATGCATTACATCGCTACCCCATTGATTGTCCGTTGCCCGCTCTGGGTTGAGTGAATGCGCCACAATACCAAGCGCAGTGATGTCATTCACGAGGCGATTGGTATCTAGCCTCTCATTGATTTGATACCGATCTGGACGATTGATCGGACCAAGACACACCGTACGTGCCCCTTTGAAACATTGTGCCAATTCAACCTGGAATATATTTCTCGTTGTGGTGTTCGATCGTGGTTCAAAAACAACATGGATGTTGCTTCCAGTATACCTTTGCTCCAATGCACGAAGTGTTGCAGCAATAGCCGTTGGATGATGCGCAAAATCATCGATCACTGTGCATCCGCGCCATATACCGATTTCTTCAAGTCTACGCTTTGGTGCAATGAAAGCGGGCATGCCATTCGCTTGCTCATCTGCTGTTAGACCTGCCGCCGACGTTGCAGCAATAGCCATTGTAGCGTTACGAATGTTGTGCTCGCCAGGCATCGGCAATGTGAAGCGGCCATACGGTTTACCACTGCGCAAGACGGACCAAGACGTGGACCTACCTTCTTCTGAGATTTCAGTGATTTGCCACGTGCACTGTTGCGAAGTACCAACCAGCTCTACGTGGCAGGGGGCTCCTTCAGCCGCAACTAGAGCGTTTTTGTCTTCTGCATTTACGAGCAGAACTCCAGTTTGCGGAATCAGACGAACCATGTGTTGAAAGGAGCGAATGATTGCTCCTACATTTTCGAAAATGTCACCGTGATCAAATTCAAGGTTGTTGATGATGGCTATAGTTGGGCGGTAGTGAATGAACTTACTCCGCTTATCAAAAAAGGCAGTGTCGTATTCATCTCCTTCACTGACAAAGATTCCACCTCGCGTGTCATGTATTTCTTCAGGTATTGGCCTGCAGCCAAGCGTAAAATTCCCAGGTACACCACCGATGAGAAAACCTGGACTCCTCATTGCACTCTCAAGGAGCCATGCAGTGATGCTTGCTGTTGTTGTTTTGCCATGGGTTCCACTGCATACGATGGATGTATTGCGAGAGATAAAGAGCCTGCCAACGAGCTCTGCCATGGAAGTCATAGCCATACGCTCGTCTAGGACGAGTTCCAATTCAGCATTTCCTCGGCTAATAGCGTTGCCAACAACAACCAACGCGGGTGCCATTACTCGCAGCCGATCTGCATCGTAACCTACATATCGCTCAATGCCTGCAGAGTCTAGCACTTCACTCATTGGAGGGTAGATAGGTCCGTCGCTACCGGTTACGGAGTGACCTTGCATGCGGCAAGCCACGGCAACAGATCCCATGGCAGTGCCGCCAATTCCGATAAAATGGATATGCATCAATTCCGCCCAGACGTGAAAAAACGGTAACTTAGACGCTACGTACAAAGATAGAGCCACAAATCACTGTGCCTCTTCATTCACTTTTGGAGCCGATGTATGCGCGTTTTGATTCTTGCCCTTGTTATTGCTGTTAGCTCAATCTCTCTGGCAGCACAATATTGGCAATCCACGGATGGACCTCCTGCGGCTTCAACATGCATGGTTACAAACTCAAAAGGCCATGTAATAGTAGGGACGCCGTTCAGCAAGGTTTACAGGACAACGAATCGTGGCGTTACATGGGAAGCCTTTGATGAGGGTATTGATGACGGTGGTGCAAACTTCTATCCTGTCAGCCAGATTAGCGTAAATAGGTTCGACGTACTCTACGCTGCCGTGAACGGCATCGGTGTGCTGCGTTCAACGAACGACGGACAAACATGGCAAAAACTCAATGTTGGGATTACGATTGGACCAAACTCAAGGATTACTGTAGACACAAAAACTCCTGACGTAGGCGAAACGCAGGTTTTTGTGGGTATTGATGCAGGAGCGGCCAATTTGAGAGCTCAGTTTTCAAATGACGGTGGAAATTCCTTTATCGCCATTCCACTTACTGCATTACCTGGGGCAACGTCCTCACTGTTCGAGGTCTTTTTATCTCCAAATTCAAACAAAATGTTTGTTTCAGTAGCATATAACAAGGGGCTGTTCCGCAGCATTGATAGTGGTAAAGTGTGGAAACGCATTGATAATGGAGACGGCAATTCAAATGAAAGTGATGACCTCTACCGGACCTTTGCATCCGATGTAAATGGTAACCTCTATGTGGGCCGTAACGCTCTTCCTGGTTCCGCAAAGACAACAAACGCAGTTGTCATCAAATCAACAAATGATGGCGAGACGTGGTCCTATCTGCTCAATGGTTGGGATAACAGAGATGTAACGAACAATCGCATTTCAGCGATTTCCTTTGGACCTAATGGCGATATGTGGGTAGCAACGGAAAAGAATTCCGGGCCATTTAGAGGCACAAACTTTGGAGAGTCGTTTGTTGTTGTAACCGATGGTGTAGCTGGTGATGGATCTGCAACTGGTGTTGTAGCAACGAGGTTTAATGACGTCTTCATAGCGCCCACGGGTGGTCCTGTCCACCGTCATCTTGACCCAGCAAATGGCGTTGAAGAGAACCTGCCCTTCGTTGTTCGAACGGGCATAATGCCAAACCCTGCAAATGACAGAGTAATCGTCAGCGTAGAAGTTGAAAAGCCATCGAGCGTTGACGTTGATCTATTGAATGTTGCAGGTGAGCAGGTCATCGAGCCACTACGGACGTTTGTTGTTCCAGGCTCTGCAAGCCGTATTTCACTTACAACGTCAAATATTCCGCAAGGCGTATACACACTTCGTGCCATTGCCAATGGCGTGGCTACCATGAAGACGGTGGTAATTGCTCGATAATGAGGAGCTAGCGTTTCGAAGCGTCCTGAATTCGAGTTACATACCAGAGGTTCTGCGTACGAAGAGTTGTGAACTGCATAACGCGCAAATAGTCAAGCGTGATGCGCACGGTATGTGAGTTGTCTGAAATCGTATCAACTACCGTTTCCGATATTGGCTTTTGTGCCATTATTGCCTTCCAGCGTAATAGATCGTCTGCCAATTCAAACTTCTCCACGGCTAGGAGCTGTCGGCCGGACGGATGGAGCATAAGCTCTGTGGCAGCAGCCGTGTTCCCACTATCAAGTTCTGATGTAAACAAAAGCACAACGCCCGGCGATGATCGTTGGCTTCGTTCTATTGGTAGAGGCTTCCGAGAGCCCCCTCCCACCTCAAACAATTCACAGCCTACAATTGTAAGCACAAAGAAAAAAGAGAAACCGGCAAGGCGAATCATTGGAGCAACCAGGAAAAACTTGCATGCATCGCATCTACAAATCCACGGGTGATTCTATCAACCGGATGCGTCATGCCAAAGGTATGTGTTGTATTGGGTATGATGATGAATGGGGCTTCTGTTGCCGTCCGAACTCGTGATGCTCTGATCTCTACAATTGGCACAGTAAGATCACTTCCTGAATGAATGTAGGCAAGCGTTGTTCCGAGGGATCGAGCTGCTTGGTCTAAAGATAATCGATCATTGTTTTGCTCGATATCGTTGAGGTAAGACAGCTCCATGCGCAGTTCTTGTTTCGTTCTCTCGTTCAGCACAGTAATAAATCCTGTTTTTACCCATTCTTCTCGTTGGCGAGGGGTCCAGCGAACCCACGTGCCTACGCTGTTTAAGGCCGCAGTCCGGACGAGATCAACATTTTTCTTCGCTTGTAATTCGCGAGCAACAATTTGAGCAATGCCACCACCACGAGAGTGGCCAATGAGAAAAAGTCTGCCGTCCCATTGTTCGCGAATGGACGCAAAGTTTGCATGTTCCCGTATCAGCTGCACTACATCATGTACATCATCAGCCTCATGAGATATAGTGTTCCTTGCAAAAGCCGCAGGATCCTGAACCAACCATGACGTGCCATTCATTCCATTTCTTGAGAAACAGAATCTAACGGCAATCATTCCTTGAGTGGCAGCATATTGAGCCATCCATGGAAAGAAACTATAATTGCGAAATCCTTTGAACCCGTGAAGTATGATAAGCAGCGGCGCTTTCTGCCTCGTTGGCTCAGGAACTGTGAGCGTTGTGTGAATTTCTTCACCGCTACGGTTTATCAGTATTTGGTTTTGCTCGGGAAAGAGAGTCATTCGTCTCTACCTTCAAGGAGATCAGGTCTGCGTTCTTTTGTCTTGGCAAGGGATTGCGATTCTCGCCACGCACGGATCTGAGCATGATTACCACGGAGCAAGACATCTGGCACCAACATCCCACGAAAATCCGCAGGCTTTGTGTAATGGGGCGCATCAAGAACCCCGTTCATAAACGAGTCATCAAGGACACTCTCGGCATCACCCACAACGCCGGGGATGAGTCTAACAATCGCATCTGTGAGCACGGCGGCAGCAATCTCGCCTCCCGTTAGGACGTAGTCGCCAACAGAAATCTCTCGAGTAACGAGCACATCGCGAATGCGTTGATCAATGCCTTTGTAGTGACCACAAAGAAGTATAAGTGATTGGTGCAGAGAAAGCTCGTTACACATAGATTGATCGAGCTGCCTTCCATCTGGGCTGAGATAGATTACATCATCGTACGCGCGTTGCTCTCGGAGGCCTTCTACGCATGCAAAAACTGGCTCGCACTGAATGAGCATTCCTGCTCCACCACCATAGGGCGAATCATCAATGTGTTTGTATTTGTCCGTTGCATAGTCATGCAGGTTATGTAGATGAATTTCTACAAGCCCCTTTGCTTTACCTCTTCCAACGATTGATGTTGTGATGAATGACTCAAGGATCTGAGGCACAACACAAACAATGTCGATACGGATTGTAGGCTTACTCATCTCGCTCTTCAGCGCTGTTCGTGCTGAGGTCTAGAAGTCCGGGAAGAATATATGCTACGATCACACGTGCTGCAACGTCCACCGATAGTACTACGTCATCAATAACGGGGAGTGGGAGAGTACGACCATCAGGCATAGTTACAATCCACACGTCGTTGGCAGGCATGAGCCATACATCCGTAACAACGCCAACTACATTTCCATCGTTAGTGACAACCGTGCAGCCTTCGATATCGCCTATTCGATGGCGATCATCTTCGCGCAGGCCAACGTCGCTTGGCCGTGCATACACCGCCTGCTCAACGAGAGCTTGTGCAGAGTCTGCGCTTGGACATTCGCGCAGGCGCAGGATTGTGCGCAACGGCGACGATTCGAACGCATCTATGGTATACACTTTTGCAAAATCACGAGAATACCCGATTGCAACAGTTGAATCAACGCTGAGTCCGCTCGTGGCACCTATGGTGTCCATAAGCAGCACCATGCCATCAAGGCCATGCGTGCGAGCAACAACGCCGATATATTCAGAGTAGGAGCTCATGATGGTACCTCGAAATGCGTAGCGTGTGTGCTACAGATTAACCGAGATACGTTCTCAGTGCTTTTGAGCGAGATGCATGGCGGAGGCGACGAATAGCCTTCTCCTTGATTTGGCGCACTCGTTCGCGAGTAAGATTGAACTTCTCGCCAATTTCTTCCAACGTTAGAGCTTGCTGATCATCAAGGCCGAAGTACAAACGAATCACTTCTGCTTCGCGGTCACTCAGAGTATTGAGTACCTGCTGAACCTCTACGCGCAGTGACTCCCGCATGAGCTCACTATCGGGAGGGGGCTGCTGGTCGTTTGGCAGAATGTCGAGCAAGCGATTGTCTTCGCCTTGCACGAATGGAGCATCAACTGAGAGGTGGCGTCCAGAAATTTTTATCGTCTCAGAGATCTCGGCGATAGACATTTCAAGTTGTTCAGCGAGCTCTGCGGCTGTGGGTTCGCGCTCATACTGTTGCTCAAGTTCAGAGAACTTCTTGCCAATTTTATTAAGGGCACCTACACGATTAAGGGGCAGACGCACAATGCGGGATTGTTCAGCTAGTGCTTGAAGGATGGATTGGCGAATCCACCACACGGCATATGAGATGAACTTAAATCCACGCGTTTCGTCAAATCTCTTCGCAGCCTTGATAAGACCAAGATTACCTTCATTGATCAGGTCACCGAGAGAGAGGCCCTGGTTCTGATACTGTTTAGCCACAGACACCACAAAGCGCAAGTTTGCCTTAACAAGGCGTTCGAGTGCCATTGAGCCTTCGAAGCCACCACGTCTAATAGCTTGAGCAAGTACAATCTCATCATTACCAGTCAAGAGATCCACGCGGCCGATCTCTTGGAGGTATTTATCGAGCGACTGACTCTCGCGATTGGTATACTGTTTGGTGATCCTCATGCGCAGACCTCTGTAGAACGGAATTGGGAGCAGCAGGGGGACGAACAACGTCCACCCTTCGTGCATTAATGACGCAAAGCGTCAAGGGTTGCAAAGTTACTGATCTGACGGGACTTGTGAGGCCAGAATCAACTGATATTTTGGTGAAATCAGAATGATCTTTGCGGTAGATACCATCGGATCACTTCGCAATGCCCGTGATTGGCGGATTTCATCGGTTCCAAACCGTGCGCGGATTTCTTGTTCAAGTCGTTCGAAGACCAGAGTTTGTTTTTGGCGAATGGTGCGGCTAATCTCTTTTTCCAGGCTTCGTTCTGCTTGCTCAAGCCCCTTTAGCGACGCTGCAGTCCATCCATTCGTTAGCGCCCGTTTTCTAGCAGCAGCTAAATCTGCAAGAAAAGGTGAGCGTTTGTGTGCCGGAAGTGTGTCAACAAATTGCACGAAGCGCTCGATAAGCCCCTTATCCGCAGTAAACGACGCAGGCAGCGAATCCAAGTCAGCGGTATAGTTCGTGGCGAATCGACCAAAAACATTCTGTTGATCTAAATACGCCAGTGTGGCCGGTAGAATGGAATCAGTTACCGTAGAATCTGGATCGATGCCGCGAAGCTCGGCTACGGACCGGCCGTTGATCGTTTTATAGGTGTTGCGAACTGAGGCCACACCCGAGATCGCAGCACCTGCTTCAGTCATCATCGGTCGATTCGTTCGGTAATCGATTTTCTGAATGCTTCGGCCAGACGGAGTGTAATATCGAGACGTTGTAAGCTTAAGGCTAGCTTCATTCGGAAGCGGCACCACGGTTTGTACGAGCCCCTTGCCAAATGATCGTTTTCCGATGATAATGCCGCGATCGAGATCTTGAATTGCACCAGCAACAATTTCGCTGGCGCTTGCGCTATGCTCGTTTATCAGGACAGCAAGGGGAAGAGTTGGTTCGATTGGATCTTCATTCGAAACATAGCGATGACGATCTTCACCGCCTCTACCGCGGGTTGTAACGATAACACTCGAGCGAGGTACGAAGAGTTCTACAACGTCTACCGCAGCATCAAGAAGGCCACCTGGATTGTCGCGCAGGTCAAGAATGAATCCTTTGAGATCCGTCTGATCTTGCAAACCACGCAATGCTTTGCGCAATGCAAGACCTGTGCCGCGCGCAAACCTGGCGAGGCGCACGTAGCCAATGTCTCCAGGGAGAAGCTCTACGTGGCCGACTGTTTCAACCGGCAGGTCTGCACGTGCTACGAGAAATGTTAGCGTATCTGGGCGGTCGCCACGAAGAATGAAGAGCTTGGCGGTTGAGCCAGCTACACCTCGCGAAATTGGCCGAAGTCCTTGTGGCCATAACGTATCAGTTCGTATGGCATCAATGGCGATGAGTTGATCTCCAATACGGATACCCGCATTCATAGCTGGACCACTTTGACGAACGTCTATAACAGTGAGGATGCTATCTCTACGGCCAACAGAAATTCCAAAACCGACATATGAGCCAGTTGAAAGCATATCGAGATCTTCTGTCTCGTCGAGCTTCATGTACGTAGAATACGGATCGAGGTGACGCAACATTGCGTCGATGCCTACCTCAACGAGATCTTCAGGGTCTACTTCGTCAACAAACGTCGTGTTCACCTCTCTAAACACCGCCCCGAAAGACTCAACGGATCGTGCGAGCCGCAGATAGAACGAGGCATCGTCCACTTGCACGGTTGCGCCTGCGGCGCCCGCAGAAAACAGGGCTAACGCTGCTATAAAGAGAACTCTTTTCATACATCAAGTCGACGTCGAATTTCTTCCGTGAGTGCATCTGTGTGGATGCGAATCTGCTGCATCGAATCGCGTTCGCGCAAAGTCACTGTTGAATCAGAGGTCGTTTGCCCGTCAACCGTAACGCAGAACGGCGTTCCAACCTCGTCCTGCCGTCTGTACCGTCGGCCAATCGCTCCACTCGTGTCATATTCTACACGGAATGAGCGCTGCAAGTTCCTCATGATTGATTCTGCTGCCTCCGGCATGCCATCTTTGTTCACCAAAGGAAGAACCGCTGCAGTTACAGGCGCTAAAGATGGCTTCAGCCTCATCACGGCACGTGTTTCGACGCCACCATCTGCTGTGGGTACCTCTTCCTCGGCATAGGCGTCGCACAACACGGCTAAAAATGTGCGCGTTGCGCCAATCGCTGTTTCGATAACGAATGGCGTATACCGATCTTTTGAAACGGTGTCCACGTATTCGAGCTTCTTTCCAGAAAATTCTTGATGCTTACCAAGATCAAAATCTGTGCGCGAGTGGATGCCTTCTACTTCGCCCCAACCAAATGGAAAGAGGTACTCTATGTCTTCTGCAGCCGCTGCATAGTGCGCAAGCTTTTCATGAGGCTTGCGGTGCATATGTGTGGGATGAATGCCAAGCTCGTTTACATACCAATCCCAGCGAGCCTGCCGCCAATATTCGAACCACTCGCCTTCTGTGCCGGGCTTGACGAAGAACTGCATCTCCATTTGCTCAAACTCACGCGTGCGAAACAGGAAGTTCTTTGTGTTGATTTCGTTCCGAAAGCTCTTACCTATTTGGGCAATGCCAAATGGTGGCTTCATTCGAGAAGAGTCCATGACATTTTTGAAGTTGACAAAAATGCCCTGGGCAGTTTCTGGACGCAGGTACACAGTATTCGAAACATCTTCAACTGGTCCTACATACGTCTTAAACATCAGGTTAAAGTTGCGCACTTCGGTCCAGTCCGTTGTTCCGGATACAGGATCAGGAATCGCATGCGTTACGATGATCGCATGAAGGTCTTCGTTTGAAGTTGCAGCCTGAAGTGCCGTCTCTACAATATTGGCCTGATCGGTCTTGCCTTTTGTTCTGAGCCGCGCGGCATATTCTTCAATGAGGTTGTCCGCCCTATGTCTAGCCTTTGATGTCTTGTTGTCGATCATTGGATCGGAGAACTGTTGCAAGTGTCCGGATGCTTCCCATACTCTTGGGTGCATAAGAATCGACGAATCAATACCGACAATATCAGTGCGATATGTCATTGCCTTCCACCAAGCATCCTTGATGTTTCGCAAGAGTTCTACACCGAGTGGACCAAAATCCCAGCAACCATTAAGGCCGCCGTAGATCTCAGAAGATTGGTAGACAAAACCCTTCCGCTTGGAAAGGGAGAGTATCGCGTCAAGCGAAGTTTGAGAGGCCATTGCGCAGTTCGTGGTGGGGGATAACCCAGCAAAGATACGAACCGAAGATGTTGTGTAAGTTTATGGTACGCCTTGCCGTCTACTACAAATCGACACCTCTATGTTTAGGAAGAATTAATGACGATGAAATCTCGATCGCTTCCTTTTGCGGCCATTCTGATTCTTGCCATGTTCATGCTGCTGCTGCCGGCATCCCGCGCACAGATGCCAAGTGGTAAAGATCACCTGAAACTTCAACCTCTTGAGCGTGTTACCGGAAACGCGGGCGACACTGTACCTGTAACATTGAAATTCAAAATTGACAGGCATTGGCACACGTACGGGCTCATCAGAGCCGTTGGTCCTGATGGGCTAGGCCCAGATCCAACTGAGATCTCGGCCGGTCCCAAGTCCATTGCTCGCCTTGCTGCTGCGCCCCGCATCGTAAAGGGTGGCTACACACATTTTGATAGCACGTGGGGAACAAAGATTGAAGAGCTTTCTGGCGCTGTTGAGATTTCGATGCGCGTCATCTTAGAGAGAAGACTCAAAAAGGGATCGCAGAAGGGGAAGATCACGGTTGGTGTGCAGATGTGCGATACAGCCGGTTGTATGCCTTTTGAAGAGATCGAACTCCCGGTTGAATATCTCATCATCGCCGAATTCGTAGGTGACGTTGGCGATACCACAGTTGACGCCCCCATTTCAACGCCCAAAGTGATCAGTGCTGGGCCTGTGATACCTCGTGGTGAGTCAGAGGTAACAACGGAGAAGCAAAAAGGCCTATGGAGTTTTTTCTTCTATGCTATGGGCATTGGTTTCTTAGCTCTCCTCACGCCATGCGTGTTTCCTATGATTCCGATTACGGTTTCGTTCTTTACCAAGCGACATGAAAAAAAGCGAGGGAAGGGGATTCAAGAAAGCATGCTCTTCGGCCTTGGAATCATTTCGACGTTTACAGCCGTGGGCATTATTGCTTCTCTCATTTTTGGCGGAACCGCTGTACAAGACCTAGCTGCCAATGCATGGCTTAACCTAGGAATTGGAGTATTGTTCATGGTTCTGGCATTTAATCTCTTTGGTGCCTTTGAGATTCAAGTACCGATCTCCCTGATGAATGCGCTTAACAAAAAGTCACAGGGTGATGGCAGTATCTCAATCCTGCTTATGGGGCTTACCTTTTCGCTCACATCGTTTACATGTACGGTGCCCTTTGTAGGTACCCTGCTGCTCAGCGCTTCTGGTGGAGATATCCTCTATCCTGCAATAGGCACACTGGGCTTTGCAACTGCGTTCGCGATTCCATTTGTTGCTCTGTCCATGTTTCCGTCATTGTTAGTGCGTTTGCCAAGAGCTGGCGGATGGATGAACAATCTCAAAGTGGTGATGGGATTCCTTGAAATTGCTGCAGCCATTAAGTTCTTCTCAACAGCTGAATTTGTCTTTGGTCTTGGACTATTGCCCCGTGAAGTATTCTTGTCAATCTGGGCTGGCGTATGTCTCATTATTACGCTCTATTTGGTTGGAACGTTTGAGATGAAGCTGGATTCCAAACTTGAAAAGGTAGGTGCTTTGCGAGCACTGTTTGCTGTGTGCTTCGCAACGCTTACGATATGGTTCATTGCAGGAGCCTTAGGCAAACCCCTAGCCGCAGATCTCGAAGCATTATTGCCACCTGAGAACTATCATCAGATCATCGATCAATTCAATGGCACTGCAGCTGCCGTTGGACCTACATCAATGAAAATGTTGGAAGGTGCCTCTCACGCGACATTGAAATGGTATTCAAACTTGGATGAAGCAAAAAAGGTGGCTGCTCAGGAAGGCAAACCAATCTTCATCGACTTTACGGGATTTGCATGTGTGAACTGCAGACTAATGGAGAAGCTTGTATTCCCAAAACCTGAAGTTCAGAGCACATTCAAAAAATTTATCCTCGTGCAACTTTACACGGATAAGAAGACCGAACCATACATCACCAACCAGAATATCTTAAAATCTTTTGGCACCGTTGCGAATCCGCTCTATGTCTTGCTGAAGAGCGATGGCACATACGTTGCTCAGTCTGGATATCAGAATCAGTATCGATCAAATTCTTCGCTGTTTATAGACTTTCTGCAAAAGGCGCTGTAACGTGGAAATTGTAGCACTGGTTCCAGAGCGTTTTGATGAATTTGTTTCGCTGATATCAGCACTTGCTAAATATGAAAAACTATTACCGCCCTCACGTGATGCAATTGAGCGACTGCACATTGATGCGTTTCGTGAAAACCCCAGGTACGAAGCATTCCTCTGTCTTGATGACAACGATCTTGCCATAGGGTATGCTATTTGTTTTGAGACGTATTCATCTTTTCTAGCGAAACCCACAATGTATCTCGAGGACCTCTTTGTACGCGAAGACAAACGTGCATCGGGCGCAGGTGGGGCACTCTTTGATCACGTAGTAGCGTTGGGACAAAGCAGAGGGTGTGGCAGAGTCGACTGGCAAGTGCTAGACTGGAATATGCTTGCGCGTGACTTTTATGTAAAGCGCAACGCGCAGTGGATGAATGAATGGCTGCTCTATAGAATCACATTGTAAACGCAGAGCTTAATCGACTGCGACAACCATGTTGTCGATGAGCCGTGTTCTACCAAGCGTGACTGCAATCAGAAAAGCGATCTCATCGCCGCTTTGAAAAAACTCTTTTGTCTGAAGTGTTTCTGCTTCTACAGCTACGGCATACTCTACTGTTACGGCAGGTACCGTAGCCAGAGTATTGAGCATGGTCTGCTCTAATGCTTTCTTGCTGTATTCGCCAGACCTCGCGAGGTGTGACGCTACTGACAATGCACGATAGATAACCAGGGCATCATCGTGATCCTTGACAGATAGATAGACGTTCCTTGAACTACGGGCTAAACCGTTGGGCTCTCGCTGCGTAGGCAAGACGGTTACGGTAACCTTGCCTACTTCTGGAATGGATGAGCTCGCAACCATGTGCTTGATAATGAGCGTCTGTTGTAAATCTTTTTGACCAAAAAAAGCTTCGTCCGGTTGCATCGCTTCGAAGAGACGTGAGACAACCGTTGCAACTCCGTCGAAATGAGTTGGCCGGACAGCCCCCTCCAAAATCTCCGAAATATGTGGAATGTGGATGGTGCTCTGTGCGCCAGTGGGATACATTTCTTCAACAGTTGGCGCAAAGACCACGGAGCCGCCAGCGTTGGTAACAACGTGTATGTCGCGCTCGAGATTTCGCGGATATCTCTCAAAATCTTCTTGTGGACCGAATTGAGTTGGATTGACGAAGATTGACACGACAACAAGTCCATGTTTTGCTGAGGCAGCTCTGATGAGCGAAGCATGGCCGTCATGCAAATAGCCCATAGTAGGGATGCAACCAACCGTTGACCCATGTAGGCGGGCTGCGGCCACAATCTGGTGCATTTCAGCCACAGTCGTTCCTACAACGATGTCACGTTTTATACTCATGGATGAACGAAGATATCATGTTCAGCTGCACCATCATCATACTAGTTCTCGTTTGCTGTCAGGCGGCCTACGTGCGCGCGCAAAACGGACCAATTGCACAAGACGAGTGGGCAGATGTCATTGACCATACGTCTTTTGATTCTTTGTGGCATGAGTCAGTTACCCGAGGCAAGCTGCGCACTGATGGATGTTTGAGTACCGCCTATGCGCGATATAGAGGTGCGCTTGCCTCTGCGATGCCAGCAGCGTTCCTGCCACGTTCGCGAACGGCATTTTGGGTAAATGCATACCTAGCGTGTCTTCTAGAAGTAATGCACGTGCGATTTGGATATCGAAGTACAGTGTGGGATTCGCTGTGGTTGCGCAGAGACACATTCCTGATTGCTTCTCAGTTTCTCACACTCGCCGATATGGCACGTGAGGCGCATGTAGTCTCTGGCACTGTGGGTATTGTAGCGTGTTTGCCAACTGGGAGTTCAAAAGGAGCCCCTTTACCCTCATTTGCAGCCACAGCAAAAGGCGTCAGGCGGATGCTACGAGACCAATTGCGCCGAATATGTCGAAGTGAGAGGTACGTGCTTTTTGACCCAGCAGGGAACGTTCTGCAGCTCTCAAAATTCTTTGAGCCATTGATAGAAAGGATGCTGCGAGAAGCCAGTAGCGTGCCGGAGTGGGTGTTGCCCTACGTTACTGACCAGCTTGCTGCACAGATGGCACTGAAGGCTAAAACCATGGGAGTGGTGATAAGCGATGGAACCGAAACATGGCGTAAGGCCCGACCTCCATAGATTTGCACATGCTCATTCCCATCGACCGTACAATTTCACCTCGTCTCGTTGCCGAAGACGTTGTCTCTCACAAGCTCACCAACGTGCCCGCAGACCATATGTTCATTGCCGAATTCGCTCACGGTGAGTGGAGGAAGGCTCGAATTCAACCATATAGGTCTATTCCAATGGCGCCGCTTTCACTAGGTCTGCACTATGCCCAGATTGTCTTTGAAGGCATGAAGGGCTACCGAATGAGTGAGGACAGAATTGGTGTATTCCGCACCGATCGCCACCATGAACGGTTCAATCGCTCATTGGTGCGGATGTGCATGCCTGAGGTTCCGCGTGAGATGTTTGCTGACGCCATTCACACCTTAGTTGATCTCGATAGAGACTGGGTGCCGCCGGGTCCTGACGCTGCGTATTACATCAGACCATTTGTCATCGCTTCAGAGGAACGTATGGGGCTAAAGGCAGCGGATGAGTTCCTCTTTATGGTTGTTGGTGGTCCGTTCCGTCCTCTGTATCAAAAACCACTTCGAGTGAGGGTTGAGCGCACCTACACCCGCGCTGCTCAAGGCGGAACTGGGTTTGCCAAGTGTGCGGGTAACTATGCCGCTGCGATGTATCCAACAAGACTTGCTCAGCAAGATGGCTTTGATCAGGTGATTTGGACCGACGCGCGAGACCATGCATACGTTGAGGAATCCGGAACAATGAACCTGGCGTTCGTTATTGGAGGGTCAATTGTAACACCGCCAGTGAGTGACACCATTCTTGATGGCGTTACTCGTGATTCTATGTTGACTGTTGCTCGGGAGCTAGGAATGGCTGTGGAAGAACGTCAAGTAAGTGTTGACGAACTACGTGATGGTCTACAAACCGGAGCGGTTACTGAAGCATTTGGTGTGGGCACCGCTGCTTCAATTGCACCAATCGAAGTGATCTCGATTGATGGACAAGACCTATCACTAAAAATCGCTCCAGACCAATTAATGTACAGACTCAAGCAACATCTCACTGATTTGCGATACGGGAATATTCCTGATCCAAAAGAATGGATGAACATCGTAAATGGGGCGGCAAAATGAACAGATTCAAAAAGCTGTTGTGCGCCGTAACACTTGCGTTTGCTTTACATGGATGCGGTGGCACTCCCATGTTAACTGATACTGCATGGGCGTTTTTCTCGGTTGGTGGGCAGGTAGTTGGTAAGGGAGACTTTTCAACCATGCAACCCATGTTCCGATTCCTACCGGATTCTAGTAGAATAATGGGCTATGGTGGTTGCAATCAATTCTCTGGGACGTTTTCCCAAGTAAAGAATGTTGTAAAAATTGGTCCACTCATCACGACAAAACGCGCCTGCCCAGGCTGGGATACAGAAAGCTTGATTCTCACTGCCTTTGAAAGAACAACGAGGGTCAAACGAGACGATGACGTGCTTCGGTTTTTCTCTGGCGATAGCGTGTTGATGGAATGCAAAGCGTACCGAATCCCAACAAAGGATTAGAAAGCGCTCCTGCGCGTATCCTCCCACTTCAGTATGTAAAGGGGGTGGGGCCACGGCGCGCCGAAGCTCTGGCTAAGGAGGGACTTGTTACCCCACTTGATGTGCTGATGAACGTACCACGCGGATACGTAGACCGCACAGCAGCACCAAGTATTTCGGCACTGTTGGAACAATGCCGCGCTCCTGACTTGTGGATTGGTGATGCATCCCACATTGCTCGAGTATCATCTGAGATTTCTATTGTTGCATCTATTGCAGATGTCCGCCAAAAGACTGTTGGCAAGGGGCGCGCTATGCTTGATGTAACCATCAGCGACGGCTCTGATGTATCTGCACAGCTTGTTTTTTGGAACAATACGCAGTACTACAGCAAGCTTCTCAAAGAAGGCAAGACCTTCCTTGTAAGTGGCATGCCGGAATATGATCCTCGGAGAGGTCAACTCACAATTCATCACCCTGAGTTGGAAGAAATTGACGCAGAGGATGTAGAACAGTTCCGAACTGGTGCAACACTTCCAAAATATTCGCTTACACAAGGACTTCGTGCATCAGGTGTAAACATGCGATTGATGCGTGCTATCGTAGAACACACGCTTGAACAAGCTCTAGCAGATATTGTTGAGCCCCTTCCTGCGTCCGTGATACATGAGCGCTCACTCATGTCTAAACACGAAGCACTTCGCGAGCTTCACACGCCTACATCATTAGCTCATGTTGATCGCGCTCGGAATCGCATGAAGTATGAAGAGTTGTTTGTCTTTGAGCTTTTGCTTGCTGCTCGGCGAAGATCGCGACGTAATCCTGAGGCTGGACTTTTGATGCAATCAAAAAGTGCGCACGCTCGAATGTTGATTGAAACATTGCCATATACACTTACAGGCGCGCAACGGCGGGTAATCCGAGAGATTGTTGGCGACATGACGTCTGGTCTGCCAATGAACCGATTGTTACAGGGCGATGTTGGCTCTGGCAAGACAATTGTTGCCTTGTTGTGTATGCTCAATGCAGTAGACAATGGCTATCAGACGTTAATCATGGCACCAACTGAGCTCCTGGCTGAGCAACATCTGCATGGTATACGCAGGATGCTAGGTGAGACAGATATCACGGTAGTTCAGCTCGTTGGTGGACAGAAGAAGAAAGAGCGCAACGAGTCGCTTTCGCTTATCGCCAGCGGTGAGGCGCACATTGTTGTTGGCACACACGCATTGTTCGAATCAGACGTTCAGTATCATAAGCTGGGTTTGATTGTGATTGATGAACAGCACCGATTTGGTGTTGCGCAGCGTGCGGAACTTCGAAGACTTGGACGTGCTTCGCATCCTGATGGACCCCGCACGCCCCATATCCTTGTGATGTCTGCAACGCCAATTCCACGGACGTTGTCGATGACGTTGTATGGTGATCTGGACGCATCAGTGATTGATGAAATGCCGGCCAACAGAAAGCCAATCAAAACAAGAATTGAATTCGAATCTCAGTTGAACAGTGTGCATCAGTTTATTCGTTCGGAGGTGCATGCTGGACGTCAGGCATACGTTGTGTATCCACTCGTTGAGAAGAGCGAGAAGATTGAAGCAAAAAGTGCAGTTGAACATTATGACCTCTTGCGAGAGACAACATTCGCCGATTTGCGTGTTGGTCTATTGCATGGGCAAATGAATTGGACAGAGAAGGAGGCCACGATGCATGCCTTTCTCAATAAAGAATTTGACATTCTTGTATCGACTACCGTTATTGAAGTTGGCATAGACGTAGCGAACGCCAGCATTATGCTCATCGAGAATGCTGAACGTTTTGGATTGTCTCAGCTTCATCAGCTTAGGGGGCGAGTGGGCCGCGGAGCTGATCAGTCGTATTGTTTTCTAGCAACAAAGGATCATTTTCGCTATCACGTTAACCGTCCTTCGAGTAGCGAGGATAGAGCAAAGTCGATTGTCAGGCTAAAGACGATGGAAGAGACCACAGATGGCTTTCACATTGCAGAAGTGGACCTACGGCTAAGAGGTCCGGGGGATGTTTTAGGCGTTCGGCAGAGCGGTCTTCCCGAATTTCGGTTCGCCGATCTGGTATCAGATGCTGCCCTCATTATGATCGCTCGTGATGATGCATTTGCTCTGCTCGAGAAAGATCCACATCTGCGACTTCCTGAGCATCAACCAGTAAAGAATGAGGTGCTGCGATTATTCGACGGGGCAGGCTTCCTCACGGGCGTGTAAATTGCGGCTCATGAACACATTAACAATCACGTCTGACCCACGCAGTTCTGTCTTTAACCTTAGCGAGATATTCTACTCAATACAAGGCGAAGGGACGAGGGCAGGATTGCCCTGTGTCTTTGTTAGGCTGCAAGGTTGCACACTGCGCTGTGTATGGTGCGATACCGCATATGCGCTAGATCATCGCATTCGTGCGGTTGAAAAGACTGGTTCAGAAATCATTGAAGAGATACAGCGCATTGGATGTTCCTTTGTGGAGTTTACCGGTGGTGAGCCCCTTGAGCAACCTGATGTTGTGCCGCTGATGACGCTGCTCTGCGATACGGGCTATACGGTTGCTGTAGAGACGGGTGGACATATAGATATAGCCCCGCTTGATCCACGAGTGATATGTATTATGGACGTGAAGTGTCCAGATTCGAAAATGGTCACCTTAAACCGACTCGAAAACCTAACCATATTGCGCGCCCATGACGAAGTGAAATTTGTGATAGCCTCTCGTGCAGACTATGAATATGCACGCAATATCGTGCGAGAGTATGCGTTAGAAACAAAAATTGCTGCCGTTCTTATGTCATGTGTATTCAACAAACTCACGTTCCTTGAACTTGTAGGATGGATTTTGGAAGACAAACTCAACGTGAGGTTTCAATTGCAGATGCACAAGTTCATTTGGTCACCTGAAACACGGGGCGTATGATAAAAAGATCAATCATCGTCTGCACCGCGATGTTTGCTTTGGCAAGTGATGTGACGTCACAAGAGGACCGTTACGCGTCGCGCCTCAGCAGCAATGTATCGCATGCCATTCCATTGTGGATGTGTAATACGCCTGAGGCTGAATACGCACCGTCGATAGATCCGCGTATGAAATTTCTGGTCTTCACTTCAGAGCGCGGTGGAGCGGCCGGTATCTATCGGACCTCAATACAAAGCGACTCAACGTCAGTCCTCTTTCCCGGTTCTTTTAATGCTGTTAGCCAGCATCGCGCATTCATCTCGTTCACTTCTACGGGTGAGGCTTTTGGCGTGGCGTATGGCGCGTATGAAGAACAGTCGTATCCAGGAATTGTAAGCGCCACACGCGAGACCGGCTCAATCAATATGGGTCATCCAATTGCGGTTGTCAATGGCCCCTTTTTCGTGTCACATCCAGCGATATCACCAGATGGTACAAGGCTTGTGTTTGTTAGCAATAGGCTAGGGGGCGAGGGAGGACTTGATCTGTGGATAAGTGATAGGCGGGTAGACTTAACGTGGAGTTCACCTATTAATCTGGGTCGCACGGTGAACTCTTCAGATGAAGAGATCAGCCCAGCCTTTATCTCTGCAGATACACTTCTCTTTTCATCTAATGGATTTGGTGGCAAGGGCGGGTATGATCTATTCTACAGTGTTTTTCGTAATGGGGCTTGGCAGGAGCCCGTACCAGTGGATTGGCTTAATTCTGAGTTTGATGAAAGCGGCTGTATTGTGCTGCCAGACGGATCTCAGGTTTTTGCCAGCAATCGTCCGGGCGGACCGGGCGGATTGGACCTATGGATCGCGCGTAAGTTGTCAGGCGGTGAGTAAAACATGACCTACTCCCCCAAAATTCTACGAAGAGAAATGTTAGTTTAGTGGTCAAAAGAATCTGGATCTGGCACGGAACCGCCATTCAGTTGATCATTCTCATCATGTTACTCGATGATTCGAGTTTAGGAGATCATACGTACTATGCGCACTTTATCAGCTCTCCTTCTTGCGTGCACGATTCTCTTGCTCAATGCATGCTCATCAGAAAACCCTGTCATTCCTGACTCCATTCGCATGCGCGAAGTTGAAGATGCTGTAACAACATGGGTCGATTCGCTTCAGCGCGCATTCCCAACTGACAGCTTAGTGACTAACCGAGTAGTATCCTACCTCGAACGTCATCCATCATACTTCTATGGTTCTACTCTTGCCGTGATGAACGCCGATTCAACAGTTCGACTGAGTCCGTATTGGTATCGATCAGGTACGTCATTTACGTATGCTGACCTCGCAGTGCCATCCTATGAGATACGCACAAAGGGGTGGTTCGCAGACCCTCTTGCAAAGAGAGCGGCTGTGTGGACGGAGCCGTACTTCGATGCAGGCGGCGGCGAGATCTGGATGCGGACCTATTCTGTGCCGGTCATCATCAACGGCACGATCGTTGCCATTGCAACAACTGACCTCGCTGTGACGCGCTAAGCCAACACGGTTTTTGGCTAGAAGTCAGAGTGGGGCCCTGATGGCAACCAAGCTCTAGGTTGTCTGCTGCGAGCGCATGCGGTAGGCGATCCATCCCACTACGCAGATGCCTGCAACAAGTGCAATGCCATAGATGGCTGCCTTTGTGTCGAATGCGAAGATGTTGATTGACGTGAACACGCACGAGCTGATGAAGATGGCTGCTGCGATATGTGTAGTGATTGAGAGACGCTGCTTGCTAAGCCAATAGACAGTAGCAGCACCAAAGCCGAGTCCGATCGCATCGATGAAGATGGTATAGTTAAGGATCGTCTCAAATGACTTCCCAACGTAGACGCTCGCGATGCTGAGTAATGTGAAGGACAGCAGCGCCCCGTGCTGCATGCGTGGTGATGACGATAGTGCACGTGGCAAAACACCATCAGTGCTCATTGCTCTAATCACACGCGGATTGGAGAGCATCGCAACGTTCACGAAGCCAAACACAGAGATGATGAGCACGGCCGAGAGAATGTTGGCGCCGCTCGGACCAAACAGTTTGCCAACAACCAAGGCTGCGATCGACTGCGAGTGTGCGAGCGTGTCAAAGCCAAGCACATGGACGTACGCCGCGTTTGCCAGGAGGTAGATCGCTGTGATGATCAGCACGCCCAGCACGATGGCGATTGGCATGCGACGTTCACTATCGCGGATCTCACCGCCAAAATTAATGGTGCTCTGGTAGCCGCCGAACGTAAATGACACCGCGATGAGGGCTAGTCCCAGCGATTGCCATATGCCATCGGAATGCACAGGAGCGATTCCAGTTGCAACTACCGGGGCAGCGCCAACGAACACCAATGCAGAGATGATTGCAACCAGCATCGCAATCTTGATGCCGATGAGCACGTTCTGCACTGCAGTACTTGTGCGAAGACCCAAGAGGTTGAGTCCAAAGAGAACGACAATCATGGTTGTTGCTGTGGTGCTGGTTGGTATGTCTGGTAGCCATCCCGTGATGTACTCTGCGCCAATGATGGCAACACCCGCAGCTGAAGCCGCATTCGACACGAGGATGATCATGTTGATCGCAAAGGCAATCACCGGGTGATAGGCCACAGCGAAGATGCGATAGTAGGCGCCCGTAACCGGCATCGCACGTCCCGCCGCTGCGAAGGTCAGTGCACCAGCTATCGCGAACACCCCGCCAAGAATCCACGCAGCATAAAACAACGTAATGTCGCCGGAACGAAGAGCTACTGTCGCAGGAGCACGGAAGATGCCCATGCCGATCACTAAGCTGATCACCAGCATGATGACATCGAACATGGTTAGTTTGTATTCAGATTTCATGTGAGAATATACTTATGCGATGTGTAACCGCCCTGCTCCTTCTGTCCACATCGCTCTGCGCACAACCGTGGTCTGCCTACACCACGGTATGGAACCGCGCAGGTGCACGATCCTTTGTACAGCCAGCATCAGTCGTAGAGATCGATACGCTTGGGGCAGATCCTACCGGTGCAACCCCTTCTGACGTGGCATTTCAGCGAGCGTTGTCCCTGCTTCCAGACGGTGGCACGCTTCGCCTTGGCACAGGCACGTATCTACTTCGATCGCAACTTGTGTTGCGATCACGCATCACGCTCCAGGGACGCGGCGCTGATGTAACGCGTATCGTTACTGATGTGCCGAACGATGCGCATCCGATCGTGATTGCGGGCGGTGTAACGCGTCTTGCCATGCCTATCACCTCCACGCTTCGCCGTGGTGATGCGTGGATTACGGGAACCGGCCTTCAACCTGAGCGCGGTGCAATGCTTCGAATTGTCCCGATTGATTCAAACCTGATGTTCTCCGATTGGGGACGTGGTTCGAGTGGACAGATCATTGAGGTACGCGAGGTGCGAGGTGATTCGATCTACACAACACAACCACTCCGCATGACAGTTGACACCTCACGGAAGGCCTATCTGGCGCTCATCAATCCAGTTGAGCACGTGCGCATTCGATGTCTTAGCATCGAGCAACGTGATTCATCCGCCCAGCAAGTGTCGAACATCTTTGTATCGTACGCTCGCGACATTGTGATTGACGGAGTGCGGAGCCGGAAGACCAACTTTGCGCACGTCACGTTTGAGTATGCGATGCATTGCACTGTTACACGGTGTGATATCGCCGAGAGCTATGGCTATGGTGGCGGAGGACGTGGTTATGGTGTGGTGCTGCAGTTCGCTTCAGGTGATTGTCGCATCGTAGATAACGTGTTCTCGACGTTGCGTCATAGCATGCTGATGCAGGCAGGCGCAAACGGTAACGTGCTATGCTACAACGCATCGCAGAACCCACGGTGGACGGAGTTCCCGAACGATGCAGCAGGGGATGTGGTATGGCACGGTAACTGGGTGTATGCAAACCTTGTTGAAGGCAATAGTGTATCACACATCGTGCTCGACAACTCACACGGTGCCAATGGATGGCACAACATCATCCTGCGAAACCATGCGCGCGAATATGGACTCTTCATGGGATCGTCACCACCAACTGATAGCACCTGTGTGATGGGGAACGTGATATCGAATACGTCATTGATCAAGGGCTTGTTCACAGCAGGCGGAGCAGGTCTGCTCAGTATCGGCAATCGCGTTAAGGGACTCCTCACGCCGGCCAATGACACCACGTCAGTACCACGTTCCTTAGCATATACGTTGCTGCCTGAGGACTTCCAGCGCGATCCTATCCCAGCGCGAGCACGGCAAACAGCTGGTGGTGCTACGTGTCCGTGTCAGGATGACCTACCAACGTCGGTAGCAGATCTGATGCAGATTGGCATCCATAGGGCGGTTGTACGCATCTATGACATACGCGGACAATTGCTCTGGACAGGCTCGCCAGAAGCCATCCCCGAGCCCCTTATGAGAGCGTATAGCAAGGTCCAATCCCTTGGTGATGGGACTGAGCTCCGCGTTCTCTTGCCCTGAGTTGATCTGGCAACCATCGTTGTGAACGAGGCGCTCCATAGAAATGAAAAAGGGCTCACAGTTTCCTGTGAGCCCTTTTTTTCTTTGACGATGTTTTTCTAACTACTTAGCGATGTTAAAGCGAACGGTTGAAATGCGTTGCCCAGGAAGCGTAAGCGGAGGGGCAGGTGGTGCATTGATGACCTTGGCGTCTTGCTCAATCTTCACTACGCCAACACCTTTTGCAAACCACGTATTACGGATAAGCTCAATCGGCACAGGAAGAACAAAACCACCGAAGTCAACATAAAGTGTAATGAGCATCTTCATCTCGGTCTTTACTGCTGAAAGAGCAGAGCCATTCACCGTAATATTTTCAGCCGCAAGCTTTTTACCTGTAAAGAGCAACTTTGCCGAGCCCGTATATGTGCTTGGACCAGCCTGAATCGAGATCGAAGGAATTGTGTCGTCAAGCGCAGTCCACGTGGTTGCATTCGCATCATATGTCAGCACCCACTTATTACCAAGATCAACAGGAGCACCAAGAACAACGAATTGCAACGGCGTGAGTGCTGATACTTTTAATCCTTCTTGAGCCACATATGTTGTGTCAGTAGCAACGCCACCGATGAACACGAAGGATTCAACAGCGGTTTTTCCGTTCACTGACTTTGTCCCATTTACATAGGTGCTGTCTTGAGGAGCAGGAACGTCTGCCTTTGTTCCACCAGCGTCAATGGTGATGACAACATTATCATTGATAAAGTATGTGCCCTTTGTGGCAACCACGTATACGCTGGTGTCATTAGGCGTCACGGGGTCAGTGCTGCAGGCCGACAATACGAGTATTGTTGCTGCGCTAAAGATTGCTAAACGGATCACGTGGTTCATCCTAATTGAAAAAAAGAGCGGAGGGCGAGGGATTCGAACCCCCACAGGCGCAAACCCGGCTGTTTTCAAGACAGCTGCAATACCATTATGCGAGCCCTCCGGAGGCAAATCTACGGAAGGTTCAGATTTTGATTGCAAGACTATTCGAAAACGGTCTCAGAATCTGAGAGACTTGTCCGTATTTCGTAGTCCTTGGCGTCTAGGCCCAGAAAGTCTAGAACAGCACCTGAGAACAGAAGATCCTTGATGGCAGGAGACAAATCAGTCATTTCGCCTATGAACTTCCCATGTTCTAAGTCGCCTAACGGGAACGGATAGTCGGTGCCATACGCAATCTTTTCGGGGCCAATGAGTGCCAACAAGAACCGCAGGGCATCTGCATTGTGAGTGATAGAGTCCACCCAGAATTGCCCAATGTATTCCTTTGGATCGTGCACGTTATGTACGTTGCATAAGTCTGGACGTGCATGATAACCATGAGAGATGCGGCCCAGTGTAAACGGGAAGGAGCCCCCTGCATGAGAGAACATCACGCGAAGTTTAGGAAAGGCGTCAAAGACGCCGCCAAAAATCATAGACGTCACTGAGAGCGTGGTTTCTGCAGGCATGCCCACAAGCCACTGTTGAAAATATTTCTTCGTTCTCTCTGCACCCATCATTTCCCATGGGTGCACAAATATTGCTGCGCCAAGCTCTTGCGCCGCTTCCCAAAACGGATACAATGATTTGTCGTCAAGATTCTTGCCATTGATATTGGTGCCAATCTCAACGCCAGGAAATCCTAGCTCTGTTACACATCGTCGCAGCTCTTGGATGGCAAGATTAATGTCCTGCATGGGCAGCGTGCCTAGGCCAATAAACCTACGTGGATGATCTTTCACCACCCCGGCGAGGTGGTTGTTTAAGAATTGTGACCAATAGAGAGTATCGTCAGGCTTTGCCCAATACGAAAACAAAACAGGCACTGTACAGAGTACCATGGCATCTACACCGTTCGCATCCATGTCACTCAGGATGGTAAGCGGATCCCAACAGTTTTGGTCTATGTCTCTAAAAAAGGTTCCATCATCGCCCATCATCCGCGCCTTGCCAGGAGCATAGTGGTGAAGTTCAATAAAGCCACCATACCCAAACCGATCCTTTAATGAAGGCCATCGTTCAGGCAGAATATGTGAGTGGCAGTCAATCTTTAGCATCATCAAGCCTTGATAGGGGGCTGGATGATTGTGCCACAGGAAGTGCACGTGCGGTGATCCATGTTGGACCAGAAACGCTCAAATACAGGTGGGAGCTGCGTTACGATATCCGTAAGTGGCATAGATTCTTCGTACAATTTTGTCCCACAATTTTCGCAAAACCACATGAATGCATCAAGCTCTATCGTGTCGCGCTTTCGTTCGATGACGAGCCCAACCGTATGTGCTAGACGTTGTGGTGAATGCGGCGTGCGTGGTGGCAACAGAAAAATGTCGCCTTGTTTTATGTGTATATCTCGAGGAGTGCCGTCATCGATGATCTTTACTATCACGTCGCCTTCCACTTGATAGAAAAATTCTTCACCTTCATTATAATGATAGTCTTTGCGGGCGTTTGGCCCACCAACGATCATCACAATAAAGTCCGTGTCCTCATACACCTTTGCATTGCCTACAGGGGGCTTCAGCAGATGGCGATGCTCGTCTATCCAGGACTGAAGATTAAAAGCTGGGCGGATTGACATATTGGTCCTCGTTCACGTAGTAATTTCGCTCATCACAAAAGTACAAGGAACATGATGGATCTCTCGCTTGCTGGTAAACGCGCACTTGTTTGCGGCGGTTCGCAGGGCATTGGCCGAGCTTCTGCTCAAGAGTTAGCTCGAAATGGGGCTTCTGTAACGTTGCTTGCGCGCAACCCTGAGCTTCTACGGGATGTCTTGGTATCGTTGAGCGTGCATGGCGGGCAACACCACAACGCTATTGCTGTTGATATGCGAGACGAAGTAGCATTGTTGACGCATGTGCATAACCATGTGGATCAGCATGGCGTTATCCACATTCTCGTGAATAACACGGCTGGACCTGCCGGTGGATTACTTGTGGAAAGCCCTGTGGAAAGCCTCAAACAAGCCTTTGAAAATCATGTACTTGTAGCGCATCAACTCACTAAGGTTCTAGTGCCAGGAATGACGTCTGACGGATATGGCCGAGTAATCAACATCATATCCACATCTGTGAAACAACCAATTGATGGGCTTGGGGTAAGTAACACCATTCGGGGTGCAATGGCCAGTTGGTCAAAGACCATGGCAAATGAACTTGGCTCTAAGGGTATTACTGTCAACAACGTACTTCCGGGAGCTACAGAAACAGATCGGCTCATAGCAATCATCTCTCGAAATGCTCTTAGCCACGGGCGTTCCGAGGATGAGGTTCGCGAATCGATGAAGCATGAAATACCGTTAGGCAGGTTTGCTTTGCCAGAAGAAATAGCGAATGCCGTTAGCTTTCTCGCATCTCCCGCGGCGTCCTACATTACAGGTACGAGCATCTTGGTAGATGGGGGACGGACACGATCCTTGAGTTGATTTCCAAGAGTTGTTAACTCCATGTGGATAACCTGTATACAAACCTCGCATTATTCCTCCTCATACCCCTTGCTTCTTCTATGCATCCGTATTACATTTGCGAGGTCGTAACTCCTTGTAGAGCGCAGGGATATCAAGTAGGAAGATGGCACGAATAGAGCTCAAAATAGATCAGCGCAGCGGCAGTTAACCACATGTGTTAATAACTTAGCTGGGTTTTCCACATCTGGAGAGAAGCAGTGGCGAAGAAGGGACGCGATGTTTCGAAGCAAAACGGTGGCCACAGGTCGTCGGGGCTCGTCATCTCCCTCCTCGGTGTGATTTTTCTTGGCTTCATGGCAACGCAGTGGCACGATAGGCAGCGCGTAACAAAGGTTAACGTCGTTGGTGCCACAGGTCTTAGTCGCATTGCCGTACAACGTTCAGTGGATACACTCAAGAGCAAATATCTCAAAGCTTTTACGCTGGCTGATGTGCGAGCGTGCGTGGAGAGTACGCCGTATGTGCGCAATGCCTCAGTGTACTTCACAGGAATCCGCGAAGTAACAGTTGAAGTTGAGGAGCGGCTTCCGGTTGCGCACGTTGTGCGCGCAGATGGGTCATTGCGATATGTAGATGCATTTGGAGTAGTGCTCCCAAACGCAGTAGAAAGAACAGCTCATAACGTGCCTGTTTTGCAATCAACAGATGGTGTTGAACTTTCAGCGCAAGACGTGCAGCACATTGTTGAGGTTTTAGTTGCTGGCTCTCGCACGCTGCATCCAATGTTGTACCAAGCAATTTCAGAAGTACGTCTTGATCGCAGAAGTCAAGCCGTAACAATTGTCACCGACGATACCACGTGGCGCTTAGGAGTGATGAATGCTGCTCGCGCGTCACTTGCATTTGCAGACATGAATGTGTTCTGGCGTGAGACGTCGCAGCGGCTAGACATGACAACCGTCTCGCAGGTAGACCTGCGGTGGCACAACCAGGTTGTGCTGCGCTACCATGCGGTTGCACCACTCGCGGAGCGTGCTGCATGAGCACACCCGAGATCCACGTTGGACTTGATATTGGCACCACAAAGGTTTGTGTTGTTGTAACAGCGTTTGACCCCGCAAAGAAACTCATCGAAGTTCTTGGTACCGGAACGGCCGAGTGCGACGGACTAAAGCGCGGTGTTGTGACCAACATCAACAAGACAGCAGATGCTATAAAATCGGCCATCGACAAAGCAGAACAACAAAGTGGTTACAAGCTTGCGCGTGTGGTCATTGGTGTGAGTGGTGAGCACGTATCTACATTCACTACACGCGGCATTGTAACAACGCGCACATCAGAAATTGCCGAAGATGATGTACGGCGTTTGCACGATGAACTAAGTCAGGTGCACGTTACGCCGGATAGAAGAATCCTTCATGTGATTGCCCAAGACTACATCATCGACGGTCAAGATGGTATTTCTGATCCGTTGGGAATGAGCGGACGTAGGCTTGAGGCGAATGCATTGGTCGTTACTGCATCTGCAGCCGCAGTTGAAAATGTATACAAGTGTGCAGAGCGCGCAGGGTTGCATGTTGATGCCGTTGTCTTGCAATCCATCGCGAGCTCGTTTGCTGTACTTGATGACGCTGAGCGCGAAGTTGGAGTAGCGCTCGTTGATATCGGTGGTGGCACAACAGACCTTGCGATCTATAAAGAAAATGTTTTGCGATCGGTGAGCGTGATTGGCCTTGCCGGACAACGGGTAACGGATGACATCGTTACTGTGCTTGGTATTCGTAACAGCGATGCAGAGCAGATAAAAGTTGACCACGGGCACGCAATCTCAGACAGCATTTTACGCGACGAACATTTTCAGGTTCCTGGTGTTGGTGGACGCAGGCCAACAGAGTTATCGAAGACCATACTCTGTCAGGTCATTGAACCACGTATGGAGGAAATTTTTGAATTCGTCTTACAACGAATTCATGACTCAGGTTTGGCGCATCAATTGGCGGCCGGCATCGTAATCACAGGGGGATGCTCAGATCTCCGTGGTGCAGACATGCTGGCTCAAAGAACCTTCCGGTTGCCTGTGAACAAGGGGCTCCCGCGTGGTTTTAGTCATGATGGACTTGCAAGGGAAGTAACAACCCCTGCGCATGCAACTGCCGTTGGACTTGCGTTGTACAGCATTGAACATGAAGGTGAGTTTGACGAAGAGCATCGGGGTGCCGTGGTAAGCAGCGCGCCGATGGTATCAAGACCAGTAGTTAGCCAGCCCGTAGCAATTGCTGAGCCCCCTCCTCAAAAAAGAGGGCTTCTGCAGAATGTGAAGGACTGGTTCGAAAATTTGTAATTAATTATTCCTACAACGCGACCACATTCCGGGGGGAATCATGGCCATCGAGTTGGACACGACATCATTTACGTCAGACGCGCGAATTCGCGTGGTAGGCGTTGGCGGCGGCGGAGGGAATGCAGTGCGAACGATGATCGCACGCGGACTTGACGGCGTTGAATTTATCGCTGCGAACACAGATCGCCAAGCGCTCATGAATAATCCTGCTGGAATAAAACTTCAGTTAGGTCAGGACGCTACGCGCGGACTTGGAGCGGGGGCGGACCCAAGCAAGGGGCGGGCGTCTGTAGAGGAGAGCATCGAAGATGTCTATGATGCACTTCAGGGTAGCGACATGATTTTTGTTACTGCAGGCATGGGCGGCGGTACGGGTACCGGAGCAGCACCGGTAATCGCGCGCGTTGGTCGTGAACTGGGTGCACTTGTTGTGGGCATCGTCACAAAACCATTCGCCTATGAATCAAAGAGGCGCATGTCTATCGCAGAAAATGGAATCAAAGATTTGCGCGAGCATGTAGACGCATTGATCGTGATTCCAAATCAACGCATCTTAACCGTTGTAGACAAAGACGTAACGTTTGCCAATGCGCTAGCAATGGTAGACACTGTGCTCTACAATGCAACAAAAGGCATTGCCGATATTATCTCTGGCGTTGGCTATGTGAATGTAGACTTTGCTGACGTGCGCACTGTTATGGCCGGTATGGGCGATGCACTTATGGGCATTGGTACTGCGGGTGGGGAACACCGCGCAATTGAAGCTGCACAGAATGCACTCAACTCACCAATCCTCGAAGGTATGTCCATCTACGGCGCACAAGGCTTGCTTGTGAATATCACGGGCGGACAAAGCATGACGATGTTCGAAGTGAGCGAAGCTGTTTCTGCGATTGAAAAGGCAGCAGGTGATGAGGTAAACCTTATACATGGCGTTGTGATTGACGAAAGCATGGAAGATGAAATTTCCATTACCGTTGTAGCAACTGGCTTCCGCCGTCAAGACGAGAAGAAGGTTATTCCGGTAACCTCCTCCATCATGTCTAGTCCAATCATTGAGATCGTTCGCACGGCTCCAGAACCTGACGCCATGACCGATACCTATCGTGCAGCCGCAACAGTACAATCGCCAACTATCTTGCAAGGTGCTGCAGAAGATGTTGACGTAAACGACGTAAACGTGCCGGCCTATATCCGTCGCCAGCGCGAGAACGATCAGCGTCTACAATCTGGAGTGCCCCGTCAGGAGCTTCCTTCGAGTGGTAGCGTGCCAATTGTACAACCCGATGCAAATCAAGCGGCAGGGGGCTATCAGCCACCTATTCGTAAAGCCGGCAGTGGTTCTAGTAATCAGCCAGCGTTTTTGCGAAAGATTATGGACTAGGTAGTGGGTTGAAGAGTTTTTAAAGGCCGTTGCAGAAATGCAATGGCCTTTTTTGTTCATCCAACGATTGCCGCTGTCTCATTCTTCGGTTGTTTTACAAACATCAATACCACCATACCTGCCACCATAAATATGATCAGCGATAGCACAGCCCACCTATAGCTATTGGTGAGCGACAGTGTAATCCCGAATGCAAGAGGGCCTATCCATGATGTGCCTTTGTCGCTAATCTCATACAATGAAAAATATTCTGCTTCCTTGCCGTGTGGAATCATCTGAGAAAAGAATGACCTGCTCAGTGCTTGCGTGCCGCCCATGACGATGGCGATAACAGAAGCGAGGATAAAGAAATGTGTTGCAGTGCTCACCCAAAAGAAGGCGGCAAGTAACACGGAGCACCAACCAAGGAGCCCAACTATGATTGCGTTCTTCGTGTTGATACGGTTTGCAAGCCATGCAAACAGTAATGAGCCTGCGATTGCCACGAATTGCACGAGGAGAATAGCCTGTGTAAGTACATCAAGTCCTAGTCCAAGTTCTTTGTTGCCATAGACGCTGGCCATTGTGAGAACTGTCTGCACTGCATCGTTATACAGGAGGTATGCAACAAGGAACAAGAGTGTTTGTGGATATGAACGTAGGTGTTGTAGTGTTTGCCATAGTTGTGAGAACGACGATCTGAAATTGATGGTGCTAGTGCGTAGAACTCCGGATGTATTGAGTATGCGATCGCGTAGGGTAAGCAAGGGCACGATTGTAAAAAGTGCCCACCAAAGTCCGGCTGATGCTATGATACCGCGTATGACGAGTTCTCCATTTGTACTTGTTTCCTTTGCCGATGAATACAACACGAGATGAATAAGGAGAAGTATTCCGCCCCCTACATATCCAAGTGCCCAACCGCGTGACGAAACAGCATCGCGCTCTTCTGGTTTTGCAAGGTCAACCAAAAATGAATTTGAAACAACGATGCTTGCTCCAAAGAAGAGATTGGCAATGATGAAGAGTCCACCACCAAGGATGTAGTTCTGTGCCGATGACGAGAGGACGTAGAGTGACATCGTAGCTGCTGAACCAAACAATACGCAGAGTCCAAGGATGAGGCGCTTGCGATGTGATTGGTCAACAATTGCCCCAACGGCCGGCAACACAAAGACCTGCAGGACAACGGAAAACGCAACACAGTACGAGAACCAACTTCCAGGGTGCATTTCTATGCCAAACGGAGCAATTCGTCCACTTGCATCCATGGCGGATTCGGCTACACTCGTAAGGTAGGGCCCAAGAAAAACAGTGACCACTGTGGTAGAAAAGGCACTGTTGGCCCAATCGTACACGTACCATCCAAACCGCTGTTTTTGAAGTGTATTCATGTGCGAATATACTCGCGTCATGGCGTTCGATGCGTGACCCGTATTTTGCCAACCTCACTCATAGGACTACGTATATGAAAGTGCTGGGCCCAAAGAAGAACTTCCTCGGTATTGACGAGCGCTACTCAGAGCTCGAAACATCTGCAATCGCTATTGTCTCGGCGCCATACGAGCACACAGTGAGCTATGGCGGCGGCGCAAAGAATGGGCCTAAAGCAATCATTGATGCCAGCGCCTATGTAGAATTCTACGACGATGAAACACGCAGAGAGCTCTGTTTCGATCAAGGCATCGTAACAATGAAGCCCCTTGCCTTTGGAAAGTTGGTAGATCGTGCAGCCCTCGACGTAATTGAAGAGCAGGTTGAAGATCTCATTGTGATGGGAAAATTTGTTGTGACGTTGGGTGGTGAGCACACAATCTCCACCGCACCCATTTCTGCTCACTACCGTGCATATCCAATGATGAGTGTGTTGCACTTTGATGCACACTCAGATCTCCGTCACGAATATCACGGGTCTCCATGGTCTCATGCATCCTTCATGGCACGTGTTTGTGAGTTCTTTCCAACGGACCGCATTACACAGGTTGGTATACGTGCACTGTGTGTAGAAGAAGCACAATTCATACGCGACAATACAATCAACACGTTCTATGCTTCGGCTATTCGTACGGGGCTCCACGGTTCCAACTGGCAACAGAAAGTTGTTGAGACGCTGGCGCAAGACGTCTACATTACATTTGATGTAGATCATCTTGATCCGTCAATTATGCCATCAACAGGCACACCTGAGCCCGATGGATTCCTTTACAGCGAAACACTTGATGTGATCAGAGCAGTGGTGGCATCTGGACGCAGAATTGTTGGTTTTGATGTTGTGGAACTTGCACCAGTGAAAGGCGTCACACATCCTGATATGACGGCTGCGCGACTTGTGTACAAGATCTTGAATCTTGCATTTCAAGAGCCCACAACAAAGAAGGTAATGAAGAAGACAACAAAGAAAGCAGCAAAATGAGTGCATTACAGCAAGAGATGGAACGCCTTGCAGCTTTGCCCGCGCAAGAACTGCAGTACGATAAAGGCGCAACGCATGCTTGTGCAGACTTTCTCAACGCACTCAACACCGGAGCAATTCGCGCAGCTCAACTCGATGAAAATGGTTCGTGGATTGTAAATCTTTGGGTGAAGCAGGGGATACTTGTGTTGTTCCGCAAGGGTCGCATACACGATGTTTCTACAGATGCAAACTTCCGCTTCTTTGATAAAGACACACTGCCTACAAAGCCCCTTACCATTGATGATCATGTACGAGTTGTGCCTGGGGGCACTACAATCCGCTCAGGTGCATTCCTTGCTCATGGTGTTATCTGTATGCCTCCATGTTACATCAACATTGGCGCATATGTTGGTGAAGGTACAATGATTGATTCACATGCACTTGTTGGAACCTGTGCGCAGATCGGATCAAACGTGCATATCAGTGCAGCCGCGCAAATCGGCGGCGTGCTTGAACCCGCTGGCGCACGTCCCGTCATCATTGAAAACGATGTAATGATAGGGGGCAACTGCGGCGTGTACGAAGGTGTGCTCATTCGCCATCGCGCAGTCCTTGGTAGTGGCGTTGTTCTTAATGCATCCACTCCCGTCTACGATCTTGTGAATGAGACCGTGTTGCGTTCAACGTCTCATACACCGTTAGAGATACCAGAAGGCGCCGTTGTTGTTGCGGGCAGCAGAGCTGTGAACTCCGATTACGGCCGAGCTCATGGCCTAAGTATCAGCACACCGCTCATCGTAAAGTATCGGGATGAGAAGACAGATGCCAGAACGGCGTTGGAGGGAGCACTGCGTTAGTACCTAAATACGAACGCTTTGTTTATGAGAGCGTTGGGTCGCCCTTATCGCGGTTTAAGCGCACAGCCTGACGAACCATCGATTCAAAGAGGTCGCCCTTGATGTCGTTCGTTGACTGAAGGGTAACGTGACGCATCTTCGTCATGTCGCCCACGAGCAGCGACTCAGGATCATCAAGTTCTGTGCCCCGCCAAAAACCAAAGTTCACATGATCTGTGAATGCTTTGAGGTAGCAGACCGGACCATTGGCGGAATAGACAGGCTGCGACCATAGAATGCTCTCATCGATCTGACCGCCAGCCGATAGAATGATTGACCGTAGAGTTGTCAGAACTTCGCGTTGCCATCCCTTATGATGGGCAATGTATGCCTCAACATTGATGGCATTGACCGGAGTTGCTACAACAGCTTCTTCTTTCTGCGCAGGAGCGTCATTGTATTCGCCACGTGTAACACGACGTTGCAACACTGATCCACGTGGTGCTCGTTCTTTCTTTTCTGCAGGCTCAGGGCGCTTGCGATCACCCTGGCGTCCGCGTTGACCCGATTGCGATTGCTGCTGTGGTTGCTGCTGTGGTTGTTGCGATTGTTGAGACTGCTGAGTAGGGGCATCCGATGTTTGGCGCTGTTCTGTCTGCGCGTTGGGATCTCCCGCTCCTGGCTTCTTTTTGTTACGACGACGTTTGCGT
Organism: Ignavibacteria bacterium; assembly: GCA_947495975.1. Taxonomy (GTDB): domain Bacteria; phylum Bacteroidota; class Ignavibacteria; order Kapaibacteriales; family Kapaibacteriaceae; genus UBA10438. Next base: position 32,099 of record CANMBE010000004.1, on the reverse strand, counting down.
TTGCGGTCTGCATCGGCACCTTGAGCATCACCATCACCTGCGCCATCATCGGCACGTAGTGGCTGGCGATTCTGCTGTGGGTCCTGCTGGCGGTTCTGCTGAGAATCTGGCTGGCCATCCGTTGGCCGTTCTGTTCTGGTGTCAGCGTGCCGAATTGAAGGTCGGTCATCCGCAGCTGGTGCACCCTCGCGCGGCTCTTGCGGCTGTCCTTCTGGACGCCGTCCACCACCACCGCCACCGCCACGACGTCTGCGACGTCTATTCCTGCCTTCACCGTCTGCTGAGCCCCCTTCATGAGAAGAAGAGGGTTGTGATGGAGCGCTGTTTTGATCGTCTGACTGGGTCATGAGGTAGGTAGGCTATTGGGGGCGGTAATGAATTGCAAATATACGAAGAGAGCTATCGGATTGCCGAGTTATGTGGCTATGGGGCTACAGGGTTACGAGATTATGGTCAAAAAAATAGCGTATTGGGCTAACCAATACGCTACATGTCGTTTTTGTTGAGTACCTCAGGACCTTCTTCTGAGATTATCCTTCGAACGGATGATCCCGAACGGCCGGTATACGCATCTTGATGAGCTTCTCAATATCGCGAAGCTGACCACGATCTTCTGGAGTAGCGAGCGTGAGGGCAACACCCGAGTTGCCTGCGCGGCCGGTACGACCAATACGGTGAACGTATGTTTCCGGTGAATCCGGAATATCGTAGTTCACAACTGTTGGAAGCTCGCTGATGTCTATACCGCGAGCTGCGATGTCAGTTGCAACAAGAACACGCATGCGTCCAGTTTTGAAATCAGACAGTGCACGTTGACGAGCCATTTGTGACTTGTCCCCATGGATCGCTGCAACCTTAACGCCAGCAGTTTCGAGGTCCTTACATACACGGTCTGCACCACGCTTTGTGCGTGTGAAAACCAAGACAGAACCTTCGAGGTGCTCACGTAAGAGGTGTGCGAGCAAGCCACGCTTGCGATCTTTTTCTACGAAGTACAACCGTTGATCAACCATCGCGGTGGTTGGATTTTCTGGTGTAACCGAAACGTGCACTGGATTCGTTAGGATGGTGTGTGCAAGTGAGCGGATCTCAGGCGGAAGCGTTGCAGAGAAGAACAACGTTTGACGTTGTGTTGGTATGAGCTTCACAACTTGCTTGATGGACGGCATGAATCCCATGTCGAGCATGCGATCTGCTTCATCAAGGACAAACGTGTGAACATAATCGAGGCGCAGGGCGCGGTGATCGATTACATCAAGTAAGCGCCCTGGTGTTGCGATTACAACATCAACGCCGCGACGGATCTGGTCGATCTGCGGACGAATGCTTACTCCACCAAGAAGTACAACAGAGCGAATGCGCATACCGCGACCATACGTGCCGAAGCTTTCGTTGATCTGGATTGCAAGTTCGCGAGTTGGTGCAAGGATTAGGACTCTTGGACCACCCTTTGAAGGGCCTTCAGCGTTGAGCCGGTCGAGAATCGGAAGTGCGAACGCAGCAGTCTTACCTGTGCCAGTCTGTGCACATCCAAAGATGTCGCGGCCAGACATAACGATAGGAATCGCTTGTTCTTGAATAGGTGTTGGGTTGGTATAACCCGCAGAGGCCACAGCTTTTTCGAGCTGGGCGCACAATTTTAAATCAGCAAAGGTCATAGACCTCTCCTACATATGGAATGGATGAACAAGGCGGTCAAAATCTCTCGCGCAAACTTTATGAGTTTGCTGGGTTGCGACCGCGTTCACCAAACGACAGGGGAGGACGGAGCAGAGAGAAGAGGAACCGTGGTGCCAAAAAATGCACCAATTGAGATAACAGCATTGTGCTGTTTCCTCGTTGACGCACAAAGATACGCATTCGTGTGGACAATTGATATTGATATGCAATCATGAATGTACTGTACATCTCGAGTTTTCGACTGAACTTCGTAAACATGAATGAATGTTCATGCACTTTTGCTGTTGAATGAAAAGGAGTTCATGATGTCAACAAACTCAGTAGACGTAGAATGGAAACAGGGATTAACGTTTGAAGCTCATCAACAAGGCAGATCGTATACGCTTGTGTCTAGCACATCTGATGATGACACAGGCATGGGTATCGGTCCTAAGCAAATGCTGCTCTCTGCATTAGCAGGATGCACGGGGATGGATGTTGCGGCGATGCTTCCAAAAATGCGAGTACCGTTTACGTCGCTTCTGGTGCGAGTATCAGCAGAACTCACAGAAGAACATCCCAAAGTGTACTCCACGATGCATGTTGTGTACGAGGTTGGAGCAGATGAATCATTCCGGACGCAGGTAGAATCAGCAGTCGAAAAATCCACTACAAAGTATTGTGGTGTGAATGCTATGCTTGGCAAAGCAGCAACAATCACACATGAAATTGTTATGCTAGGTTAGATGCGTTCTTCATCGTTTTCATGTTGAAGAAAACGAATGTTCGTGACTATTTTTTTGTCTTTGTGATTACTCGAAGCATCGTATCAATATCATCAAACGATGTATACCCTTGCGACAACAAGTGTGCTTCATCATCAACAGAATAGAGCACAGTAGGGAAGCCCCCTATACCAAGAGAGGCAACATATTCGAATTCCTCTTCAACTGCGTTGCGAACCTCAGTGCTGTTCATGAAAGCAACGAACTTTTCGGGATCAAGGTCTTCTTCAATTGCTAACCTACGATATGTATCGTCATCCGAGAGGTTGAGGCCATCTCTGTAGAGTGCCTGTTGCAATCGATGCGAGAAATTCACTGCCTCATCGAGTTTGTGCTGTCGGTATGCAACCAATGCACGCGCTGGCGTAGTGGATTCAAGTATCATCTCACCCTTTGCAAGCACATCGTTTACAAAGACATCACCAAATCGAATCCCAGTGAGTTCTTCTACCTGCTTGTATCCTGTTTCGATGTAGGCTGCCTTCTGAGCAAGCGTTCCCACGCGCTCTCCCACAACCATCCCTCCGGCGTAAACGTGGAATTCAAGCGCATCCCCCCAAACTTCGTGGAGGCGCTGTATGACAGGACCAAAGCCATAGCACCAGCCACAGAGAGTGTCTTGGAAGTAATGCAGGGCGGGGCGTTCTGAGGAATCCATAGCAGTAGTGGTTTGTGGAAGTTGATGTGGAGCACCGCTCTGTAACGGATGGCGGCGGTCTGTTATTGTTGGTTCTAACCTTTCGCAGCAGTATTGTTGGACAATTGCTGTATCGTATGAAGTACATGGAGTTACGTATGTCTATTCGATGCATATCACTGTGCCTGATATTCCTATCAATCTTGGTGGATGTGAGTTCTCAAACACGTCCTATGTATCGGGTGCTTGTTGTGCGTGCTCCAACAGATACCCTCGGGTCGATTGTCATACGGCTTTTCCCGTCCATAACTCCGTTACATGCAAGAAACTTCGATAGTATCGCTCGTGCCGGACGTTTTGACAACACGGCATTTCACCGAGTGGTGCCTGGCTTTGTTATTCAAGGGGGCGATCCAAACTCTATCAGTGGTTCGGTGGATACATGGGGATACGGCGATCCCTCCCAACCAAAAGTGAATGCAGAGTTCACAACAGTGCGTCATGATCGTGGTCGCTTAGGTATGGCAAGAGGGAATGATTTCAATAGTGCAACATCGCAGTTCTATATATGTCATGGGAGTCCATTGTTTCTCGACAAAAACTATACGGTTTTTGGTGAAACAATCTCGGGACTAGAAGTAGTAGACTCCGTTGCATTAAGCGCAAGATATTCATCGGATCGTCCACTCGTAAAGTTGTCAATGTACGTGTCATACATGGGCGAGGATAGCACGCGCCCCGGCATTCCGATGCCTTTTATGCCCGCAATGAATGCTCGGAAGATTTCAACGAGTGCGTTTACATCGTTTCAGTGGACGGCTGCACAGGGGGCTTTGCGTACAATCATTGAAGTCAGTACAGATTCAACATTTACATCAAGTGTACTTGTTGACGCATCAGAATCACTCTCTACTGATATCAAACTCAGTGAGGGTGTAACAACGTACTATTGGCGGGTGCGAGGAGACAACGGCGGGGGCTATAGCGAGTGGTCTCCACGTTTTGTTCTTACAACAAGTGTTGCCACTCCTACATTACTTGAGCCCCGTAACAATGCAACAAACCAGCCAACGAGCCTTGATATACGTTGGGCTCCAGCAAATGGCTTGAATCCCCAATATCATGTTCAAGTAGCCACGTCATCTATATTCCTGAAGACACAGTTGATCTTAGACACAAACGTAATTGATGAAACAAGTTGGTCGGTACGTAACCTCTTGCCAGCCAAAAAGTATTACTGGCGGACATCGGCCATCGTTGATGGCGATACGAGCATCTACAGCAAGCCGTTTGCGTTTACAACAGGTTCAAGCACAGGTGCTGACGATGAAAGTATCTCTAGACAATACATGCACGTCTCACCACAACCAGCAATTGATCACATTGATGTTTCACTTGTTTGTGAGTTGTTAGGTGATGCACATGTTTCTGTGATGGACCTGCAAGGAAATGAAATCTATCGCGAGACTCGTCACATAAAAAATGAGACCGAGACAACCTTGCGCATGAACTGCACTTCGATTGTTCCCGGTCTCTATATCATTCGTGTTGTTGCCGGCAATTACCATGCCCAGCAGACATTCATAAAGTACTAGGCTAAACGAGCTTTTAGTTCAGAATCTAGTGCGTCGAGAAATTCCTCCGTGTAGAGGTAGTGTTCGCCGTGTTGTACTTTGTTGCCGTGAATGCAGACAGCAAGATCCTTGGTCATTCGGCCGCTCTCAACAACGTCTACACAAACCTTTTCAAGTGTCTGACAGAAGTTGATGAGTTCTTGATTGCCATCGAGTTTTCCGCGGAACTCTAAGCCCCTTGTCCACGCAAAAATTGATGCGATTGGATTTGTTGACGTTGGCTTGCCTTGTTGATGATCTCGGTAGTGGCGCGTTACCGTTCCATGAGCTGCCTCAGCTTCCATCGTTGAACCGTCTGGCGTGATAAGTACGCTTGTCATGAGGCCAAGAGATCCAAACCCCTGTGCAACAGTATCGCTCTGTACATCACCATCGTAATTCTTGCAAGCCCAAACAAAGTTGCCATTCCACTTAAGAGCCGATGCAACCATGTCATCAATCAATCGATGCTCATATGTAATACCCAGAGCTTCAAACTTTACCTTAAACTCGTTTTCGAAGACATCTTGAAAGATGTCCTTGAAACGACCATCATACTTTTTAAGGATTGTATTTTTTGTACTGAGGTAGAGTGGCCATTGCTTGTTGACAGCTTGATTCATACATGCACGTGCGAAGCCATGAATAGACTCATCAGTGTTGTACATCGCCATTGCAATACCATCGCCTTTAAAGTCAAAGACATCAAAGCTTTGAACTTCACCACCATCATTTGGTGTGTACGTAATCGTGAGTTTGCCTGTGCCCTTCGTAACGAAGTCCGTTGCACGGTACTGATCACCAAAAGCATGACGTCCAATGCAGATCGGAGCTGTCCAGTTAGGCACCAGACGTGGAACGTTGGCACACACGATAGGCTCGCGAAATACTGTACCATCAAGAATGTTGCGAATCGTTCCGTTTGGTGACTTCCACATCTTCTTGAGTCCAAACTCTTCTACGCGAGCTTCATCGGGAGTTATGGTAGCGCACTTTATACCAACGTGGTATTTCTTGATCGCTTCTGCCGCATCAATGGTAACCTGATCGTCTGTTTCATCGCGGTATTCCATCCCAAGATCAAAGTACTTGATATCCACATCCAGGTATGGAAGGATCAGTTTATCCTTAATGAATTTCCAGATGATGCGGGTCATTTCGTCACCATCAAGCTCAACAACCGGCTGAGCCACTTTGATCTTATTCATAGGTCCTTGGGAGGTTACGGGGTTTGCGTGGTTGCGCGATAGCCTGCTATCGCGCAAGAAGTACAGAGCCACGAAGGTACAGAGATACCTTTTCAGAGCCAAAGGTGCACAGGGGAAGTGGGGTCTCCTTTACGGTCATGTTTGGGAATATTACTGGATGGCAGAGGAAGGGCAAGGGGCTAATCGCGACAACAAATAGTAGTTTAGGGCTTACAAAAGGAAACGGAAGCACCATACAAATGAACGTTCCTCGGGGTCATGCTCATGACCCAATGCATGGCATAACACTAGAGATGATCCTCACATATCTTGTGGATCACCATGGGTGGACAGAAATGGGCATTCGCATTCCCATTCGCTGTTTTACAACGAGTCCTACTGTGAAGTCGAGCCTCGCATTCCTACGCAAGACGCCGTGGGCGCGTCAGAAGGTAGAGGCTTGGTATAGGGAGGAGATCTCGGCGTAGTTGCGCTTTGAGCTAGGCTCTGTATTGTGCCAGCAGTCATTCCTATTTACCGTTAGGCCTCCTTCATGATGTTTCACATAGCCATTGCGATGACTCTGCTCTTCGTAAGCACGCCAGTCTGGGCACAGCCTGCAGATAATGTGCGTATTGATCATCTAGATTCGCTTCGGAACACGTATCGCATTTCATATGTAGCACCGTCAAACTCTGTGTATGCATCGAATGTATTTGACGATACACTTTTCTGTGCGGCGATGATAAATACGTTGTGTGGCGCACGAAATCAGGTGTTGCCTATGCAGCGCATTTCCGACAATGCATATGTAACTCAACTGGTGTTGCCTGATTCCGCAACGTCTGTGCGAGTGGAGATTTGCATCCCGACTGACCGCGCCCCTGACGGGATTCTCTCGTTGTATGTTTCTCCTGATGGTGGTCAGATGTGGCCTGGTACGGCATTGAATGCGATGAGTAACGTTGATAGCGCATTGCGATTTGAGTGCAGGCTTTACCCACATCACTACTATGCCTATTATCAGTATTGGCAGCGTTGGAAGTCATCGGACATTGATGAGCTCATCTCTCCTGCATATATAAAGGAGTGGAGAAAACTTGATAGCCTCATCAGTGTTGTTACAAACTCTCCTGCCACAACATTCAATCGCTATTTTACGCTGTCGCTATTATATGGTTCTCGGGTAGGGGGCGATACGCTCGAATACGTCTATCTAGACAGTGCGGTTCATGCTCAGTTGCGAGACCGCACTCATGAGCCTCTTCTCGAAGATGATGGACTATGGAATTTCTATTATTACCCATCGATGCAGAAGGGTGCACTCGTTATTGCAGAGCAGCGATTTGTGCTTATGCAGCGTCTCGCCGAGGCCTACCCTCAATCTGTGTTTGCAAAGTTCTGGATAGAGCGATTACGGGACATTACTCCTCTCGACACTGCAATTGTGCGCACGGTGATCAACGTCTGGTCAACATCGTATGATGTTGATGTGCTGTCATCCTTAGGATGGAAAATGCTCGACACTTCGTCTCCTCTGTACAATCCAATTGAAGCAGAAACACTCATCACAAGGGCAGAGCTTTCAAACGTGCAACAAACAGGCTTTCGCAACGGCGAGAACATCTTTGGAAGTATGGGCAGGCTAGATGGTATCCATGCGCAGATGATCGTGGCGTTTACAAAACAAGGTCGGTACAAAAAAGCAACAGAGCGTGGTGAACAGTATATGCGCTTGGCGAGCAACACGCATGGTCGGCAGTCTATTTCCGAACAGCTAGCAAAGGCGCATCTGGCAGCAGGTGATACAGCCGCAGCAGCGAAGCTGCGTACATACACCTTGCCTGAGGTAGCCAGCTTTGTTTACGAGACCATCAGCGGAAAACGTGACTCGATTTCTGGTCTTCGCGGCAAGATTGTTGTGCTCAACTTTTGGTTCGTAGGCTGCGCTGGTTGTGCTCTTGAGCACAAGAGCCTCAATGATTTTGGCTTGAAATACCGCGGTGATGAGCGAATTGTATTCCTGTCCATTGCGCTCAACGACAAACGAACTCTCGAAAAATATTTATCACGCTCGCCCCTTGCAGCAGATGTGATTGCCAATGCCGGAGAAATCTGTGAAAAGATCGGAGTAATCGGATTCCCTACTCATGTGATTTTGGATAGGGCAGGTAAAACAATTTTGTGGGAGGTAGGGGGCTCAGAGGAGGCTGGAGAACATCTCGCAAAGGTTGTGTCGAAGCTTTTGAGGTAGGGGAACACAAAGACAGGTATGCTTTCGCTAAGTATGCCCACTCCGTGTAGGTACATACGCACCGCGTTCGTGCTGCATGGAATAAATCGTTTCCCATCGGGGAATGTTGCATCTGCCGGCGACGCAAGGACGATTCTGTGGCCTCGAGAGGAATCGAACCTCCGACCCACGCTTTAGGAAAGCGTCGCTCTATCCAACTGAGCTACGAGGCCATGTTACGTGATCAACTCTTCACTAATTAACTGAGTCGCTTCCGAGCAACAAGCTTCTGCTGCCGGCTTGTGGTAGCGGTTGTTGATGGATAACGTATGCAGCAATGAGGGCTTTAATTTCTGCAACACCAACGTAGCGTTCGGAGCCCATAACAACGGCGCGCTCTAAGATTTGCTCAATGTCATCGCTGTCTAAAAAGCCGAGCTGATGGTACGTCATCAACATTCCCCATGCGTCTGGTTCGAGCACTTCGCGTTCAATGCCATGAAGAATACGGAAGGTACCTTTACCTGGACCTTCAATTTCATCGCGATCGGCCTGGCGTTCCATGATCCACGAAAGTGCAGCAGCAATTTCGGAGTCTGTGTATCCCTGCGCTTGTAATGTGGCTGTATCAATCGCGTTGAGTGGAGCCCCTTGCCGGCCTTCACTTATCATATATGCGATGATGTCCATTACTCGTTCAACAGCGTAATGATTGTTCATAGGCGATCAGGTACTCACAATATATTTGTTCTCTAATGCATGCATTGCTTCGCGGTCTGCTTTCTCTGCGTCGTCATATCCAAGAAGATGAAGTGCGCCGTGAACAGCAAGTCTACACAACTCGTTGACGACTGTTACGCGATATTCATGTGCCTGTCTGCGAGCGGTCTCAAGTGAAACGTAAATCTCACCGTACAGCGGCTGATCCTCAACTGGAAAAGTTATCACATCTGTGGCATAATCATGCTTCAGATACTGTTTGTTTAACGTCCGGATGCGTCTGTCTGTCAACAACACGATGTCTACTCTTGCATTGTTCACTTTGTGCCCCTTCAGTGTTTTTTGAACACTGGCAATCATCTGACGTTGACCGCGGTAACGGGCGCCTGAGGCATTGGTGACGGTAATGTGGAGCGGCATTGGTTTAGACGTGGCCAGGCCAGGCCTCGGCCGTACATTCACAGAGTTTCAATGAGGTTCTCCGCCAGTGAAAGCTGGAGGACAGCCAAGAGAGCTGCCGGTTTTATCAACAACAAGACGAGAGAAACGATCGTTGCGCGCTCACCCAGAACCGAAACACAGCTATTGATGTCTGTCTGCGAAATGGTCATAGGCCTAAATCTACGAAATCCGTCGCTCCTTCTCTCTCCAAAGTCGCCACCACGGGGTGCCGGGTGAAAGGTGGTGCTCCGAGTGGTACCCAAAGAAATAGCAGGCCAACATGGCCCCAAGGTGATTGAGGTGCATGGACCTTGCCCGATGAGGCATATCATGGGTATGGGGCTTACGGTGCGGTACATATGTCCCCACAAAAAACAGTTGAAATGCACCCATAAAAGCGGGCGCAATCCACCAGATCCAAAGTCTGAGTTCTTCAATGCGCAGCGCAAGCAGATTATAGGCAGCAGCCATGATGATGAGTTGCCATACAGTGGTGTATCTCCACATGAAGGTCAGAAACCACACAACGAGGTTGTTTGATGGATGAAAGTCTGGATCGAGAGAGTCATCAGCTGGGTGGAGATGATGCCTGTGGTGGTTTACAACTAAACGCGGATACCACAGTCCGGCAAAGAGAAAGGCCGCAACACATCCTATCATGTTGTTGCCCATACGCCCCTTAACCACTGTTCCATGAATTGCATCGTGCGCAGTGATGAACAATCCGGTTGAGAGATAGGCCTGCGCAGCAACGTGCATATAGGTCCACGGCGATGTCCACACAACAGGCACATACATCAGCGTATACGCCACATGCGCAAGCCAAAGTGTGATGATCACGAAAGAAAGAAACAGTCCCATGATGCAATGATAGCGACGGCGCAATATGTGGGTGTTAGATTCGTACCCAAACCCTCAATGAAACAGCTCAGTTCCATAGTTCTTGTTTTCATCCTGGCCGCTGGTATAGCGGCTGGACAAAAACTTATGATCCCAATGGATCTTGATCAATCAAACCATCTTAAGGCCTATGGCCTTGTGTACTGGGTCCTTACAAAGGAACAGCCGGTAGACTGGATGTTGAATTATAGAGGGGGCTCCTTCATCACCGACTTTTCACAAGAGATTGCATCGGAATGTAGAATTCGTGGTGTTTCTTTTGATGTGATTGACGGCTCAGCGGCAGCTACGATGTACTCCGAGGTGCAATCTGAAAAGAACAACATGGATGTTGTCCGCCTCGAGAAAGCACCCAAGATTGCCGTCTATGCTCCACCAGGGTTTCGGCCATGGGATGATGCCGTTACGCTTGTGCTTGAATATGCAGAGGTGAAATACGAGAAGATTTGGGATGAGGATGTGATAAAAGGGAAGCTCACAGAATACGATTGGCTGCACCTGCATCACGAGGACTTCACAGGTCAGCACGGCAAGTTCTACGCAAGCTCTGCGGGCGAAAGCTGGTATATCCAGCAGGTTGCGGCGCTTGAGAACTCTGCCCGGAAGCTTGGTTTTAGAAAGGTAAGTGAGCTTAAGCGATCTGTGGCCGAGCGCATTCGCGAGTTTGTAGCCAATGGCGGCTTCATGTTTGCCATGTGTAGCGCTACGGATACGTACGATATTGCGCTTGCGGCCTCCAGCCTGGACATCTGCGACGTAATCTTTGACGCCGACCCGATGGACCGCGATGCAAATGAGAAGCTAGATTATGCTCCATGTTTTGCATTCGAGAACTTTACGGTCTCCATGAACCCCCTGCAATATGAGTTCTCAGACATTGATGTTGATGCAAACACCATCATTCAGACCGAGGCAAGTGATTATTTCACCCTCTTCAACTTCTCGGCCAAATACGACCCCGTTCCTACCATGCTTACTCAGTGTCATGTAAACGTGGTGAAAGGCTTCCTGGGTCAAACCACGGCCTTTCACAAGGAGCTTGTAAAGAAGTCCGTAACAGTGCTCGGTGAGCGCGATGGGACTGACCAGGTGCGTTACATCCATGGAAACGTAGGAAGGGGCACCTTTACATGGTACGGCGGCCACGATCCCGAGGACTACCGCCATGCCGTGGGAGATCCGCCCACAGACCTTGCCCTGCACCCTACATCGCCCGGCTACAGGTTGATTCTCAACAACGTCCTCTTTCCAGCCGCAAAAAAAAAGAAGCAGAAGACGTAAGAGCTGGATATTGAAAGAGATACGGAGATACGGAGTTGCGGAGTTAGCCAACGAGCATGCCTTGCGGTAGCGGGGGAGCAGGCTCTTGCTCATAGAGTTGGTTTCTAATGCATTATTACCGATTTTTGCAGCCGAAGATGCAGCGAGTGTTAACAATCCTACACAGTTGGAGGAGAACTTTGCTGCAACGTTCCTTGACAATTGGACTTGTTATCTGCAGTTTTTTGGTTCATTCGTGTGTCGGCCACAAGCCGTCACCATCTGAGAGCAACACAACATTTTGCTACAATGAACCTGATGGGCTCCTTAGCCTTGACCCATCCCAAGCCTCGTACCGCAGTGCACTCTGGACCAGCTCACACCTGTATAATGGGTTAGTGGAGTTGGACTCTTCGCTTCGCGTAGCACCGTGCATAGCACGGACGTGGAGTGTAGACCAAGCCGGGATTGAATGGACCTTCACGATCAGAAATGACGTGTGGTTCCACCCAGATCCATGCTTTGGCCAAAAAGGTACACGCAGAGTTGTTGCCCGCGACGTTAAATACAGTCTCGAGCGCATCTGTGACGCACGTACGAAGTCAACCGGGTTGTGGGCGTTTCGCACCACCATCCTCGGCGCTGATGAGTTTCATCAAGCCACCCGAGCTGGAAAGGACGGAACCATTACGGGCATCTTTGCTGACAACGATTCTACAGTTAGAATCCGACTCACAAAGCCTTTTGCTCCATTTCTTGCTGTTCTAACTATGCCATACGGCTCGATTATTCCTAGGGAAGCGATCGAAGCGTATGGGGCCGATTTTGGACGACATCCCGTTGGTACGGGCCCGTTCAAGCTCGGTACCTGGAACCAAGATAGAGAGTTGACGTTGACGCGAAACTCGCAGTACTTTAAGATTGATTCTTTTGGTAAGCGACTTCCGTACTTGGAAACAGTACGGATCTCATTTCTGCGAGACCCCAAAAACGAATTTCTCGAGTTCTCACGAGGTCAGTTTGATCTTGTGAGCAACGTAGATGAATCGTTCGTGTCAACTGTCTTTGAACCCAACGGCCTGCTTAAACCGCCGTACGATCGTTTTCGCGTGCTTCGAATGGCCGCTAACACGGTTGAATACTACGGCATTCTTATGGACAGTACGCTGCCCGTAGGGCGCACGTCGCCATTGGTTCGGAATCGTTTCCTCCGTCAGGCATTGAATTATGCCATAGACAGACACCGCATTGTAACGTATCTCCTCAACGGTAGAGGAATACCCGCACTCAATGGAGTTTTACCTCCGGCGATGCCTGGGTTTAGTGACTCCATCGTGGGGTACAGGTACGATCCGGATCGCGCTCGTCATCTACTGGCTTTAGCAGGCTACCCAAACGGGAAAGGCCTCCCCACCTTGCTTTTGCAACTGGGGAACAGCCAACGCACCGCATCGATCGCCGAGGCCGTCCAGGCACAATGGAAAGAGATCGGCGTCAACGTCGAACTCCGTCAGGTCGATTTTCCGCAGCACCTTTCTATGGTGCGCGCAGGAGACCTTGCCATTTGGCGAACAAGTTGGATAGGGGACTACCCCGATCCTGAGAATTTTCTCGCCTTGTTCATTCACGCTAACATCGCTCCAAACGGTCCTAACACTACCCGGATCGATAGGCGAGATCTGGATTCCCTTTATGCCGAGGCACTTTCGCCACGGCTTTCTTTCGAAGAGCGCTCTGCACTCTATCGGCGCATGGAACAGATAGTAGTAGAAGAAGCCCCTTGGATATTCCTCTATTATCACGTTGTTCTTCGCGTTGTACATCCACACGTTAAGGGGCTTACCCTTGACGGATCAGACCGCCTCATCCTGGAACATGTGTTCAAGGAAAAATAGCGGCATTTTTCACGACGTTAAAAAAGGAGGCATGCCTATGTGTAGAATTCCTGGCCTGACCCTCATATGTGTTATGATCGTGGCGATGTTTACTCTTACCACCATTGTTCCTACGGAACTGATGGCATCCAGGACAAAGAGCAGCATCGTTAAGAAGTCCTCCCGCAAGAAGAAAAGAAAGTTGCGGAGCTCCAAGTGTTCTCCTACGGCTCGCGCGGAAGGAAAACGTCAAGCGATCGATCTTGTCCGCTCACAGAGCCCCGAGCTCTGCCGCATGGCCGGCATGGAATTCACCTCAACAGGTGATGAAATTGCTAGCATCATTGCAGACACCACAGTACCTCAAACATTGATGCTAGACGAAGGCGAAGACATCGCCGAACTCGAGCGCGAAGATGATGTTACTGTTGATGTTGATGGATTTAGGTCGCTCTGGCTTCAATTTGTTGACAGCAAAGGAGCAGAGGTCACAGAAGGGGGCATTCCTAAGCAAGACATCATTGAAGTAGTAATGGATTGGCTTGGTACTCGCTATGATTTTGGTGGGCACGCACGAGCCGGTATAGATTGTTCGGCATTCACACGTATGGTATATGCAAGTGTTGCCAAGGTAGAACTGCCGCGTACGGCATCACAGCAATCATCAATCGGACGATCAATTACGAAGAGAACAGATCTTCAATTCGGAGACCTTGTCTTCTTCCACACAAGGCGTCACGCATATGTATCACATGTTGGTGTGTATCTCGGAGACAATCTCTTTGCACATGCATCATCACGATACGGCGTTACGATTTCGTCTCTTGAGTCAACATACTACAGCAAACGCCTCATCGGCGCTCGCCGCCTAAGTGAATCTGACCTTACACGTCTAGCAACAACAAACGACACAACAGCGGCTAATTGATTAGCCGTAACAAGTCTGATTGCAAGCAATCACAAACGGGGTTCCTCAAAGAGGAACCCCGTTTTGTTTTATCGGTAATGCTCGTTGCGATTGGCAACACGGTAGGCATCTGTTGCACGAGCCCCACGAACACTGATCAGGGTTTTCGTTTCATACGTTGTATGGGGTTCCTCGTAGTTTCCTTCAACGGCACCTCTACAATCTCAATGCTCTCTTCAACACCTGTCTGATCAAAAGAGAGAACGAGATCAATCATCCGCTTCTCTACGTTTGCCTTTGCAATGCGCACCTTTACAAGTGAGCCGTATCTGAACACACGTTTGTTCTTCCGACCATACAAGCGCATTCGCTTTTCGTCAAAGACATAATAATCGTCGTTGATATCTCGCATGTGAAGCAATCCTTCAATCTTGAGATCTTGCAGTGTTACAAACACGCCAAACTGTGCAACACCTGTTATGTAGCCTATGTGATCTGTTCCAATGTACTCGCGCGCAAGCATTGCCTGCGCACATTTCACAGATGCGCGTTCGGCTTCAACGGCAGCACGCTCTGTGAGTGAACATTGCTCACCAACATTGTTTGCAATCTCCTTAAGCTCTACCCATCGTTTGCGATCTGGTTGCCCCTTCGCATATTCCTTTAGCGCACGGTGCACGTACAAATCTGGGTAGCGACGAATGGGCGACGTGAAGTGAGCGTAGTCTGCAAAGCCAAGACCGAAGTGTCCAATATTGTGATTGGTGTAGATGGCCTTGGCCATTGAGCGCAATAACAATGTGTTAACCACTGGCTTTTCAACACGGTCCGCGGCCTGGCGAAGCACTCCATTGATGATAGTGGGTGTAAGCCTGCCACTCGGTACGTCAAAGCCAAGTGCACGAATCACACCAACGGCTGCTTCCATCTTTTCTTTGTCTGGCTGGTCATGCACACGATACACGTATGGCGGCAACTCCTTTGTCTTCCATTCTGTCTTGAGAACATGCAGGTGTTCGGCAACGGTTCTATTTGCAGCCAACATACATTCTTCAACAAGTGATGTAGCATCAGTACGTGTTTTAATCACGGCTTCAAAAGGCATCTTGTTTTCATCAAGGATGAACTTTATCTCTTGCGTTTCAAAGTCGATGCCACCACCCGTCATGCGCTGTGCAAACAACGTCTTGGCAAGTGTATGTAGACGAAGTATGAGGTCTGCATTATCACCAATGCCCGACTCAATGATCTGCTGCGCCTCTTCGTATGAATATCGACGCTTGCTTTCAATCACGGTCTCTTCAATACGATACGAAACACGCTCGCCGTGTGTTGTAAACTCCATAAAAACAGAGTATGCAAAACGGGGCTTATGTGGCACGAGTGAACAGATGTCGTTGGACAAATGCTCGGGTAACATCGGCACAACTCCGTCAACAAGGTACGTGCTGTTGCCGCGCGCAAGTGCCTCGTTATCAAGTGCTGAGCCCTCCGTAACGTAGAATGCAACGTCTGCAATGTGTACACCTAACTCTGCATTGCCATTCGGTAATTGAACCAGTGAGAGAGCATCGTCAAAGTCTCGCGCATCAACGGGGTCAATCGTAATAATCAGTTCATCCAAAAGATTCGTTCTACCCGCTGGAACCATTGATGTAGGATGCGTGTAAGCTGCGGCTTCTGTTTCAACGCGTGACGGAAACGTAGCAGGAAGGCGAAATTCTTTGCGAATTGCTTCAAACTCAACTGAAGCCTTGCCAGACATACCAAAGACTTCTTTAACGGATGCCTCTGGAGATGCGTTTGCATGCTCCCAACGAACAAACGTTGCAAGTGCCTTATCGCCAGGCTTTGCACCGTTAAGATTCTTCTCACTCACTAAAAAGTCTACATGATATTTGGACTCATCAGGAATCAGATAATAGAACGCACCATCGTATTCAATTGTGCCAGAGATGGGATGATTTGATCTCTCAACAATCGCAACAACCTCACCTCTGACTTTCCGGTCCTTAGGAATTGCATGAGGACGTACGAGTACAATATCGCCATCAAGAGCAGTCAGCATATGCTGACGCTTGATGTGGACAATAGGCATCTCGGGATCGTTGGTCTTTACCGTTGCATTGTCGTGATACGTAGACAGCACACCACGAAGGCCCTCTACCTGTTGAACAATCACTGGAAGTGAATATCTCCGTTTGCTGTGGCGCGCAAGAGCACCTTCATCTGACATTACTTCTAGAAGCTCGCGCATATGCTCGTAGTCATCAGAGTTGGCTCGCACGCGCAGTTGCTTCGAAAGGTCTAGTAACTGTATGGGGCTCTTTGCGGAACTTAATAGTTCGAGAATCTCCGCACGCAGATCTCGTATCGATGGAAGTCTTTTCATCCTGCAAATTACCTCTCAATGTTCTATAGCCTGCCCGGGATAACAATAACAGGTGCACGAATCTTGTGACGAACGGCATCAATAGTAGCCCCGTGAACAAAGTCTCCAAGTCCGGAGTGTCCATGCCCGGCCATCACCAACAGATCAGGAGTAGAGTCATTCACAAGGTTTGGCAGCACGTGCCGCGGGCTACCATGGCCAATCACAACTTCTGTATGCCGTCCGGTTGCATCAATCTGTGCTGCATACGCCTCAAGCCGCAGTTTGTCGCTGCTGGTTTCTGCATCCAATGCATCCTGCCCCATAACGATGGAACTCACTGTCTCTACTACATGAATCAGAATAATCGTGCTCGAAGGTGCACACATTGAGACGGCATAGCGCAATGCCTTTGAGTCAACTGTTGAAAAGTCAACAGTTACTGCAATTCGGCTAAAGGTTTGTAGTTCGGTGAAGTCAAACGTTGTTGGTTGATCAGCGTGTGGCATAGCAACACGGGTGCGCCATGGCCTGCCCCATAACGGTACGAAAGTGATATAGAGCAGCACTACCACGCAGAAAACAACAACGGGAATAACAACAAGCCATATTACAAGCACAGATGTGGATGCATTCGTTATCCACGACGTGATCTCTGCGTACACAAGTTTTGCATTTAAGCCGATGATGATAGCGGCACTAAGCCATGCGAAGATCTTGGTGACCCTACCAATTACATGCTCGCCCATGGCCACTTTGTCACTCACAAAGTGAATGAGTGGTATGATTGCAAATCCAAGTTGTAAACTCAACACCACTTGCGAAAGAACTAACAAGTCACCAACGGCACCATCGCCCGCAATCACGATAACGAGAACTGCTGGAATGATTGCGATACTGCGTGTAAGAATTCTGCGAATCCACGGGCGCATTCGCAGTCCTAGGTAACCTTCCATCACAACTTGTCCGGCCAGTGTACCAGTAACTGTACTGCTTTGTCCGGATGCAATCAGGGCTATGGCAAATAGTATTGGCGCCATGGAATTGCCCAACAGCGGCGCAAGGAGTCGGTACGCATCTTGAATGTCTGTTACATTCTGCAAGCCGTTTGTGTAGAATGCAGCAGCAGCTACAACAAGAATAGCCCCGTTCACGAAGAGCGCTAGGTTGAGCGCCACGGCAGAATCAATGAAGTTAAACTTGATTGCTTCTTTGATACCCTTTGGTGTCCGCGCAAAACGTCGGGTCTGCACCAACGCAGAATGCAGATACAGGTTATGGGGCATTACCGTTGCCCCGATGATGCCTATTGTAATGTAGAGTGCGTCATCGTTTGGTATGGACGGGATGAGTCCGGTAGCCAACGTGGGCAGGTGAGGATCAGACATTATCACTTGCCACAAGAAGGCAACCCCAATTGTTGTGATGAGACCTAATACGATTGACTCCATGCGGCGCACATTGCCGCGCATGATGAGCATCAGAAGCACTGTGTCTACAAGTGTGATCACTACAGCCCATGAAAGAGGGATGCCTGTTAAGAGGTGCACGCCGATTGCCATTCCGAGTACTTCTGCAAGGTCGCACGCTGCAATTGCAAGTTCTGCAAGGCCATACAAGGTGTAGTTTACAAACGGGGGATAGGCAAGTCTCGAAGCTTGCGCAAGATCCATTCGGCGTACAAGCCCAAGCCGAGCGCTGAGTGATTGCAACAAGAGTGCAATCATGTTTGACAATACGAGCACCCATAGAAGGGTATAGCCAAACTTGCTTCCACCTGCAATGTCAGTTGCCCAGTTACCCGGGTCCATGTATCCAACAGCAATGAGGTATGCCGGACCCATAAATGCAGAGAGTCTGCGCCAGAAGCCCCCTACCATATGCGTTTCTACAGAGCCGTGGACTTCTTCGAGAGAGGGAATATGTGCTGCTTTTTTCATAGATGTCATTTGTTTGTTACGTCAGACTTCCGCTCAACAAAAACATGTTCACAGATCTCAAGAGCGAGATCGATGTTCTTGCGTTGGTGCTTTAGCGTTAATGTGCCAACCTGTTCGTTGCGAGTAACAATTCGCAGTGTAGTGCCAATTCCGATTCCAAGTTGAGCAAGCAATTGAAGCATCAACGTGTTGTGACTGTCTACACGCCGTACAACAAACACGTCGCTACATTCACCATCAGCCAAGCGATCCGATGTGGTTGGCGGAACATGTCCGTCTTTTGTAGGGATTGGCTCGCCATGTGGATCATACCGTGGATCTCCAAGGATCTTTGCGATGCGGTCTTCGAACTCCTCACTGATGTGGTGTTCTAAGCGCTCAGCTTCTTCGTGTACCTGGTCCCATGTATACCCTAGCGCTTGAGCCAGATAGGTTTCAATCAAACGGTGGTGGCGAAGTATCTCTAAAGCAATCTTGCGGCCAGCATGAGTAAGCACGGCACCACGATATGATTCGTGCTTCACCAGCTTGAGTTCATCGAGTTTTTTGAGCATACTGGTAACAGATGCCGGACTCACATCTAAGCGTGCTGCGATGTCAGACGTAGTAGCTGCCTCATCCTTGCCAAGTTGCAGGATGGCTTTGAGGTAGTCTTGAATATTATGTGATAGACCCATCGTCATAGGTTGCGCTCTTAGAAATACGTGGAGAGGCCACACTGTATGGCCGCCGTTGGCAACAAACGTAGGACCACGTACGGATGCTGCGGTGAAGACTACATCAGTGAACGCAACCAAGCAACTCATCTTCTTCTGGCCCGGCCGGGTAGAACGCATCACACGAGGCAAGGAGAGTCAGCAGAACGAGCAGAAAAAAGTAGAATCGAAGGATGTACATGATATGTTTTGAGACATAAAATGATATTAACATCACTAAGATAAGTTAGGTGCAACTAAATAGCTACGACCTTATCCGTGAGCAGTGAAAAAAAACTCGTACTATTGCTGCCATGATAATAGGTGTACTCCAAGAGACATTAAGCGGTGAACGGCGTGTGGCCCTCGTTCCAAGTGCTTGTCTCCAGCTTTCTAAACAGGGTCACACCATCCATATTCAGCAGGGGGCTGGCCTAGACGCCGGCTTCGACGATGATGCCTATCGAGCGGCTGGGGCCTTGGTGGCAAGCCGAGGCGAGGTTATTGCGGCTGCAGATACCATTATCAGGGTAGCTGTTCCAAGCCCGTCAGAGATTGGCGAGATGCGCAGTGGGACCTCATTGGTGTCCTACATTTATCCAAAGCGCCATGCTGCCGTTCTCAGCGCTCTTGCAGCGCAAGGGGTACATACATTTGCGCTCGATACCATGCCTCGCATATCGAGGGCGCAAAATATGGACGTGTTGTCGTCACAAAACAACCTAGCCGGATACAAGGCCGTTGTTCTTGGTGCCAACTCATTGGGCCGAATCTTTCCACTCATGATGACGGCAGCCGGCACAGTAACACCTGCGAAGGTGCTCATCTATGGCGCCGGTGTAGCTGGACTGCAGGCAGTGGCAACAGCAAAGCGCCTTGGGGCCATTGTTGAAGTAAGTGACATTCGCCCCGATACAAAAGAGCAGGTTGAATCTCTCGGCGGAAAGTTCATCATGGTAGAGGGACTCGATAGTGTTGATGTGCAAGGGGGCTATGTAGCTGCCGTGAGTCCGGAGATTCTAGCGAAACAAAAAGAAGCAGTAGAAAAGTCTCTGATCGTTGCTGACCTTGTGATAACAACGGCACTCGTTGCAGGTGGTACGGCACCAACGTTGATCACCGCTGAACAAGTAAGCAAGATGAAACGTGGTTCAGTGATCATTGATATGGCAACCGAAGCAGGTGGCAATTGCGCTCTGAGCCAGCCTGATGCTACGGTTGTTCATAACGGTGTAACGATTATTGGTTGCAACAACCTCGCCTCGTCTGTGCCAACACATGCAAGCGAACTTTACGCAAAGAACGTAACGGCCTTTCTTGCTGCAGTAGCAAAGCCAGAAGGATTCACATTTGATCTTGAAGACGCAATTGTAGCTGCAACACTAGTGACCTATCAATCTGAGGTGCGAGCATAATGGATTCAGCAACGCTAAGTATTCTCTATCTCGTGATCTTGATGATCTTTCTCGGAATCGAGCTTATATCTCACGTTCCGAGTGTATTGCACACGCCGCTCATGAGCGGTGCCAATGCCATTCACGGTGTTGTGATCATTGGTTCTATTATCGTAATGGGAGAAGCAACCGATGTGTTCTCTCAAGTTCTTGGTTTTATCGCGGTAATCCTTGGTACGCTCAATGTGGTAGGCGGCTTCGTCGTCACCAATCGTATGCTCGAAATGTTTAAGAAGAGGCAATAATGGACAGTATTCTACCGATCCTGTATCTGGTTGCCTCGGTTTCATTTGTGCTTGGCCTAAAAATGCTAGGCTCGCCGGCAACTGCCAGACGTGGTAATCTTATCGCTGCCTTTGGAATGGGTCTTGCGATCTTCGGCACGATCTTCCTCTATAAGGGGCACAATGGTCAAACACTCAGCAACCTGCCGCTCATCTTTGGTGGCCTGATTGTTGGAACGGTCATTGGAATGGTGATGGCCAAACGTGTGAAGATGACTGCTATGCCGCAGATGGTATCGTTTTTCAATGGAATGGGCGGCGCGTGCGCAGCTCTTATTTCATTGATCGAAGAAGCCAATCGTGATATGTCTTTGCCACACGATCCTGTGCATTCGCTCACGATCATTGCCGGACTCGTTATTGGTGGTGTTTCATTTAGTGGATCAATGATTGCGTTTGGGAAACTGGCAGAGAAGATCAAAGACCTCAGCTTTACCGGACAGCAGATTATCAACATTCTCGTGCTTGCGGGCATCGTAGTGTTGTCTGCCATGTTTATCGCAGGTTCTGTTTCTGGTCTTACGATGCTGCTTGTTCTCTGCGCACTCGCACTTGCATACGGTGTATTGTTCGTGATGCCAATCGGTGGCGCAGACATGCCAGTAGTGATTTCTCTTTTGAATTCATTTACTGGTGTTGCTGCGGCGTGCGGCGGATTCCTCTACGATAACATGGTGATGCTCATCGGTGGTATTCTCGTGGGATCTGCCGGTACGATCCTCACGATCATCATGTGCAAGGCAATGAACAGATCGCTGTTCAATGTTCTGTTTGGTGGACTCATGAGCGCAAAGGCTGCGAGTGGTACTTCGCGCACTGTTGTTGGAAATATCCGAGAGGTAACGGCAACAGATGCTGCAGTGCTTATGGCCTATGCAAAGCAAGTTGTTATTGTGCCTGGATATGGCCTGGCAGTTGCACAAGCACAACACACGTGCCATCAACTAGAAACTGAGCTCGAAGCCAAGGGCGTTGTTGTAAAATATGCCGTGCATCCAGTGGCCGGACGTATGCCAGGGCACATGAACGTATTGCTTGCAGAAGCCGATGTGTCATATGATAAGCTTGTTGAAATGGAAGAAATCAACCCCGAATTTGCAACAACTGATGTGGTTTTGGTTGTAGGCGCAAATGACGTGGTGAACCCAGCAGCAAAGACAGATCCAGACTCGCCGATTTACGGAATGCCGATTCTTGATGTAGAGGCATCGCGCCAGGTAATCGTAATGAAGCGCTCCATGAAGGCCGGTTATGCTGGTATTGAGAACGAACTCTTCTACCGCCCAAACACGTCAATGTTGTTTGGCGATGCTAAGAAGTCGCTTGCAGCACTGGTGAACGAAGTAAAGGCCCTGTAAGGTTGGAGGCGCCGCCTCTACCGTACCACTCTCGCACTATGAAGTTTATACTCATCATCTGTGCCGTTGTGTGCACATCGGCTGTTGTCATCGCTCAAGACGAGCAGGACAAGATGCAGGAGTTGTTTGGTAAGGGGCTCAATGCCTTCAATAAAGGCAATTATGGAGAGGCCGTGATATTCTACACACGGTGTATTGAGCGCGATTCACTTACGATGAACGTGTGGTTCAACCGGGCGTCAGCATATCTGCGACTGCGAGATTTCAGCAAGGCAAAGGATGATCTCGATTACATCCTTTTGCGCCAGCCGGAGCTTCTCAATGCTCGTATGCAACGTGCTGTTGTGGAGGCAGAAATGGGGCTTCTGCCAATGGCTATAGAAGATGTGAGCACTGTTATCGGCCAAGATAGCACGTTCCCAAAGGCGTATTTATTGAGGGGTAGATTAAGACTTGCTGCCTTTAAAGATTCAGCGGGCGCGTGCCAAGATCACCGTGCAGCGTTTGCACTTGGAGACAGCACCGCATTGCGGTATATGACGCAAGGATGTAGAGAGAGAAGGTAGAATCGATCATTCGCAGTTTTAAAGAAAAATTGTTGAGAATTCAAATCGCACTCGTTGGTTGTGTCATAGTGTGGTGTACTGCTATGGTGCACGCACACACCGTACACACCGCACCACTCATCAATGTGAAATCTGCAATCGCTGAGTTTATCAGTGACAACGAATCACCTGAGTTTGTTATCCGAAGAATATTTGTAACTGGCCACATCGATACGATGAAGGCTGTTATAAAGACATCAACGGTGCGAGCATTGGGCGGCGAGTACGCGCGATACAAACCTGTGCTCGATAGCATTCGATGGCGATCAGTAGACTCACTGAGCTCTGAAGTTTTTGTGTGGATGCATCTCGAAGGAAAGATCATTCCTTTGCCCTCAGACTCTGTACGTGGCGCCGTGAGACTTACTGTGAGCGCGGCGGTATGGAGCGGCTCCGATTGGCTTGGTACAACATCGGAAGCATTTACAGCTCCGGTGGCAAATGTTGATATCCCAAAACCACAGATACTAACTTCTAACATGAAGACGATGCGCACAGGATTGTTGAATGGAATACAATTCAACGTCACTGGCATTCGGCTGAACATGCCGTCTGTAGATTCTCTTGATCACATCCCTGATATTCGGACATTTGAGTTTGATGACGTGTTAGTAGCGTATGATAAAAAGTTGATCAGAACGTTGGACCGCCAGAACGACGATAAACGGAGTATTGCACTCACGGCCGTGCGCAACAGCGATGGCACCATTGCTATACAGGCGTCATTGGAGGGTAAGCCCCTTCCACAATCTCAAAGCAGTGAGCCGTTCACCTTCTCGTTTTCGCTCAAGGCGAGATTACGACACGGACAGCTTTATGGTAGTTATCGTGCAAGAAACGTTGTGGTAACCGTTTCCCGCTGAACCACGGCAATGGTGTATCCCACGTGTGCACGTTGGATGGTGTAGTAATTGCGGTTGGTTGTAGAGTAACGCTTTACTGTAGCTTTGGTGTAACTCAGAGAAACCCAAAGTTGAAACTACAGGAGTAGAGCCATGAGAATTCTTGCAATGTGTTTAATGCTGATGCTTGCACGTAACGTGTCTGCAACCGTGTTGCATGTTGGAGCGGGCAGACCGTATGCAAATCCAGCCACTGCTTCTCGCATGGCCGTTGCTGGTGATACGATTCTCATCCACGCAGGAACATACCTCGGTACCTTTTGGATTGAAGATCTCAATGGAAGCCCGGGCTTACCAATTGTAATCCGTGGCGAAGACCGCAGCACCGTTGTGTTTGATGGTGGATCCGAATCAATGCATATGTCCAAGTGCTCATATGTTCAGCTAGAAAACTTTACCGTAACACGCCAAACCGGCAATGGAATGAATATCGATGATGGCGGTGTGCTCGATACACCAACGCATCACATCGTTGTTCGAAATGTTTTATTCACACAGATGGCAGCCACTGGTAATAATGATCAGCTAAAACTCTCTGGGCTTGATACATTCTCCATAGAGGATTGTACGTTTGAAGATGGGGCCGTAGGTGGTAGTGGTGTAGATATGGTGGGCTGTCACAAAGGCCTGTTTAAGGGAAATACCTTCACACGTCAAGGGTCTAACTGCATACAGGCCAAGGGCGGCACTCAGCACATTCGGATTGAAGGAAACCGATTCATCGATGGTGGTCAGCGTGCTGTAAACCTCGGTGGCTCCACTGGACTTCAATTCTTCCGTCCACCGAATGCGACATTCGAGGCTGCAGATCTACAAGTCTATTCAAATCTTTTTGTACGATCCGTTGCGCCAATAAGTTTTGTTGGATGTGTTCGTGTTCACGTAGAGAACAACACAATTATCAATCCCGTTCGTTGGGTGTTCCGCGTTCTGCAAGAAACTGTTGACACAAGCAGGTTCTTATCGTGTGGAGATAATTATTTCCGCAACAACATTATCGTCTACACCACATCGATTTCAACACATGTAAACATTGGTAGCAACACCGCACCTGAATCTTTCACGCTGGCGAACAACCTGTGGTACAAATCAGACGATGTTTCTCGGTCACAACCAAATCTAGTTTCGATGAGCGAGACTGCTTCCATCTATGGTTCTGATCCGCAGTTCATAGGCGCAACAACCGATCAACGTTTGCAGCAAGCGAGTCCAGCAATTGGAAAAGGCATTCCCATTGACAGCCTCACCCAAGACATGCAGGGCCAGCCGTATGCTACGCCCCCTTCCATTGGAGCGTATGAAGGGGCGAGCACCACACGTGTAGATGAATCAAACCTCAGCCCAAAACGCGTTGTGCGCCTTTCGGCAACCGAAGTTTCTGTGACGCTGCCAGTTGGCTCAGGTACGCGCATATATATCGTGTACGACCTGCGCGGCCGCGCCATTGGCACTGGCAAACTAACAGAGGGTACACATCGATTGGCAGTGGGGGTGGCAGAGTTTGTTGTTGTGAAGTGAGGCTCTTTTCCCCATACGAAAAAACGCCGCGCCTCAAGAAAGAGACGCGGCGTTTTTTATAAAGCGATGGTTGAATCTACTACCGCACAATACGGAGTGGCAGAGAGCTTACTCCATGAGGTGTGCGGAGAATAATGGTGTACGACCCTTGTGGTAGTCCCTGCACATCAGCTTGGATAACATGATTGCCTTCGTCTAGTGGCCGATGCAGTAGCGTAAGCAATGTTGCTCCGCTCACATCAACAACAAGCACTTCGGCATCTGTTGAAGGCTGATCAAGAGAAAGCGCAACCGTAAGCTGCGATCCAGCAGGGTTAGGAATAACGCTGTTGATCTGTATTGCCGGACGATCTGGACCGTCGCTAACCTTAGAGATTGGATCTGTGAGGGTAAAGGTACCGGTAGAAATCTGACCCCCACCTCCATCGAATGACTCAAAGTCTAGCGTTACAGATGTGCCTTCAATACCAGAAAGTGTGAGGTAGATTGGACGAATCACAGCGCCCGGATCAACTCCACGTAAGCCATCAACCATTGCACTTACACTGTGGCCAACTACATCGTTTGCAATCAGCGCAAGCAATGCAGATGATGCATCAGCACTCGCTGGACCAACTGCAAGAATGCGTTGCTCGCCAGTTGAACGTATCCGTACTGCAGCTACCGGGATTTTATAGCCGTTCGCATTGGTGAAGGATAGCGCAAATGTTCGAACCTTGGTTGGCTTCTCCTTAGGATCTTCAGCGATAACATCAGGAGCAGCGCCAGGTGTTCGTGCGGTATACGTTACTGTCTCACTGAACTCTGATGCAGATCCCGATCCGTCGCTATAGAGGTAACGTACTTCAACAGGGAACTGAGTGAGTCTTGTGGGATTGGATACCGTGATGCTTACGCCAGTGGTAGTACCCGGCGGTGCATCAATTGCCACAAATCCTGTTGCTTCATTAAGCACTCCTGTGTTGGTCCCAGATGCCAGGGATACAAGTGGTGCAAGCGGAGAAGAAATTTCTACGCCTTCAACAACTGTTGTATTGTCCGCACGTGCTGGGTTCAGAATCCACAAGGTGCCATCTGTGCTATTGTCCATAACAACAGAAGTGCTTGTTGCTGTATCTGCCTGTGTACGTTCCGTTCCTTTTCTTACAGAGCCATGTGTTGCATTGCCGGTACTTGCCCAATCCCACGGTATGAAGGAATATTTGCGAACAACGGTGTCTCTCACAAGAACTGTACAGGTAACACACTTGCAGTCTGTGTATGAATACCTGATGGAGAAGATCAGGGTATCGCGACACTTGGAGCTGGCAGGAACAGGAGGGAACAGCATGTTGAGCTGCAAATTCACGCCGTTCATGAAGGTGATACATTCTCCCGTACCCCAACGCGCTTCGCGGCTGTAGAGCTGTAGGAAGAGCGGTCCAGGTGCAAGTGTTGTGCTGATTGAGCCAGCACGGATATCGCCAAAACTCCGTTGCCATGGCGATGCCACATTGTTGCAAACGGTTCGCCGCTGCACACTAACGATGGTAGCAGAGAATGCCTGTATTGGAGCCGGGCCTGCAACCATAGATGCCTGCAGAGAAACATTCCCAGAATTGTTGTACGAAATCTTGGTGTGATCAACTTGATGTGTGAAACCCTTACAGCAATCTGTTGGTGGCTCACTTGGACACGGCGGCAGATCTCGCACGATGCTATCTCTGCACACAATAACTCCATTCATCACAAGCTGATAGTGCAATGTGATCATCGCATTCACAGGTGGGATGTCAGTAAATGTTGTTGATATAGCAAAGCCGCCCGCTGCAAGCGCAAAGGACGACGGTACAAATGTTCCTTGTGGCGAACTGAGCATCAACACTCCTGCACCATTCGCATTCCAACCTGAAATGCTGAAGGTGTATTGTTGATTGCCCACTGCATCTTTCCCAGCACAGACAACATTCATCCTCACGCTGTCTATGCAGCCGCCCTCTTTCATCGTTACACATGCAGTGTTCGATTCGAGCTGACCTATAATCTGATCTGAAATGATTGTGCTTGCAATCAAGTGCCGAACTGCCGCGTTGGCTGCAAACGTATTACAGGCAATCAATCCATCTGCAGCCGTTGCCGATACGGTGGCATTGAAGTCTGCCGTTGCATTCAACGTTGCTGCAACAGGCGTTGCACCAAAATAGTAGCCAGCATTCTTTGCACCTGACGTGATTCCGCCACTCCATGTTCCAAGCGTTCCACAGCCCCCTACAAACATTGCACCAGGCGCGCCTAGTGGTGCAAAGTTGTTCACGGCTGCAAAACTCAATGGGTTGTTGTACGGCAAAGCAACGGGTAACGTTGCCAGAGGAGACGCATACGTAACATCAAATGCACTGCCACGCGGCGAGCATGGACCCAGGATGAGCTGATCACTCGCGCCGTTATCTCTTGGCAAGAGATCTGCAAACGTAATATGTCTCAGACCTACGCTACCGGTTGCAACGGTTAATCGTAATCGGTAGGAAATTGCACCACTTGGAGCAGACGATGCGGAGACTGCATAGGATAATGCGCCTGTCTTTTTCACACCCTTTGTAAGTGTAAATCCGGCGGTGCCAACAACAGTGACGTAGTCAATATTTGATGTTACTGTTGCCGGAAGTGTACCACCACTTAATGTAAACAGGTTTGGCACGTTGCCAAGTGCAGAGGTGTCAACAACCTTTACATCAAATTCGATGAAGTAGAATGGAACACCGTTGGTGCCATACTGACCACAGTTGCTAAAGAAAATTGACTGGCACACCGCAGGAATCGATGGCAGTGTTGCCGTTACCGTGTTTGTTATTGGGTTGTTTGTAAGTCCAACACCCGGCCAATTTGACGTTGGCTGGCAAGGGGCATTCCATGCTGTAGAGGTGTAATACGATGGATTACCCACGTATTGCAGATTAGAATTCAGGACATCAGTGATGGAGGAGCCCGTTAACGCCTGTCCACCAATGTTTTGCACGCGCAGGCGATACCTAAATGTCTGACCTGGTGTATATGAAGGCAGCTTGCTACACACTTCTTTCCAGATACATGCCTTTGGCGCTGGAGCAGAAACAACAAACGATACACATGCCTGTATTGGAGCAAAACCGGGTGATGTGAACGATGCGCAATTGGTGATTGTAGATCCAACTGTTGCAGTAGCCGGAATTGTGAAGTTCACTTCAAAGTAGCGGCATTGACCAGG
The DNA here is from genome assembly GCA_947495975.1 of Ignavibacteria bacterium. Classification (GTDB taxonomy): domain Bacteria; phylum Bacteroidota; class Ignavibacteria; order Kapaibacteriales; family Kapaibacteriaceae; genus UBA10438. The sequence continues at coordinate 3,533 of CANMBE010000004.1, read as the reverse complement.
AGCAAGTGACGTTCCTGTAGCAGTTACAACACCCAGCGCAAGATTCGCAGTTAATCCCGCAGAAACCGTACCCAGCGATAGGCCAGTAAGTGTTGTAGGGGGGGTATCGGTAACGGTGAACGAAGCAATCGTTGTAGTACCGTTGTTGCAAATGTAGACGAGATATTTACCGGTGCAACCTGGCTGACCATTCGTATAGACCCACTTGCTGAGCGTAGCACTGTTGATTGACTTGATCTCTACACATGTCTGATTGCTTGTATCTGCAATTGTGCCACACGGTTGATTTGCAGAGCCAGTAGTTCCTGTTAACACGGCTTTATTTGTAATCGTTGTGCCGTTGGGGAATGCAACCCGCGGATAAAGCACAGAGAACTGACAACACACTTGGTTGTACATCGGCAGTGCAGAGAGGTTGCCTACTGTCCACGTTATCGTGCTACCTGTTTGCGTGGCACCGCACGTAGAAGATTGCAGGATTGCCCCCGTTGGAAGCACATCTGTTACAATACCACCAACAAGATTGAGCTGTCCAGTTGTACCAACGTTCTTATAGACGCACACCTGATAGTTCACAACCGAGTCAGAGGTGGCATACGCACACGGCCCACCTTGATAAGAAGCATTAGAAATATACTTGTGAATGTTCCAGGGCTCTGACGCAATGGCACTAATGGAAACAAAAGGCGTGCAGAAATCTACTACTTTAGGTCCAATCGTGCCCTGAAGACACGCACGGTTTCGGGCTGTTGTGCCGTTGCATGTTGTACCATTAGGGAATTGCGTTGTTATCGTAAACGATCCCGTGCAACCTGTTGGTGTTGAAGCCCAAAAGAGTGAATAGGATCCACCCATTGCGTTAACAGCCGGACTCACAACCGTGGGTGTACCACATGGCGCTGTGTATGACGCACTCAAAAATTGCAATGAGCCTGGCAGAACGTCTGAAATGGTAATGTTCGTAGCACCAGCAGGTATAGAGAAGTATACAGTGTAGGAGAAAGTCTGGCCCGTCTTAATGGCCGTATCACTTTCAACTTTCTTGAGCGTAAATCCGTTCTGTTGTGCCTCTGCAACCCAAGACTGTGCCTGGGTTTCAGCCTGACCAATGAGAAATACGGTAATGCACATTGCTGCGATAGAAGTAAAAAACTTCTTCATAGAGAAACTCCTTCTGGTAAGTGCCTCAAAACATACACCAAAATGCTGACCAACCCACCAATATGTATATATAATCCAAAGACTTTTATTTGGTAGACAATTTAGCGATTCTACCGGTACGTCTCTATCGTGTCTCGCCAATCTGACGTCTAACAGTAAATCAGCGCACGTCATACTTGCGCAGCGCATTCAAAAGCTTGTGTCTGCACGCTTCAGACTCGGCAGACGTTTGCCTGGAGCCCCGTGCAGCTAATACAGCAGATTCAATGGTGCCAGTAGCGCCAAACCATGGGCAGGGGTCTTGCCCTGATACGCCTACCTGTAGGTTCTTTGCATTATCTCTATCGAGATAGAAATGCTCTTTAAGAGCTCCCAGAATTTCACCTGCTTCGTGCAAAGCCAGGTCTAACATTTCAATCGTTCCATTACCGTTGCGGATGATGTGTACCACATCGTCTGGCGAGGTTGCAAAATACTTTGCAACGGGCGCAAATGCGAAATCTGCCCTACTCGGTTTTGGCGCAGGCTTAGCCACTGTAACGTGCACAAGCTTCTTCTCGGTTTTTTCCTTGCGCACGGCAATCTTGTTTTCCTGGTTGCTCGTCACATGTACGTTACTGCTCGCCGGTTGTTTGTCTACTGTTGGAGCATCCTCGCACTTTTGTACGGCAATGGCAACATATTCTTCAATCTCAGCCTTTGTCTCATCAAGAATGCTATACATCCGTGCGAGCCATTCGGTTTGCGTTGTTGCGCCGTTAAATCTTTCGTCGGTTTCAGACTCACCACAGTCAAACAGACTTATCACAACAACATTATACTCACCAGCATCAAGCGTTACAGAGTGTGCTTCAGCCGCAGCATCACGAAGTTCTGCTTCGCGTACTTCGTCGCTCGGATTATTTCGCTCAAACCATCGCCTAAATCGGCGCGATTGATTCAGAGCCAAACGCGGGTTTGCATCAAACTCGCCACGCTGAATCGCAGCCATTCGATGTGTAACCTCTCCGGCGCGTGTTTGATCAAGCACCTTCTCAAAAAAATCCACAACTTCTTGCGTCAAAGGGGCTCCATAATGTTCAATGAAATGATGGTTGTTGCATCATTGCGTCAAAAATACGGACCATTGGCCCCGTAATGTCAGCATGTTGCACATGTATTGTAGATGTTTGCCGTATGAGCATTCCATCACACCCCCAAAAGATCCTCGGACTCATCTTCTCGTTTACACTGGTGTTTGTAGCAGCAGCACTTGGGGGGCTTGCTTCGGCACGTGCCGGTAGTTTCTTTATGGAGCTCAATAGACCAACGTGGGCTCCGCCGGCGTGGTTGTTTGGTCCGGCATGGACCGTACTCTACATCCTGATGGGCATTGCATCGTGGCTGGTGTGGAAGCAGGCCGGCTTTGCTGCAGCACGAACGGCGCTAACGTTTTACGGAGCACAACTCGTATTAAACGGCATCTGGACGTGGCTGTTCTTCGTTATGAGATCAGGGAGTGTAGCGTTTGTTGAAATCATCGTTTTGTGGATGCTGATTCTGGCAACGGTCATCGCTTTCTGGCGCAAGAGCGCAGTGGCTGGTGCCTTGCTCATCCCGTATCTCATGTGGGTTGCGTTTGCCACAGCACTAACGTTCTCTTTGTGGCAGCTGAATCCATTGCAGCTATCGCATTGAGATTCCGCGCCCCTTGGCGCCCCCTGAATTCCGCAGGCAAACAACGCTCACATCAATTCAACTAACCATTGTTAGGTTCGCTGCGTTATGACTGACATTACTGGTGAACCAACAAACGGGGGCAGGTTAGGATGCACGCTTTTGTAGTATCTAATGCTTTGGATACGTGGCACCCAAGAACTGCAGTTGTATCTTCGCAAACAACAATCTAGAGACTGCAAATCATGGCGATCCCTGACTTTCAAACACTGATGCTACCTGTACTACGATATCTCTCCGAGCATGGTGAATCGAAGTCACTTGATGTTCGCTCGAAGTTGGCTGTAGACTACCGGCTCACGGAACAGGAGCTTGCCGAGCTTTTGCCAAGTAAACTCGCGAGAACGTATGATAATCGAGTAGCGTGGGCTCTTTCGTATTTGAAGCAAGCAGGATTGATCGAATCTCGAAGTCGATCTACCTATCGCATCGTAGGCAAGGGAGAGGAGTTGCTCTCAAATCCGCCTGAACGAGTAACGATCAACTATTTGATGCGTTATCCTGAGTTCGCGACATTCCGTGAAAAAGCGACGAACCGTACGAAGGAAAAAGATCCGGCAGTGGTCGGTTCCGAACATCTGGTGCGCGACGCGAAGACGCCGGATGAATTGATCGCCGATGCTCATGAGAAACTCAATGAGGCGTTAGCCTATGAG